>NZ_JBHXDQ010000096.1:0-28720 GCF_042725875.1 Streptomyces sp. NPDC127038 | reverse complement strand
GTGCGGGACGGTTCACCGTCCCGCACCCCACGCGTATGTGTGCCCGCACCCCATGCGTATGCGGTCCCGCTCTCCATGCCCATGTGGGCCTGCGCACACTGTCCCTCCGCAGGTCAACAGCCAGTTGACGGCCGTTCGCACCCCGTGGTGGACTGCCGGAGCCAAGTACGGCGGCATGAGAGGAAGCCGGTGCGAATCCGGCGCGGTCCCGCCACTGTCATCGGGGAAGAAACTCCCCGGGAGCCAGGAACTCTCACCGCCGGTCTCGTCGAACCAGGGCGTGGACACCCTGAGTGAGGACATATCGCCATGCGCGGCTGCCCGTTGCCCGTTCCGCTGAGTACGAGGGTTCCGCTCCACCCCACGGCCGGCTGACCCCGTGCGTGCCGATCGCGTCTTCGCGTACGGCGCCGCCGCCGGCCTTCTCGGCGACCTGCTGCTCGGCGATCCCCGCCGAGGGCATCCGGTCGCCGCTTTCGGGCGGGCCGCCGCGGCCGTCGAACGGACCCTGTGGCGCGACCACCGCGGGTGGGGCGCCCTGCACACCGCCGTCTGCGCCGGCGGCGCCACCGCACTCGCCGCGCTCGCGAGCCGGAGCGTACGCACCTCACGTACCGCCTCCGTCGCCCTGACCGCCGCCGCCACCTGGTCCGTCGTCGGAGGGACCTCCCTCGGCCGCGAGGCGCGGGCGGTCGGCGGCGCGCTCGCGGCCGGTGACCTCGACGCCGCCCGGGAGCGACTGCCGCATCTGTGCGGACGCGACCCGCAGGCCCTGGACGCCGACGGCGTCGCGCGCGCCGTCGTCGAGTCCGTCGCCGAGAACACCTCCGACGCCGTCGTGGGCGCCCTGGTCTGGGGCGCCGTCGCCGGTGTGCCCGGACTCGTCGCCTTCCGCGCCGTGAACACCCTCGACGCCATGGTCGGACACCGCTCCCCCCGGTACCGGCGCTACGGCTGGGCCTCCGCCCGGCTCGACGACGTCGCCGGCTGGCCCGGGGCCCGGCTGACCGCCGTCCTCGCGGCCGTGGCCGGTCCTGACCCGCGCGGCGCCCTGCGCGCCTGGCGCGCCGACGCCCGCAGGCATCCGAGCCCCAACGCCGGTCCCGTGGAGGCCTCGTTCGCGGGCGCCCTCGGCGTACGGCTCGGCGGCACCCTCTCGTACGGGGGACGGGTCGAGCACCGGCCCGTGCTCAACGGCACGGGGCGGGCCGTCCGGGTCCACGACATCGAACGGGCCGTACGGCTCTCCCGGCGGGTCGGCTGGCTCGCGCTCGGGGTGAGCGCCGCCGGCCGGATCCTGCTCACCGGAGCCGGACGGGTGCCGGTCCCGGTTCCGGTTCCGGTTCCGTCCACCAGGAAGGGGCGCACCGCATGAGCGGCGGGCTGCTGATCGCCGGAACCACCTCCGACGCGGGCAAGAGCGTCGTGACCGCCGGGATCTGCCGGTGGCTGGTGCGCCAGGGCGTCAAGGTCGCGCCCTTCAAGGCGCAGAACATGTCCCTGAACTCGTTCGTGACCCGCGAGGGCGCCGAGATCGGGCGGGCGCAGGCCATGCAGGCGCAGGCCGCCCGGGTGGAGCCGACCGCGCTGATGAACCCCGTGCTGCTCAAGCCGGGCGGCGACCGCACCAGCCAGGTCGTCCTGATGGGCAGGCCGGTGGGCGAGATGAGCGCGCGCGGGTTCTTCGGCACGGCCGGGGCCCCGACGGACCCTCGGCCGGGCGCCGGCCCGGCCGCGGAGCGGCTGCGCGGAGGGCACCGGGAGGCACTCCTCGCGACCGTCCTCGACTGTCTTGAGCAGTTGCGGGGCACGTATGACGCGGTGATCTGCGAGGGGGCCGGCAGTCCGGCCGAGATCAATCTGCGGCGTACCGACATCGTGAACATGGGGGTGGCGCGGAACGCGGGGCTTCCCGTGCTCGTCGTCGGCGACATCGACCGGGGCGGGGTGTTCGCTTCCTTCTTCGGCACGGTGGCGCTGCTGTCCCCCGAGGACCAGGCGCTGGTCTCCGGGTTCCTCGTCAACAAGTTCCGCGGTGACGTCGGCCTGCTGGAGCCGGGGCTCGACATGCTGCACGGCCTGACCGGGCGGCGCACCTACGGCGTGCTGCCCTTCCGGCACGGGCTCGGCATCGACGAGGAGGACGGGCTGCGGGTCTCGCTGCGCGGGGCGGTCCGCGAGTCGGCGGTCTCCTCCCCCGTCGGCGAGGACGTCCTGCGGGTCGCCGTCTGCGCGGTCCCGCTGATGTCCAACTTCACCGACGTCGACGCGCTGGCCGCCGAACCCGGCGTCGTCGTGCGGTTCGTGGACCGGGCCGAGGAACTGGCCGACGCGGACCTCGTCGTCGTGCCCGGGACCAGGGGCACGGTCAAGGCGCTCCGGTGGCTGCGCGAGCGCGGTCTCGCGGACGCCATCGCGCGCCGGGCCGCCGAGGGACGGCCCGTCCTCGGCATCTGCGGTGGCTACCAGCTCCTCGGGGAACACATCGAGGACGACGTCGAGTCCCGCGCCGGCCGGGTCGAGGGGCTCGGACTCCTGCCCGTGCGCGTGCGGTTCGCGCGCGAGAAGACGCTGGCGCGGCCGGTCGGCGAGGCCCTCGGCGAGCCGGTCGAGGGGTACGAGATCCATCACGGCGTCGCCGAGGTCACCGGCGGCGAGACCTTCATGTCCGACGCCGCGGGCGCAGGTCTGGACGGCTGCCGGGTCGGCTCCGTCTGGGGCACGCACTGGCACGGCTCCCTGGAGTCGGACGGTTTCCGCCGGGCCTTCCTGCGCGAGGTGGCCGCCGCCGCGGGCCGCCGCTTCGTACCGGCGCCCGGCACGTCGTTCGCGGCGCTGCGCGAGGAGCAGCTGGACCGGCTCGGCGACCTGATCGAGGAACACGCGGACACGGACGCGCTGTGGCGGCTCATCGAGTCCGGCGCGCCGCAAGGACTGCCCTTCATCCCACCGGGAGCACCCGCATGAGCACTGTGTTGTTGTTGTCGACCGCCGACACGGACCTGCTGGCGGCCCGCGCCAGTGGCGCCGCCTACCGGATCGGCAACCCGACCCGGGTGGACGTCACCGGCGAACTCCCCGCGCTCGTCGAGGGCGCGGACCTGGCCGTCGTGCGGCTGCTCGGCGGCAAGCGGGCCTGGGAGGACGGGCTGGCCTTCCTGAAGGCGTCCGGGATCCCGACCGTGCTGCTGGGCGGCGAGTCCGTCCCCGACGCCGAGCTGATGGCCGAGTCGTCGGCGCCCGCGGGCGTGGTCGCGGAGGCCCTGCGCTATCTCGTCGAGGGCGGCCCGGCCAACCTCGCCGAGCTGGCCCGGTTCCTCTCCGACACCGTGCTGCTGACCGGCGAGGGCTTCGAGGAGCCGCACCGGACCGCCGAGTTCGGCGTCCACGGCGAGTTCGCGTACGTCGAGGGCAGGCCGACGGTCGGCGTGCTGTTCTACCGGGCGCACGAACTGTCCGGGAACACCGCGTTCGTGGACACGCTGTGCGAGGCGATCGAGGCGCGCGGCGCCAACGCCCTTCCCGTGTACTGCGGTTCGCTGCGCGGAGCCGACCCCGGCCTTTACGCGATCCTCGGCCGGGCCGACGCGCTCGTGGCGACCGTCCTCGCCGCGGGCGGCACCCACGCCTCGCAGGCGTCCGCGGGCGGCGACGAGGAGGCCTGGGACATCGGGGCCCTCGCCGAGCTCGACATCCCCGTCCTCCAGGGTCTGTGCCTGACCTCGTCGAAGGCCGCCTGGGACGCCTCGGACGCCGCCCTGTCCCCCATGGACGCGGCGATGCAGGTCGCCATCCCGGAGTTCGACGGCCGTCTGATCACCGTGCCGTTCTCGTTCAAGGAGCAGGGCCCCGACGACGTCCCCGTGTACGTCGCCGACCCCGAGCGGGCCGCCCGCGTCGCCGGGATCGCCCTGCGGCACGCGCGGTTGAAGCACAAGCCGAACGCGGAGAAGAAGCTCGGGATCGTCTTCACCGCCTACCCGACGAAGCACTCCCGGGTCGGCAACGCCGTCGGCCTCGACACCCCCGCCTCCGCGGTACGGGTCCTGGACGCGCTCCGCGACGCGGGCTACGCCCTCACCGAATACCCCGACAACGGGGACGAGTTGATCCACCGGCTGATCGCGGCCGGCGGCCACGACGTGGAGTGGCTGACCGAGGAGCAGCTCGCCGCCGCCCCGGCGCGGGTACCGCTCGCCGACTACCGGGCCTGGTTCGACACCCTCGCCCCGGCGCTGCGCGAGGGCATGCTGGAGGCCTGGGGCGAGCCGCCGGGCTCCCTCTACGTCGACGGCGACGACATCGTGCTCGCCTGCCTGGAGTTCGGGAACGTCGTCGTGATGATCCAGCCCCCGCGCGGCTTCGGCGAGAACCCGATCGCGATCTACCACGACCCCGACATGCCGCCCTCGCACCACTACCTGGCCGCCTACCGCTGGCTGGAGAACAGCTTCGGCGCGGACGCGGTCGTCCACATGGGCAAGCACGGCACGATGGAGTGGCTGCCGGGCAAGGGGCTCGGGCTCAGCGGGGGCTGCGCGCCCGACGCCGTCCTCGGCGAACTCCCCCTCGTCTACCCGTTCATCGTCAACGACCCCGGCGAGGGAACCCAGGCCAAGCGCCGCGGGCACGCCACCGTCGTCGACCACCTCGTGCCGCCGATGGCCCGCGCCGACACCTACGGCGACCTCGCCAAGCTGGAGCAGCTCCTCGACGAGTACGCGCTGGTCTCCGACCTGGACCCGGCGAAGGCCCCGGCGGTGCGCGCGCAGATCTGGACGCTGGTCAAGGCGGCCGAGCTGCACCACGACCTGCATGTCGACGAGCAGCCGGACGACGGCGACTTCGACGAGTTCGTGATGCACATCGACGGCTATCTGTGCGAGATCAAGGACGTGCAGATCCGCGACGGCCTGCACATCCTGGGCGGCGGCCCGGAGGCCGAACCGCGGGTGAACCTCGTGCTCGCCGTGCTGCGCGCCTCGCAGGTGTGGGGCGGAGCGGCCAACGCGCTGCCCGGTCTGCGCGCGGCGCTCGCGGAGCACTTCGGCCTGGTGGAGAAGGAGCTGCTGGCCGAGCCGGGCGCCCCGGTGAAGGTACCGGTGGAGCTGAGCGACCTCGTCGCGGGCCCGAACCGTACGGCGGCCGACGCGATCGACCTGCTGGAGCAGCTGTGCCGCCGGGCGGCCCTCGGCATGGAGGAGCGGGGCTGGGACCCGGCCGCCGTCCCGGAGCTCGTGCGTGACGTGCTCGGCACCGAACTCCCCGACGCCGTCGCGGTCCTCGTTTTCGCCTGCCGTGAGGTCGTGCCGCGGCTGGCCAGGACGACGGACGAGATCGGGCACATCCTCAAGGCCCTGGACGGCGGTTACGTCCCGGCGGGCCCCTCGGGCTCACCGACGCGCGGGCTCGTCAACGTCCTGCCGACCGGCCGCAACTTCTACTCGGTCGACCCCAAGGCGATTCCCTCCCGCCTCAGTTGGGAGGTGGGGCAGTCCCTCGCGGACTCGCTCGTGCAGCGCTACCTCCAGGACACCGGCGACTATCCGACGTCCGTCGGGCTGACGGTGTGGGGCACCTCGGCCATGCGCACCCAGGGCGACGACATCGCGGAGATCCTCGCGCTGCTCGGCTGCCGCCCGGTGTGGGACGACGCCTCGCGGCGGGTCACCGGCTTCGAGATCGTCCCGCTCGACGAGCTCGGCCGTCCCCGCATCGACGTCACGGTCCGTATCTCCGGGTTCTTCCGGGACGCGTTCCCGCACGTGGTCGGTCTCCTGGACGACGCGGTGCGGGCGGTCGCCGAGCTGGACGAGCCCGCCGACCGCAACTTCGTGCGCCGGCACGCCGACGAGGACACCGCCGAGCACGGCGACAGGCGGCGCGCGACCGCCCGTATCTTCGGCTCCAAGCCGGGCGCGTACGGCGCCGGACTGCTGCCGCTGATCGACGCCCGCAACTGGCGCTCGGACGCCGACCTCGCCGAGGTGTACGCCGTCTGGGGCGGCTACGCGTACGGGCGCGGGCTCGACGGGCGGGCCGCGCGCGGGGACATGGAGACGGCGTTCAAGCGGATCGCGGTGGCGGCGAAGAACGTCGACACCCGCGAGCACGACCTGGTCGACGCCGACGACTACTTCCAGTACCACGGCGGCATGGTCGCGATGGTCCGCCACCTCACCGGCGCCTCCCCCGAGGCGTACGTCGGGGACTCGGCCGTGCCCGACCAGGTGAAGACCCGCACGCTGGGCGAGGAGACGCACCGGGTGTTCCGGGCCCGGGTGGTCAACCCGCGCTGGATGGCGGCGATGCGCCGGCACGGCTACAAGGGCGCCTTCGAGATGGCGGCGACCGTGGACTACCTGTTCGGGTACGACGCCACCGCCGGGGTCGTGGACGACTGGATGTACGAGAAGCTCAGCGCGGAGTACGTCTTCGACGCGGAGAACCGGGACTTCATGAAGAAGTCCAACCCCTGGGCGCTGCGCGGGATCACCGAACGGCTGCTGGAGGCCGCCGACCGCGGTCTGTGGGCCGAGCCGGACGCGGACACGCTGGAACGGCTGCGCGCCACCTATCTGGAGCTCGAAGGCGACCTGGAGGGCGACGACCAGTGAGTACCCCCTTCCCCTTCACGGCCGTCGTCGGCCAGGACGACCTGCGGCTCGCGCTGCTGCTGAACGCCGTCTCGCCCGCCGTCGGCGGTGTGCTGGTGCGCGGCGAGAAGGGCACCGCCAAGTCGACGGCGGTGCGCGCGCTCTCGGCGCTGCTGCCGGAGGTGGCGGTCGTGCCCGGGTGCCGCTTCTCCTGCGATCCCGCCGCCCCCGACCCGGCGTGCCCCGACGGGCCGCACGAGGCGGGGACCGGCGCGCGACGCCCGGCCCGCATGGTCGAGTTGCCCGTCGGCGCCTCCGAGGACCGGCTGGTCGGCGCCCTGGACATCGAGCGGGCGCTCGCGGAGGGCGTGAAGGCCTTCGAGCCCGGCCTGCTGGCCGACGCGCACCGCGGCATCCTGTACGTGGACGAGGTCAACCTGCTCCACGACCATCTGGTCGACCTGCTGCTGGACGCGGCCGCGATGGGCGCCTCGTACGTGGAACGCGAGGGCGTCTCCGTACGGCACGCGGCGCGGTTCCTGCTCGTGGGGACGATGAACCCCGAAGAGGGCGAACTGCGGCCGCAGTTGCTCGACCGGTTCGGGCTGACCGTGGAGGTCGCCGCCTCGCGCGAGCCCGACCAGCGGGTGGAGGTCGTACGACGGCGTCTCGCGTACGACGACGACCCGGCCGGTTTCTCGGCGCGCTGGGCCGGCGAGGAGGCCGCCGTACGGGCGCGGATCGTGGCGGCCCGCGCGCTGCTGCCCTCCGTGCTGCTCGGCGACGGGGCGCTGCGGCAGATCGCGGCGACCTGCGCGGCCTTCGAGGTGGACGGGATGCGCGCGGACATCGTGATGGCCAGGACCGCGACGGCGCTGGCCGCGTGGGCGGGGCGCACCGAGGTGCTCGCCGAGGACGTTCGGCAGGCGGCGCTGCTCGCGCTGCCGCACCGGCGGCGCCGCAACCCCTTCGACGCGCCGGGCCTCGACGAGGACAAGCTCGACGAGACGCTGGAGGAGTTCGCCGGCGAGGACGACGGCGACCCCGATCCCGACTCCGACCCGGACGGCGGGGGTCCGGGCGGGGGCGGCGGGCAGCCGGCGCCGGACTCCGGCCCGCAGGGCGGTGACACGGAGGCCCGGCCCGAGGCCGGTGAGGACGGGACGCCGCAGACGTCGGGCGGCGCGGAGCAGTCCCCGGTGCGGGCCGCGGAGCCGTTCCGCACCAAGGTGCTGAGCGTGCCCGGCCTCGGCGAGGGGGCCGCGGGGCGCCGTTCGCGGGCGCGGGCGGAGCACGGGCGGACCATCGGGTCGCGCAGGCCCCGGGGCGCGCTGACCAAGCTGCACCTGGCGGCGACCGTGCAGGCCGCCGCCCCGCACCAGCGGGCGCGCGGGCGGTCGGGGCCCGGCCTGGTGGTGCGGCGCGACGATCTGCGGCAGGCCACCCGCGAGGGCCGTGAGGGCAACCTCGTGCTGTTCGTCGTGGACGCCTCCGGTTCGATGGCCGCCCGGCAGCGGATGAGCGCCGTCAAGGGCGCGGTGCTGTCGCTGCTCCTCGACGCCTATCAGCGGCGGGACAAGGTGGGCCTGGTGACGTTCCGGGGCCGTGACGCTCAGGTCGCGCTGCCGCCGACCTCGTCGGTGGACGCGGCGGCGGCCCGCCTGGAGTCGCTGCCGACCGGCGGGCGCACCCCGCTGGCGGCCGGGCTGCTCAAGGCGCACGAGGTGCTGCGGGTGGAGCGGCTGCGCGATCCGGCGCGGCGCGCGCTGGTGGTGCTGGTGACCGACGGACGGGCGACGGGCGGGCCCGAGCCGGTGGCGCTCGCGGCGCGCGCGGCCCGGCTGTTCGCCGCCGAGGGCACCGCCTCGGTGGTCGTGGACTGCGAGTCGGGGCCCGTACGCCTGGGCCTGGCGAAGCAGTTGGCCGGGGATCTCGGCGGCACGGCGGTGACACTCGGCGAGTTGCGTGCGGACGCGATCGCCGGACTGGTGAAGGACGTACGAGGGAGGGCCGCGTAGTGCCGCAGGGACAGCCGAGTGTCGTGCCGGACGACGGACTGACGACCCGTCAGCGACGTAACCGGCCGCTGGTGATCGTGCACACGGGCATCGGCAAGGGCAAGTCGACCGCCGCGTTCGGGCTCGCGCTGCGGGCCTGGAACCAGGGGTGGCCCATCGGGGTGTTCCAGTTCGTCAAGTCGGCGAAGTGGAAGGTCGGCGAGGAGAACGCGCTGCGGGTGCTCGGGGCCTCGGGCGAGGGCGGGTCCGTCGACTGGCACAAGATGGGCGAGGGCTGGTCCTGGGTCCAGCGCGACGCGCAGATGGACAACGAGGAGAAGGCCCGCGAGGGCTGGGAGCAGGTCAAGCGCGACCTGGCCGCCGAGACGTACAAGCTGTACGTGCTCGACGAGTTCGCGTACCCGATGCACTGGGGCTGGATCGACACGGACGAGGTCGTCGCGGTGCTGCGGGACCGTCCCGGCACCCAGCACGTCGTGATCACCGGGCGCAACGCCCCGGAGAAGCTGGTCGGACTGGCCGATCTGGTGACCGACATGTCGAAGGTCAAGCATCCGATGGACGCGGGCCAGAAGGGCCAGAGGGGCATCGAGTGGTGATGTCCTCCGTTCCCCGGCTGGTCGTCGCCGCGCCCTCCTCGGGCAGCGGCAAGACGACCGTCGCCACGGGGCTGATGGCCGCGTTCACCGCGCGGGGGCTCACCGTGTCCCCGCACAAGGTGGGACCCGACTACATCGACCCCGGGTACCACGCGCTCGCCACCGGGCGCGTGGGCCGCAACCTCGACGCGTATCTGTGCGGCACCGGGCTGATCGGGCCGCTGTTCGCGCACGGCGCGCGCGGCTGCGATCTCGCCGTCGTCGAGGGCGTGATGGGGCTGTACGACGGGGCGGCGGGCGAGGGCGAACTCGCGTCCACGGCCCAGGTGGCGAAGCTGCTGCGGGCGCCGGTGGTGCTGGTCGTCGACGCGTCCTCGCAGTCGCGGTCCGTGGCCGCGCTGGTGCACGGGTTCGCCTCCTGGGACCCCGAGGTGCGGATCGCGGGCGTGATCCTGAACAAGGTCGCCTCGGACCGGCACGAGGAACTGCTGCGCGACGCCCTGGACTCCTCCGGGGTGCCCGTGCTCGGGGTGCTGCGGCGGGCGCCGCAGGTGGACACGCCGTCGCGGCATCTCGGTCTCGTACCGGTCGCCGAGCGGCGGGCGGAGGCGGTGGCGGCGGTCGCCGCGATGGCGGCACAGGTCGCGGAAGGGTGCGACCTGGACGCACTGGCGGCGCTGGCGCGCGGTGCCGGTGCGCTGTCGGGTGCGGCCTGGGACGCGGCCGGGGCCGTCGGGTCGCCCACCCACGACCACCCGACTCGCCCGGCCGGGAAGCGGGCACCATCGGTGCCTGTCGCGGGCGTGACCATGGCCACCGACCGCCCGGCCGGACAGCGGGTGCCCGTGGTCGCCGTCGCCGGTGGGGAGGCGTTCACCTTCTCGTACGCCGAGCACGCCGAACTGCTCACCGCGGCCGGTGCCGAGGTCGTCACCTTCGATCCGCTGCGCGACGAGCAACTGCCGTACGGGACCGGCGGGTTGGTCATCGGCGGCGGCTTCCCAGAGATGTACGCGGCCGAGCTGTCCGCCAACGAGCCGCTGCGCAAGGCGGTGGCGGAGCTGGCGTCGGCCGGGGCGCCGGTGGCCGCCGAGTGCGCCGGACTGCTGTATCTGGCGCGGGAGCTCGACGGGCGGCCCATGTGCGGGGTGCTCGACGCGACCGCCCGGATGGACGAGCGGCTGACCCTGGGCTACCGGGACGCCGTGGCCCTCGCCGACAGCTCGCTCGCCGTGGCCGGCACCCGGATGCGCGGCCACGAGTTCCACCGCACGGTCGTGGAACCGGGCGCCGGCGCGTCTCCCGCCTGGGGGATGCGCGCCCCGGAGCGGCGCGTCGAAGGTTTCGTGCAGCGAGGCGTGCACGCGAGTTATCTGCACACGCACTGGGCGTCCGAGCCCGGCGTGGCCCGTCGGTTCGTCGAGAGGTGCCTGACGTCATGAGCAGCAAGCTGATCGGGGTCGGGGTCGGCCCGGGCGACCCGGAGCTGGTGACCGTCAAGGGCGTCAACGCCCTGCGCGCCGCCGACGTGGTCGTCGTGCCCGTGATGGCCGCACCGGACGGGCAGGACGGCGGCGAACGGGGACGGGCCGAGGCGACCGTCCTGCACTACGTGCCCGTCGAGAAGGTCGTCCGGGTGGTGTTCGCGCTGAACGAGCGCAGCGACCGGGCGCGGCGCGAGGCGGCCTGGGACGCCGCCGGTGGGCGGGTCGCGGACCTGCTCGGCCTGCACGGCACGGTCGCCTTCGCCACCATCGGCGACCCCAACGTGTACTCGACGTTCACGTACCTCGCCCACACGATCGGGGAGCTGGTTCCCGGCACGGTCGTGGAGACCGTGCCGGGCATCACCGCCATGCAGGACCTCGCCGCCCGGTCGGGCGCGGTCCTCACCGAGGGGACCGAGCCGCTGACGCTGGTCCCGGTGACCGCGGGCGCGGCCGTGCTCAAGGACGCCCTGAACGGCCCCGGCACGGTCGTGGCGTACAAGTTCGGGCGGCAGGCCGCCGAGGTGGCCGAGGCGCTGCGGGACAGCGGGCGGATCGACGACGCGGTCTGGGGGTCGGCGCTCGGTCTGGAGGAGGAGTCGATCCGGCCGGCCGCCGACCTCGACGGCGGGCCGCTCCCGTATCTGTCGACGCTCATCGCGCCCGCGCGCCGCGACGGCACGCGCGGCGGGAAGCTGTGACCGGCACCCGCCCGGCACGCCCGGCGGCCCCCGTGGCCGCGGGGCCCGCGCCGCACCCGGCGGACGGCACCGGTTCAGCCCGCGAGGCCCACCACCAGCCAGATGAACGCCACGCCCGCGACCGTGCACAGCAGGGTCGAACGGGCGGGGTGCTCGTGGTGCGCCTCCGGGAGGATCTCGGCGGCGGCCAGGTACAGGAGCACCCCGCCGAAGAGGCCGAGGTAGCCACCGAGCAGCGGCTCGGGGATGGTGAAGAACAGCGTCGACGCCGCCCCGATCATTGGGGCCGCCGCGTCCGCGTACAGCATGAACAGGGCCTTGCGGCGGGCGTTCCCGTACAGGCTCGTGATCGTGTACGTGTTGAAGCCGTCGGCGAAGTCGTGGGCGATCACCGCGAGGGACACCGCCAGCCCCATCCCGCCGCCGACCTGGAACGCGGCGCCGATCGCCACGCCGTCCATCGCACTGTGGCCGACCATGGCGGCCGCGGCCGTCAGGCCCACCTCGGGCGCGCGTCCGGCGTGCTCGTCACCGCCGTGCGCGGCCTGGCGGTGGGCGAGGAGCCGTTCGACCAGATGGGCCAGCAGGAAGCCGGCCACGAACAGGAGCAGCGCGGCCGGGACGCCGAACACCTCCCTGCCCGCCGCGGCCAGCGCCTCCGGGAGCAGGTCGAGGCCGACCACCCCGAGCATCAGGCCACCGGCCAGGCCGAGCACCAGATGGCGGCGGTCGGTCACCCGCTGGGCGGTCCAGCCGCCGACCAGCGTCATCAGGAACGCGCCGAGCGCGACGAGGACCGCCATAGGCCCTTGCTATCCGATCCACCCCCGTGTCCGCACCTCAGGCGACGGCCCCGGGCCCGCCGAAGCGTTCGCAGCACCCCCGATTTCTCGTAGGAGAGGACCGATTCCCATGGCCGATGCCCCCACCGGCAAGGTGACCTTCGTCGGTGCCGGCCCCGGCGCCGCCGACCTGCTGACGTTCCGCGCCGCGCGCGCCATCGCCGAGGCCGACGTCGTGATCTGGGCGGCCAGCCTGGTGCAGGCCGAGGTCCTCGACCACGCGCGCGAGGGCGCCGAGATCCTCGACTCGGCGACGATGTCGCTGGAGGACGTCGTCGCCGTCTACGAGCGGGCCCGCGACCAGGGCCTGCGGGTGGCCCGGATCCACTCCGGCGACCCGGCCCTGTGGGGCGGTACGCAGGAGCAGGTCGACCGGTGCGCCGAGCTCGGCATCGCGACCGAGATCGTGCCGGGTGTCTCGTCGTTCTCCGCGGTGGCCGCGATCGCGCAGCGCGAGCTCACGATCCCCGAGGTCGCCCAGTCCGTGATCCTGACCCGGCTCGGCGGCGGCAAGACGCCGATGCCGCCCGGCGAGGACGTACGGGAGTTCGCGAAGCACGGCACGACGATGGCGCTGTTCCTATCGGCCGCGCGCAGCGGGCAGCTGGTGCGGGAGCTGCTGGAGGGCGGCTACCCGACGACCACGCCGGTCGTGGTCGCCTACCAGGCGACCTGGCCGGAGGAACTGATCGTGAAGTGCACGATCGGCACGCTGGAGGAGACGGTCAAGGAGCACAAGCTCTGGAAGCACACGCTCTTCCTGGTCGGCCCGGCGCTCGACGCGAGCGGCACCCGCTCGCACCTCTACCACCCCGGTCACTTCCACGGCTTCCGCAAGGCCGACCCGCAGGCGCGCGCCGAGCTGCGCGCCGCGCGCCGGAGCGCTGCCGGCGGTGCGGGCAGTGCGCAGGACCCGGCGTCGTGAGCGTGGACGTCACCGTCGCCACGGGAGGATCCTCCGTTCCCGCGGGCCGCTCCGCCGTGATCACCGTCGTCGGTACGGGCACGGGCGCGCCGCTGCCCCCGGACGCCGAAGCCGTGCTGGCCGGGGCCGGGCTGGCCGTGGGAGCCCGGCGGCACCTGGAGGCGGCCCCGCTGCCGGAGCGGGCGGAACGGGTGGTGCTCGGGCCGCTGGCGCCGGCCCTGGACAGGATCGAGCGGTACACGGACGAGGGGGCGCCCGGCGGCCCGGTCGTGGTGCTCGCCTCGGGCGACCCCGGGTTCTTCGGGATCGTACGGGCGCTCGCGGAGCGGTTCGGGTCCGGGCGTCTGGACGTACGCGCCGGTGTCTCGTCCGTGGCGACCGCCTTCTCCCGGCTCGGGCTCCCCTGGGACGACGCGGTGGTGGTCAGCGCGCACGGGCGCGATCCGCGGACGGCCGTCCTGGTCTGCCGGTCGCGGCCCAAGGTGGCGGTGCTGACGGCTCCCGGGTCCGGGCCCGCCGAGCTGGGCGCCGCCCTCGCCGACGCGGGCGCCGAGCGTGTCCTGGTGGTGGCGAGCGCCCTCGGCGACCCGGAGCGGGAACGGATCGAGCGGGTCACGCCCGCCGAGGCCGCCGCCCGCGACTGGGGTCCCGCGGTCAGTGTCGTGCTGTGCCTGGACGCCTCGCGGGCCCTGGCTCCGCCGCGGACCGTCGCCGGGCCGGTGGCCGGTCCGGGCCGATGGGCCCTGGACGAGGGCGAGTTCGCCCACCGCGACTCGATGATCAGCAAGTTCGAGGTACGGGCGCTGGCGCTGTCCCGGATCGGGCCCCGGCTCGGCGACCTGGTGTGGGACATCGGCGCGGGCTCCGGTTCCGTCGCCGTCGAGTGCGCCCGGTTCGGGGCCGCGGTCACCGCCGTCGAGAAGACGGCGGACGGCTGCGAGCGCGTCCGCGCCAACGCGGCCGCGCACGGCGTGGACGTGCGGGTCGTGCACGGGGCGGCGCCCGCCGTGCTGTCCGGCCTGGACGGCCCCCACGACCCGGACGCGGTGTTCATCGGCGGCGGCGGACGCGAACTGCCCGGGATCGTCGCGGAGTGCGCGCGCCGGGCCCGGCGGTCCGTCGTGGTCGCGATGGCCGCGCTCGACCGGGTGCCGGCCGCCCGTGACGCGCTCACCGCCGCCGGACTCGTCTGCGACGGCGTCCTGTTGCAGTCCTCGCGGCTCGCCCCGTTGCCGGGTGAGGTCTCCCGGCTCGCGGCGGCCAATCCCGTGTTCGTGCTGTGGGGCGTCCGGCCCCCGGCCACTACCGAAGGAGTCCCCCAGTGATCGGCCTGATTTCCGCCACGGCGGCGGGCGCGGCGGCCCGTGACCGGCTCGCCGCCGCCCGGCCCACGCGGACCCGGGTGTACGACGGGCCGGTGGCGGACGCCGTGCGGCGGGCGTTCGCGGAGTGCGACCAGCTGGTGTGTTTCCTCGCCACGGGCGCGGTCGTACGGCTGATCGCTCCGCTGCTCGGCGACAAGACGTCGGACCCCGGGGTGGTGTGCGTCGACGAGGCGGGGCGGTTCGCCGTGTCGCTGGCCGGCGGCCACGCGGGCGGGGCGAACGAACTCGCCCGCGAGGTGGCGGAGTTGCTCGGCGCCGAGCCGGTGGTGACGACGGCGACGGACGCGGTCGGCGTGCCCGGTCTCGACACCCTCGGCCTTCCGGTGGAAGGGGATGTCGCCGGGGTCTCGCGGGCCATGCTGGACGGCGAACCGGTGGTGCTGGAGCGGGAGTCGGCCTGGCCGCTGCCCGCCCTGCCGCCGAACGTGGGAAGCCCGGCGGCTGCGGGTGCCGCGGTCGTCCGGGTGAGCGACCGCGAGCGGGAGACCACCGCCCGCGAGGTCGTCCTGCGTCCGCCGTCCCTCGTCGTCGGGGTCGGCGCCTCCCGGGGCGCGCCCGTGGAGGAGGTCCTCGGGCTCGTCGAGGACGCCCTGCGCGAGGCCGGGCTCTCCGTGCGCTCGGTGGCAGGACTCGCCACCGTGGACGCCAAGTCCGAGGAACCCGGCATCGTCGGGGCCGCGGACCGGCTCGGGGTCCCGCTCCTCACGTACGACGCCGGGGAGTTGGCGGCCGTGACGGTCCCGAACCCCTCCGGCGCGCCGCTCGCCGCCGTGGGGACCCCGTCCGTGGCGGAGGCCGCCGCCCTGATCGGCGGGGGCGAACTCCTCGTACCCAAGCGGAAGTCGGTACGGGCGGACGGGCGGCCCGCGATGGCGACCTGCGCGGTCGTCCGCCGCCCGGCGCGCGGACGGCTCGCGGTCGTCGGCCTCGGGCCCGGGGCCCGCGACCTGCTCACCCCGCGGGCGACGGCGGAACTCCGGCGGGCCGCGGTGCTCGTGGGGCTCGACCAGTACGTCGACCAGATCCGCGACCTGCTGCGGCCCGGCACCGTGATCCTGGAGTCGGGTCTCGGCGCGGAGGAGGAGCGGGCGCGCACGGCGGTGGCCGAGGCGCGCCGCGGACAGGCCGTCGCGCTGATCGGCAGCGGCGACGCGGGCGTGTACGCGATGGCGTCGCCCGCGCTGGCCGAGGCGTCCGACGACATCGACGTCGTCGGGGTGCCGGGGGTGACCGCGGCGCTCGCGGCCGGGGCGATCCTCGGCGCGCCGCTCGGCCACGACCATGTGTCGATCAGCCTGTCCGACCTGCACACGCCGTGGGAGGTCATCGAGCGCCGGGTGCGGGCGGCGGCCGAGGCGGACATCGTCGTGACCTTCTACAACCCGCGCAGCCGGGGCCGGGACTGGCAGCTCCCCAAGGCGCTCGCGATCCTGTCCGAGCACCGGGAACCGGGGACGCCAGTGGGGGTCGTGCGCAACGCCTCCCGGCCGGACGAATCGAGCCGGGTGACGACGCTGGGGTCCCTGGATCCGGGAATCGTCGACATGATGACGGTGGTGACCGTGGGCAACACCGCGACCCGCGAGATCGCCGGGCGCATGGTGACCCCGCGCGGCTACCGCTGGCAGAAGGAGACCGAGTGAGCCCAGTGAGCCAGGCGCGGCCCGGGTCCCGGGCCGCGCGGCACCCCGGGCGGACGCCCGCCGGAGCCCGCCCGCGCGTTCCGCGGGCCGCCACGGCGGCGCGGAATCCCGCCCCCGACACGACCGTCCGGGCCGAACCGGCCCTCGTCAGGCCCGCTCAGGCCGGCCTGACCACCGAGACCGTCCGGGCCGGCCTGGCCCCCGACAAGACCGTCCGGGCCGGATCGGCCCTCAAGAAGACCGCTCGGGCCGATCTGGCCCCGACGACCACCGCGGCCCACCCCGCCGCCGAGGAGACATCGTGACCACCCCGCCCCCCGCCCTGCTCATCGCCGGACACGGCACCCGGGACGAGGCCGGAGCCGAGGCCTTCCGTTCCTTCGTACGGGAGCTGGGCCGCCGCCATCCCGAACTGCCCGTCGCCGGCGGGTTCATCGAGCTGTCGCCGCCGCCGCTCGGCGAGGCGGTCGGTGAACTCGTCGGACAGGGCGTACGGCGTTTCGCCGCCGTGCCGCTGATGCTGGTGTCCGCCGGGCACGCCAAGGGGGACATCCCGGCGGCGCTGGCCCGCGAGAAGGAACGGCACCCCGGTATCTCGTACACGTACGGGCGTCCCCTGGGCCCGCATCCCTCGCTGCTCGCCGTGCTGGAGCGGCGCCTGGACGAGGCCCTCGGCGGCAGCGCCACGACCCCCGAGGAGCGGGCCGAGGTCACGGTGCTGCTCGTGGGCCGCGGGTCCACCGACCCGGACGCCAACGCCGAGGTGCACAAGGCCGCGCGGCTGCTGTGGGAGGGCCGTGGGTACGCGGGCGTCGAGACCGCGTTCGTGTCCCTGGCCGCACCGGACGTGCCCTCGGGCCTCGACCGCTGCGTGAAGCTCGGGGCCCGCCGGATCGTGGTCCTGCCCTACTTCCTGTTCACCGGCATCCTCCCGGACCGGGTGCTGCGGCAGACACGGGACTGGGCCGCCGCGCACCCGGAGGCCGAGGTGCGTTCCGCCGAGGTCATCGGTCCCGAGCCCGAGCTGCTCGACCTGGTCATGGAGCGCTACCGGGAGGCCGTCGCGGGCGACCTGCGGATGAACTGCGACTCCTGCGTCTACCGGATCGCGCTGCCCGGGTTCGAGGACAAGGTGGGGCTCCCCCAGCAGCCGCACTTCCACCCGGACGACGACGGCCACCACGAAGGCCACGGACACCACGACGGACACGGGCACCACCATCACGGGGGACACTCGCATTCCCATGCCCACTGAAGAGGCCGCCGAGGGCGGGCACGATCTGCGGCACCACGGCGACGCCGAGGTGCGCGACGACGGTTCCAAGCTGACCGATCTGGCCGTGAACGTCCGGGCGGACACCCCGCCCGCGTGGCTCCTCGACCGGATCGCCGCCTCGCTGCCGTCGCTGGCGGCCTACCCGGACGGGCGGGCCGCCCGGGCGGCGGTGGCGGCGCGGCACGGGCTCCCGGTGGAGCGGGTGCTGCTCACGGCCGGCGCGGCCGAGGCGTTCGTGCTGCTCGCGCGCGCCCTCGACGTACGCCGTCCGGTCGTCGTGCATCCCCAGTTCACGGAGCCGGAGGCCGCGCTGCGGGACGCCGGGCACGCGGTGGGCCGGGTCCTGCTGCGCGAGGAGGACGGGTTCCGGCTGGACCCGGCGGCCGTCCCCGAGGACGCCGATCTCGTCGTCATCGGCAATCCGACCAATCCGACGTCGGTCCTCCACCCGGCCGGGACCCTGGCCGGACTGGCCCGGCCGGGGCGGGTGCTCGTGGTCGACGAGGCGTTCATGGACGCGGTGCCGGGCGAACGCCAGAGCCTCGCCGGGCGGACCGACGTCCCCGGACTCGTCGTGCTGCGCAGCCTCACGAAGACGTGGGGCCTGGCGGGGCTGCGGATCGGCTACGTGCTCGCCGATCCCGGGACGGTCGGCCGGCTGGGCCGGGCCCAGCCGCTGTGGCCGGTGTCGGCGCCCGCGCTCGCGGCGGCGGAGGCGTGCGTGTCCTCGCAGGCCCTCGCGGAGGCGGCCCACGCGGCGCGGCGGATCGCCAAGGACCGGGATCATCTGGTCGCGGGACTGCGGGAGTTCGCGTGCACGGACGGGCTGCGGGTGGTGGAGCCCGCGGAGGGCTCCTTCGTCCTGGTCCGGCTGCCGCGGGCCGCGGGGGTGCGGCGGGCGCTCCGCGATCTCGGGTTCGCGGTGCGGCGCGGGGACACGTTCCCCGGGCTGGGGGACGAGTGGCTGCGCATGGCGGTACGGGACCGGGCGACCGTCAACCGGTTCCTCCAGGCCCTGGACCGGGCGATGACGGTCGCCGGGGACGGCGCTCCCCACCCCGCCCGGGACGAGGACACCTCGGGCGCCACGGAGATCTGGCCCGGCGGAGGCCACGCCACCACGGCCGACACGGACACCGGAACCGGCTGAGCCGACGGCACCGCGGCCGACGGGCATCCGGAAGTTCGGTAACGACGCCAAGGCCCCCGGACGTGAAGGCGTCCGGCCGGGGGCCTGCCCGGGTGCCCCTGGAATCGCGGGCGGGGCGGGGGCGTTCCGGTCCCGGCCGCCGCGAGGACACGCGCCCCCGGGGCCGGGGCCCCCTGTCCCGCCCGCAGGGCTCTCCCGGCCCGTCCGGCCCGCCCCCAACCCCCGTATGGGCCACGGCCGTTCAGGCCGGGGGAAGGGGCGTCAGCTCCTGCGGCGGCGGGAGACGGCGACCGCTCCGGCGCCCGCGGCGAGCAGGGCCACCGCGCCACCGGCCAGGTAGGGCGTCATGGAGCTGCCTCCGGTCTCGGCGAGGCCTCCTCCCTCGGGAGCGCCCTGCGGGCTCGCCCCGGCCGCCGGGGTGGCCGCCTTCTCGGAGGGGCCGGCCGCCCCGGACTCCTGGGCGGCGGGGGCGGACTCCTGCGCGGCGGGCGCGGACTCCTGCGCGGCGGGCGCGGCCGGGGACTCGCAGGTGGCCTTCGCCAGCGTCACCGTTCCCTCGACGGTGGCCACGCCGAGCTTCAACGGGTCGACGGACACGTTGAGTTCGAGCGCGGAGGCGGCGGCCGTGCGGGACGTGGTCTCGGTCCGGGACAGATCGAGCCGCACCTCGCCGACCCCGGGGACCGTCACATGCGTCGGGCCTCCCGTCGTCAGGGTGACCTTCTTGCCGAGCACGGTGACGGAGCCCAGCAGGTTCGCGGTGGCGACGGGCTTCCTGCCCGCCTCGCAGGTCGCCTTCGAGGTGACGTCCTCGACCTCGATCAGCGACAGCAGCGGCAGTCCGGGGACATGGACGGCGGCGTGCGCGAGACGGGTGGAGCCCTCGGCCTTCGTGGCGGAGACGGTGGCCCGGGCGGTGGCGACGTCCGCGCGCAGCACGCTGAACGGGCGTCCGCCGTCGACGCCGTCCAGCCGGGCGGTGAGCGCGGTCTTCTCGGCGCTCCGCGGTGCCTCCACCTCGTTCAGGGAGACCGCGAGCGGGACGTTCACGGTCTTCTTGAGGAGGGACACG
The DNA here is from genome assembly GCF_042725875.1 of Streptomyces sp. NPDC127038. NCBI lineage: Bacteria > Bacillati > Actinomycetota > Actinomycetes > Kitasatosporales > Streptomycetaceae > Streptomyces > Streptomyces sp. NPDC127038. Next base: position 9,026 of record NZ_JBHXDQ010000096.1, on the reverse strand, counting down.
TCGAGCCCGGTGCGGAGCACGACGGCGCTCGCGTGCCCGTGGTCGTCACTCGCGTGGGCGGAGCCCGCTCCGGCCAGCGCGGCGGGACCCGCGGCGAGGACGGCCGCGGCCGCACCGACGGCGAAACGGCGTGCGGGCATACGGTGGTTGATGCTGTTCAAGGGTGGGACCCCCATAGGAGAAAGCCTGGGACCCCGAAAGAATTACGCACTGAGAGTGAACAGTCAGGTACCTGACGTGAGTTCACTCCTTCGTGGGTTCCCCGTGCACGCCTTCGAATCCCTGGGCACGGTTGTTCCCCGCCGTCACTCGCTCAACGCACCCGGCCGGACGCGCCGGTTGACGCGCGGGCCGTCGCACCCCCGCCACGCCGGAGCGACCGGTGGTGGGTAACGAGCGCCCCACCCCGGCCGTCACGCTCCGTCAACCGACGATCCGTCCGTTCAGGACCACCCGGCGCGGATCCGCCAGGACCCGTACGTCGGCGCGCGGGTCCCCTTCGTAGACCACGAGGTCCGCGGGCGCCCCCTCGTCGAGACCGGGGCGTCCGAGCCAGCGCCGGGCTCCCCAGGCGGTCGCGGAGAGCGCCTCGACGGGCGGGATGCCGGCGGTGACGAGCTCGGCGACCTCGGCCGCGACCAGGCCGTGCGCGAGGGAGCCGCCGGCGTCGGTGCCGACGTAGACGGGGATCCCGGCGTCGTACGCGGCCCGCACGGTGTCGTAGCGGCGCTCGTGGAGCCGTCGCATGTGCGCCGACCAGCGCGGGAACTTGGCGTCGCCGCCGTCCGCGAGCCGCGGGAAGGTGGCGATGTTCACGAGGGTCGGGACGATGGCGACCCCGCGTTCGGCGAAGAGCGGGACGGTGTCCTCGGTGAGGCCGGTGGCATGCTCGACGCAGTCGATGCCCGCCTCGACCAGGTCCCGCAGCGAGTCCTCGGCGAAGCAGTGCGCGGTGACGCGGGCGCCGAGCCGGTGCGCCTCGGCGATCGCGGCCTCGGCGGCGTCGCGCGGCCAGCAGGCGCTCAGGTCGCCGGTGCCGCGGTCGATCCAGTCCCCCACGAGCTTGACCCAGCCGTCGCCGCGCCGGGCCTCCCTGGCGACGTACGCGACGAGGTCCTCGGGCTCGATCTCGTGGGCGTAGTTGCGGATGTAGCGGCGGGTGCGGGCGATGTGCCGGCCCGCGCGGATGATCTTCGGGAGGTCGTCGCGGTCGTCGATCCAGCGGGTGTCGGAGGGCGAGCCGGCGTCCCGGAGAAGCAGGGTGCCGGCGTCGCGGTCGGTCAGCGCCTGCTTCTCGGAGACATCTGCCGGGACCGGGCCGTGGGCGTCGAGGCCGACGTGGCAGTGCGCGTCGACCAGGCCGGGCAGCGCCCAGCCCTCGACCGTGCGGACGTCCTGGGCGCCGGCCGGACGGTCGTAGGAGATCCGGCCGCCGACGACCCACAGTTCGTCGCGGACGTCGTCGGGCCCGACGAGGACCCGTCCCTTCACGTGCAGTACCGGGTGATCGCTCATGCACGGCACCTTAGTGAGGCGGCTCGCCGTTCTCGCCCCGGCCCGTCCCGTTCCCGGCCACCCGGTCCGGCGTCTCCCCGGGGACGTCCGTCATCGCCGGGTGGAGCAGCCGGGACAGGAAGTGCCGGGTGCGCTCGTGGGCCGGGTTGCCGATGACCTGCGCCGGGGCGCCGTCCTCGACGATCACGCCGCCGTCCATGAAGACGACCCGGTCGGCGACCTCGCGCGCGAAGGACATCTCGTGGGTGACGACCATCATCGTCATGCCCTCGTCGGCGAGCATCCGCATGACGGAGAGCACCTCGCCGACGAGTTCGGGGTCGAGCGCCGAGGTCGGCTCGTCGAAGAGCATCACCTCGGGCCCCATGGCGAGCGCGCGGGCGATCGCGACGCGCTGCTGCTGGCCGCCGGAGAGCGAGGCCGGATAGGCGTCGGCCTTCTCGGCGAGCCCCACCCGGGAGAGGTTCTCGGCCGCGGTCCGGGCCGCCTCCTCCTTGCCCCGGCCGAGCACCCGGCGCTGCGGCAGCGTGAGGTTCCCGGTCACCGACAGATGGGGGAAGAGGTTGAACTGCTGGAAGACCATGCCGATGCGGCGGCGTACGGCGTCGATGTCGACGTCGGGGTCCGTGACCTCCGTGCCGCCGACGAACACCTGCCCCTTGGTGGGCTCCTCCAGGAGGTTCACACAGCGCAGCAGGGTCGACTTGCCCGAGCCGGACGGGCCGATCACGCAGACGACCTCGCCCTGGCCGATCTCCAGGTCGATGCCGCGCAGTACCTCGTTGTCGCCGAAGGACTTGTGCAGGTCCTTCAGCCGGATCTCGGGGGTGCTCATTCGGCGGCCTCCTTCTGCTGCGCCTCAAGGCGTCGCGCGACGAAGCCGAGCGGGATCGTGACGAGCAGGTAGCAGAGCCCCGCGACCAGGATCGGCGTGGAGTTGGCGGTCGTACTGGCCAGGTCGCGGCCGTACTTGGACAGTTCGCGCTCCTCCAGGGTGACGCCGAGGAACAGCACCAGCGAGGAGTCCTTGAACAGGGTCACGAGTTCGTTGGTGAGCGGCGGGACGATGATCCGGAACGCCTGCGGGACGATGATCGAGACCATGGCCCGGGCGTGCGAGAAGCCCAGCGAACGGGCCGCCTCCATCTGCCCCTTGGGGACGGCCTGGATGCCCGCGCGGAAGGTCTCGGCCATGTACGCGGCGCCCACCAGGCCGAGCGCGAGGGCGACCTTGCCGTACGTTCCGCCGATGATCTCCGTGCCCGGGAACGCGAGCGGTACCGCGACCCCCACGAAGATGAAGATCATCAGGGCGGGCAGTCCGCGGAAGACCTCGATGTAGACCCCGGCGAACCAACGGTAGGGGCCCACCGAGGACAGGCGCATCAGGGCGATGACGATGCCGAGGACGAGACCGACGGCGAAGCCGGACATCGTGTAGATGACCGTGTTCTTCAGCGCCAGCGTGATGACTTCCGGGAACATCTGCTTGACCAGGTCCCACTGGAAGAACTGGTTCTGCAGACGTCCCCAGTCCGCCGTGACCGCGAGGACGATCACGACGGCCACGAAGACGGCGTACTGCACGGCGCGGGAGATCCGGCGCTTCTGGCGCCGGCTCAGGCCGGACCTGCGGGGCTGGAGGGGCGTGTCGGCACCGCTCATGAGGCGGACGGGGAGGCGGAGGCCGCGGCCGCGTCGTAGGGGCCGATCCACTTCTCGTAGAGCTTCTTGTACGTGCCGTCGGCCTTGGCGTCCGCGACGGCCTTGTTGATGGCGGCGAGGAGCTCGGTGTTGCCCTTCTTCACCGTGAAGCCGTACTGCTCACCGGTGTTGAGGTTGTCCACCACCTTGAACGCGTCGGCGTTGGTCTTGTCCTTGAGCCAGCCCTGGACGACCGGGTAGTCGATGATGACGGCCTGGACCTGGCCGCTGCGCAGTCCGCTGAGGACCGCGTCGGAGGACTCGAAGGAGACCGGGTCGAAGCCCTGCTTCTTGGCGTAGTCCTCGCCGGTGGTCTGGGCCTGGGCGCCGAGCTTCTTGCCCTTCGCCTTGACGTCGGCGAGCGAGGTGATGCCGCTCTTCTTGTCGACCAGCACGCCCTGGGTGGCGTCGAAGTACGGGTCGGAGAAGTCGACGTTCTTCTTGCGCTCGGGGGTGATCGTCATACCGGCCGCGGCGAGGTCGCACTGCTCGGAGTTCAGGAACGCGCCCGTCTTGAAGTTCTCGAAGGGCGTGTCGACGATGGCCTGCTTCACGCCCAGGTCCTTGGCGACGAGGTCGATCAGCGACACGTCGAAGCCCTGGACCTTGCCGTCGATCTCCGACTGGAACGGCGGGTAGGGCAGGTGGGTGCAGGTGGTGAGCTGGCCCGCCTTGACGAGCTCGACCCCGCCGGCCGCGGTCTTGGAGCCGCTGCCGCCGCTCCCGCTGGAGGTGCAGGCGGCCACGAGCGTCAGCCCGGCCGTCAGGGTGATCGCGGCCAGGACTCGGGTCCGGCGGCCGGAGAGGGTGTTCACGGCGGGCCTTCCTGTCAGGGAACTGTGGGTTCCGATTATAAGGAGATGTTTGAGGCTCTCAAATCAAACCGATGGCCACAGGGCCGCCTGACCTAAGAAGTCACCAGTGGGCGGGGACGGGGGCACGACGGTTAATCTCGTCACCTGTACCCCAAGAGTGAAGAGAGCACCGCCGTGACACACCCGTTCCTGGACCTCGCCCCACTGACCGCCGCACACTTCGCGTCGATCGAGGACCGTGTCGCCCGGCTGCTCTCCACCGCTCAGGACGTCGTGATCACGCAGGGCGAGGCCCTGCTCCCCCTGGAAGGGGCCATCCGGGGCACGGCCGGTCCCGGCACCACCGCCCTGAACGTCGTCACCGGCCCCTACGGCCAGACGTTCGGGAACTGGCTGCGCGACTGCGGGGCGACCGTGATCGATCTGGCGGTGCCGTTCCACACCGCGGTGACCGCCGCGCAGATCCGTGAGGCCTTCGCCGAGCACCCGTCGATCGACTTCGTGTCGCTCGTGCACGCCGAAGCCGCCACGGGCAACACCAACCCGGTGGCGGAGATCGGCGAGGCCGTGCGCGAGCAGGGCGCCCTCTTCTACCTGGACGCCGTCGCCTCGATCGGTGCCGAACCGGTGCTGCCGGACGCCTGGGGCGTCGACCTGTGCGTGATCGGCGCACAGAAGGCGATGGGCGGTCCCGCCGGGGTGTCGGCGGTGTCGGTGAGCGAGCGGGCGTGGGCGCGGATGGCGGCGAACCCGGGCGCGCCGCGCCGCTCCTACCTCTCCCTCCTCGACTGGAAGGAGCGCTGGATCGACGGCGGCCGCAAGGCCCTGCTGCACGCGCCCGCACAGCTGGAGATGCTGGCCCTGGAGGCCTGCGTGGAGCGGATCGAGGGCGAGGGCCTGGACGCGGTGATGGCCCGCCACGCCTCGGCCGCGGCGGCCACCCGGGCGGGTGCGCTGGCCCTCGGCGGCGGACTGGCGCCGTACGTGGACGCGGCCGCCGACGCGGCGCCCGTCGCCACCACGCTGCGGGTGCCCGAGAACGTGGACGCGTCCCTGGTGGTCGCGAAGGCGCTGGCCGCCGATCCCGCGCTGCCGATCGCCGCGGGCGGCGGCGCCCTGGCGCAGTCGATGATCCGGGTGAACCACTACGGCCCCGACGCCACCCGCGGCGCGGTCCACGCGAGCCTCGCGGGCCTCGGCGCGGCCCTGGCCGAGGCGGGCTTCGAGGTGGACCTCGAAGGGGCACGCCGGGCCGTGGCACTGGCCTGGGGCTGACACGCCTTCCCCGGCGGGCGCACCCGCGCCCGCCGGGGCGCGCACTCTTCGCCTCCGCCGGCACCCGCATGGCCGCAGAGCCGTATGTCCGCAGAGCCGTATGTCCGCCGGGCCGCGGAAAGCCCGCGCATCGCTTTCGCACCGAACTCCGCGTCACACACGATTCACGAAATGGCACGGAATTAATTCCGTACAGCTTCCTGCATTCTTCTGCCCGCTTTTCCTGTGGCTAAACGCAAAGATTTCGCGTGCACCGAACGGCGCGATCCCCGCAGGTCGCGCACTCTTTTCAACGTTGTGACGCACTCCACAACGCGCCCTTTTTCTGCGGTATTTTCCGGGCAGAACCGGTCATAGGGTCGTGTCCGCGGTCACTCTTTCACGGGCGCGTGATAACACATCGACGCTCCATCCGTAACCCGGTCCGACGATGCAATTCGAGCTTTCCGTCGGTAAATTCAATCCGCATGACCGTCGCCCAAGCAGACGCCCAAGCAGACCTGTCAGCGGAATTCCTGGAAATGCCGGACGGCCTTCGGATCGACCGTCCCGAGGTGGCCGACGGGGCCGCCCTGTGGCGTATCGCCAAGGACTCCCGGACCCTCGACCTGAACTCGTCGTACAGCTACCTCCTGTGGTGCCGTGACTTCGCCGGCACCTCGGCGGTGGCGCGCGACACCGAGGGACGGCCCGTCGGTTTCGTCACCGCGTACGTGCGCCCCGAGCGTCCCCGGACCCTGCTCGTGTGGCAGGTGGCCGTCGACGCGTCCCATCGCGGCCGGGGCCTGGCCGCGCGGCTGCTCGACGGGCTGACCGCGCGGGTGGCCTCCGAACGCGGGCTGACCTCCGTCGAGACCACCATCACGCCGGGCAACACCGCCTCCGAGCGCCTGTTCACGTCGTACGCGCGGCGCCACGGCGCGGCCGTCGAGCGCGAGGTGCTGTTCGAGACGGGCCAGTTCCCCGACGGACCGCACGACCCCGAAGTGCTGTACCGCATCGGCCCGTTCGCCGCCTGAACCCCTCCCCCACGTCCTCCCCTCCCCCCACCGCTTCGAGGAGCGAATCACCTTGACGATCACCCAGCCGGACCTCAGCGTCTTCGAGACCCTGGAGTCGGAGGTGCGCAGCTACTGCCGCAACTGGCCCACCGTCTTCGACCGGGCCCGGGGCAGCCGCATGTACGACGAGGACGGACACGAGTACCTCGACTTCTTCGCCGGCGCCGGATCGCTGAACTACGGGCACAACAACCCCGTCCTCAAACGGGCGCTGATCGACTACCTGGAGCGCGACGGCGTCACCCACGGGCTCGACATGTCGACGGCTGCCAAGCGCGGCTTCCTGGAGACCTTCCAGAACCTCGTGCTGCGGCCGCGCGACCTGCCGTACAAGGTGATGTTCCCCGGCCCGACCGGCACCAACGCCGTCGAGTCGGCGCTGAAGCTGGCGCGGAAGGTGAAGGGGCGCGAGGCGATCGTGTCGTTCACCAACGCCTTCCACGGGATGTCGCTCGGCTCGCTCGCGGTGACCGGCAACGCCTTCAAGCGGGCGGGCGCCGGCGTCCCGCTGGTGCACGGCACCCCGATGCCGTTCGACAACTACTTCGACGGGCAGGTCCCGGACTTCCTGTGGTTCGAACGGCTCCTGGAGGACCAGGGCTCGGGCCTCAACCAGCCCGCCGCCGTGATCGTCGAGACCGTGCAGGGCGAGGGCGGGATCAACGTGGCGCGGCCCGAGTGGCTGCGCGCCCTCGCCGATCTGTGCGCGCGCCGGGACATGCTGCTGATCGTCGACGACATCCAGATGGGCTGCGGGCGGACCGGCGCGTTCTTCTCCTTCGAGGAGGCGGGGATCGTGCCCGACATCGTGACCGTGTCCAAGTCCATCAGCGGGTACGGGCTGCCCATGTCGCTGTGCCTGTTCAAGCCCGAACTGGACGTGTGGGAGCCGGGCGAGCACAACGGCACCTTCCGCGGCAACAACCCGGCGTTCGTCACGGCCGCCGCCGCGCTGGAGGCCTACTGGGCCGACGGGGCCGCGATGGAGAAGCAGACCCGCGCCCGGGGCGAGCAGATCGAGCAGGCGCTGATCTCCGTCACCGAGGAGAACCTCGCCGACGTCAAGGAGTACCGGGGCCGCGGGCTCGTCTGGGGCCTGGAGTTCAAGGACAAGGCCCGCGCCTCGCGCGTCGCCCGCCGCGCCTTCGAACTCGGCCTGCTCATCGAGACGTCGGGACCGGAGAGCGAGGTCGTGAAACTGCTGCCCGCCCTCACCATCACCCCCGACGAGCTCGACGAGGGCCTGCGCACCCTGGAACGCGCCGTCCGCGAGACCGTCTGAGCCGGCTCCTCCGGGAGACCGGCCGGGCACCACGAGAGACACCAGAAGCACGAGAGAGAGGCATCGCACCAGCGTGATAGTCCGTTCGTTCAAGGAACTCGAAGGCACCGACCGGCACGTGAAGGCGGCGACCGGGACGTGGGAGAGCAAACGCATCGTCCTCGCCAGGGAGAAGGTCGGCTTCTCGCTGCACGAGACGATCCTGTACGCGGGCACGGAGACGTCGATGTGGTACGCGAACCACATCGAGGCCGTGCTGTGCGTCGAGGGCGAGGCCGAACTCACCGATCACGAGACCGGCGAGAAGCACTGGATCGCCCCGGGGACGATGTACCTGCTGAACGGCCACGAGCGCCACACCCTGCGCCCGAAGACCGACTTCCGCTGCGTCTGCGTCTTCAACCCGCCCGTCACCGGACGGGAGGACCACGACGAGAACGGCGTCTACCCCCTGCTCACCGAACCCGAGGAGGTGTGACACACCGATGACCACACTCACCGATCCGTACCCCAGCCGCGCCGCCACCGAGAGGGCCGCGCCGCGCCAGGACCCGGTCGTCTGGGGCGCGCCGGACGCACCCGGCCCGATCTCGGTCCCCGACCTCCACGCCTACGAGCGCGACGGCTTCCTCTCCGTGGAGCAGCTCATCGGCGACGACGAGGTCGCCGTCTACCGGCGGGAACTGGAGCGGCTCGTGGCCGATCCGGCGATCCGCGCCGACGAGCGTTCGATCGTCGAGCCGGGATCGCGGGAGATCCGGTCCGTCTTCGAGGTGCACCGGATCAGCGAGGTGTTCGCCCGGCTCGTGCGCGACGAGCGTGTGGTGGGCCGCGCCCGGCAGATCCTCGGCTCGGACGTGTACGTGCACCAGTCGCGGATCAACGTCAAGCCGGGCTTCGGGGCGGGCGGCTTCTACTGGCACTCGGACTTCGAGACCTGGCACGCCGAGGACGGGCTGCCGAACATGCGGACGGTGTCCGTCTCGATCGCGCTGACCGAGAACCACGACACCAACGGCGGCCTCATGATCATGCCGGGGTCGCACCGGACGTTCCTCGGGTGCGCGGGGGCCACGCCGAAGGACAACTACAAGAAGTCGCTCCAGATGCAGGACGCCGGGACGCCCTCGGACGAGGCGCTCACCGAGCTGGCGAGCCGGCACGGCATCAAGCTCTTCACGGGCAGGCCCGGTTCGGCGACCTGGTTCGACTGCAACTGCATGCACGGCTCGGGCGACAACATCACCCCGTTCCCGCGCAGCAACGTCTTCATCGTGTTCAACAGCGTGGAGAACGCCGCCGTGGAGCCGTTCGCGGCACCCGTGCGCAGGCCGGAGTTCATCGGGGCCCGGGACTTCACGCCGGTGCGGTGAT
>NZ_JBHXDQ010000095.1:0-29394 GCF_042725875.1 Streptomyces sp. NPDC127038 | reverse complement strand
GGACGGCCCCCCGGGAACACGCTCCCCGGGGGCCGTCCGCCGTTCCCGCGGTCAGCCGGAGAGCACGTCCAGCAGCCGGTCGACATCGGCGGCGGTGTTGTAGAGGTGGAACGAGGCCCGCAGATTGCCCGCGCGGTTCGACACCTCGATCCCGGCCCGGCTCAACTCGCCCTGGCGGTGGCCCAGTCCGGGCACCGAGACGATGGCGGAGCCGGGTGCGGGCAGCGGCTCGTGACCGAGCGACGCCAGCCCCGTGCGGAACCGGCCGGCGAGGGAGAGGTCGTGCGCGTGTACGGCGTCCACGCCGAGTTCCTCGATCAGCGCGAGGGAGTGACGCACCCCCGCGAAGGTGAACAGGGCGGGGCTCACGTCGAACCGGCGTGCGGAGTGGGCGAGTTCCTGCACCGGGCCGTAGCAGCTGTTCCAGGGCTCCTCCGCGGCGACCCAGCCCGCGAGCAGCGGGGTGAGTCCGCCGAAGTCCTCGGGCACGACGAGGAAGGCCGCGCCGTGCGGGCCGAGCAGCCACTTGAAGGTGGTGCACACGGTGAAGTCGTAGGCGGCGGCGTCGAACGGGAGCCAGCCCGCCGACTGCGAGAAGTCGACGTAGGTGCGCGCCCCGTGGGTGCGGGCGGCCTCGCGCAGCGCGGGCAGGTCGGCGATCCGCCCGTCGGCGGACTGCGCGGCGCTGACGGCGACGAGCGCGGTGCCGGGCCGCACGGACTCGGCGAGCCGTTCCAGCGGTACGGCGCGGACCTTCAGGTCGCCGCGGACATGGAACGGGTTCAGGACGGAGGTGAAGTCGTCCTCGGCGGTGAGGACTTCGGCTCCCGGGGCCAGCCCGGTCGCGACGAGCGCGCTCTGCGCGGCGACGGAGGGACCGGCCGCGACCCGGGAGGCCGGGACACCGGCCAGCCGGGCGAAGGCGGCACGGGCCAGCTCGACGTCCTCGAAGAGCGGGTCGAGGGGCCTGCCCGCGGCCCGCAGCGCCACCGCCCCGTGCAGGGCCGCGACGGTACGGGCCGGCAGCAGGCCGCTGCTGGCCGTGTTCAGGAAGGTGTTCTCCGGGGCGAACTCGGCACGGACGAGGGTCTCGAAGGTCTCCATGGGACCACTGTGGGCCCGGACGAAGCCCAAGTCCATTGCGCGATTTTGCGCGGTTTCCCTAAGTGATGCTTATACATGGGCCCCGACCTGCGGCTTCCCGCGCCGGGGCCCCCTTGCGGCACGTCTCAGTTCTGCGGAACGGCGCAGCCGTCCGGCCCACACACCTCGGCGTCGGCGTCGGCGTCGGCGGCCTGGATGAGCGTGAGCCCGGGACGCTCGCCCCAGGCCTGGGTCAGCGCCTGGGCGAAGACCTCGGCGGGCTGCGCGCCGGAGACACCGTAGGTGCGGTCCAGGACGAAGAAGGGGACGCCGTTCGCGCCCAGTTCGGCGGCCTCGCGCTCGTCGGCGCGGACGTCGTCGGCGTACGCGTCCGGGTCGGCGAGCACCGCGCGGGCCTCGTCGGCGTCGAGCCCGGCGGCGACGGACAGCTCCACGAGCCGCTCGTCGTCGCCGAAGACGGTCCGCTCCTCGGCGAAGTTGGCCTTGTAGAAGACGCCGATCAGCTCGTCCTGGCGGCCCCGGGCCTTGGCGAGGTGCAGCAGGCGGTGCATGTCGAAGGTGTTGCCGTGGTCGCGGTCCCGGGTGCGGTAGTCGAGGCCCTCGGCGGCGGCCTGGGTGCCGAGGTTCTCCTCGCCCGCCTGGGCCTGCGCCTCGCTCATGCCGTACTTCTTGGTGAGCATCGTGATCACGGGCTGGATGTCGCCCTTGGCCCGGCCGGGGTCCAGCTCGAACGAGCGGTGCACGACCTCGACCTCGTCACGGTGCGGAAAGGCGTCGAGCGCCTTCTCGAAGCGGGCCTTTCCGACGTAGCACCACGGGCAGGCGATGTCGGACCAGATCTCGACGCGCATTCTTCGGCTCTCTCCAGGTCGTACGGTTACGGGACACCCTTCGGGGTCGTCATTACGTGAACGTTCAAGCGGCTCGGGTCATTCCCCGGCCGCCTCCGCCCGCCCGGTCGCGGCCCCGTCCGCCCGCCCGGCCACGGCGTACCGCAGATACAGGTGGTGGTCGCCCTCCTCGGGCGGGTTCTCCGGGTCGGGGGCCCAGCCGAGGCGGGCGTAGAAGGCCTGGGCGCGCAGGTTGTCGGTGTGCACGTCGAGGGTCGCCGTGCGCTTGCGGTCCGCCTGCCACTGCTCCACGCAGGCCGCGTGCAGGGCCCTGCCGATCCCGGCCCGCCAGTGGCCGGGGTCGACGTGGAACTGGAAGAGCTTCACCGTGTCGGCGGGCGCGCCCTCGGCCGTACGGAAGGAGGCGATGCCGACGATCCGTCCCTGTACGACGGCGCACAGCACATGGCCGTCGGGGCGCGTGATGGAGCCGCGCCAGGCCTCGCCCCAGTCGATGTCGCCCTGCGGGAGGCCGCCCGGGTAGTACGTCGAACGGGCCCGGACGTGCAGATCGGCGATGGTCTCGGCTTCGAGGGGCAGGGCGGTGCGGATCACCAGCCCGCCGGTCACACGGTCACTGATCATGCAACGGAGGACGCGACGGCCGCGCCCGCGGTTCCGGTCACCGCCGCTCCCCCGCCGCCTCCGGTCACCGTTCCGTGCCGGCTGAACTGGGTCCGGTAGGCGCTCGGGGTGAGACCGGTGCGGCGGACCACATGGGCGCGCAGCGAGTCGGCCGTGCCCAGTCCGCAGGCCTCGGCCACCTGGTCCATCGGCAGGGTCGTGGTCTCCAGGAGTTCCTTGGCCCGCTCCACGCGCTGGTGGAGCAGCCACTGGAGCGGACTGACCCCGCTCTCGGCGTGGAACCTGCGCGTGAGGGTGCGCACGCTGACGCCCGCGTGCCGGGCCAGGTCGGTCAGGGTGAGCGGCTTGTCGAGGTTGCGCATGGCCCAGCCGCGGGTGTCGGCGCAGGCGTTGCCGCGCTCGGGAGGCAGCGGGGTCTGGGTGAACTGGGTCTGGCCGCCCGGCCGTACGGGGGCGACCAGGGCGAGGCGCGCGACCTCGTTGGCGACGGCGGCCCCGTAGTCGGTGCGGATGACGTGCAGACACAGGTCGATGCCGGCGGCGTAGCCGGAGGAGGTGAGGTAGGGGCCGTCCTGCACGTACAGCACGTCCCCGCACAGCTCGACCTGCGGGTAGCGGCGGCGCATCGCTCCGGCGTGGGCCCAGTACGTGGTGGCCCTGCGGCCCTGGAGCAGGCCCGCCTCTGCGAGCTGGAAGGCGCCGGTGCAGATGGAGGCGATGCGCTTGCCCGCGGCGGCGGCCTCGCGGAGGACCTCCACGATCCTCGGGTCAGGCTCGAAGGGTGCCCCGGTGCCCGCGACGACCACCGTGTCCGCCTCGCGCACGGCCTCCAGACCGTGCGGGACGTACAGGTCGAGTCCGCCGGTCGTGGGCAGGGGTCCCGGCTCGGCCGTGCAGACGACCACCTCGTAGCCGGGCCGCCCGTCCACCCGGACCTTGTCGAACAGCATCTCCGGCATCGCGAGGTTGAACAGCGCGACGGGGGAAGGGGCGATGACGGTGACGCGGTGGGGGGCGAGCCGCTCGGGCATGGCCAGAACCTCCGGACGTATGGCATTCGGGCCACTACTGTACGGCGCCCCGAGTCCGCAGCATGGGGACATGCCAACGAACCAGATGTCCAGGGCCGGCGAACCCGCCGTCGCCCAGCGGGAGTCGGGGACCGGGAGGTCCTCCTCCGCGCTCACCCTCACCGCCGCGCTGCTCGGCTTCGGACTGACCTGTCTCGACGCGTCCGTGGTGAACGTGGCCCTGCCGACGATCGGCTCATCGTTCGGCGCCGGGATGTCCGGCCTCCAGTGGGTGGTGGACGCCTACACCCTGGCCTTCGCCGCCCTGATGCTTTCCACCGGCGCCTTCTCGGACCGGGCCGGGGCGAGCCGGGCGTACGCGCTGGGCACCGCGGTGTTCACGCTCGCCTCGGTGGCCTGCGGACTGGCCCCGGGCCTGCCCGCCCTGGTCGCCGCCCGGGTGGTGCAGGGGGTCGCGGCCGCGGTCGTGCTCCCGGCCTCGCTGGCGCTGGTGCGCCAGGCGTTCCCGGAACCGGCGCGGCGGGCCCGCGCGGTGGCCGCCTGGGCCGCGGGCGGATCCCTCGCGGTCGCGCTCGGTCCCGTGGCCGGCGGCGCGCTGACCACGGTCTGGAACTGGCGGGGCATCTTCTTCGTCAACGTGCCGGTGGGCGCGGTGATCCTCCTGCTGCTCGTGCGGGCACCCCGCTCGCGGCCCCGCCCGGCCCCGCTGGACCTGCCCGGACAGCTGACGGCGGTGGTGGCCCTCGCGGCGCTGGCCTTCGCGGTGATCGAGGGCGGGACCCCGGGTCTGGCCGCGCTGCCGGTGGCCGTGGCCGCGGGCGCCGCGTTCCTGTGGATCGAGAAGCGCCAGGCGCACCCGGTGGTGCCGCTCGGCCTGTTCCGGAACCGGACCGTGGCCACGACGGTCGCCGCGGGCTCGGCGGTCAGCGTGGCCTTCTACAGCATGGTGTTCGTCTTCTCGCTCTTCTTCCAGCAGGTCCAGCACCACTCGGCGCTGTACGCCGGGCTGTTGTTCCTGCCGATGACGAGCCTGATCGCGGTGACGAACGTGGTGGCCGGCAAGCTCACGGGACGCTACGGTCCCCGGCTGCCGATGCTGCTGGGGCAGCCGGTGGCCGCCGCTGGACTGCTCGTCCTGCTGTGCGTCGACGCGAGCACGCCCCCGGTGGTGGTGGCGCTCCTGCTGATCCCGCTGGCGCTGGGGTGCGCGCTGACGGTGCCGCCGCTCACCACCGCGATGATGGACGCCGTGCCCGCCGAGCGGGCGGGGCTGGCGGCCGGGGTCCTCAACGCGGCCCGTCAGGTGTCCGGGGGCCTGGGCATCGCCGTGTTCGGCGCGCTGCTCGCGCACGGCTTCGAGGCGGGGATGCGGCTGAGCCTGGCCGTCGGCGCGGCCCTGCTCACGGTGACGTTCGCCCTCAGCTTCCGTCTCTCAGGTCACTCGGCCAGTCGGGCCTGAACTCGATGTGGTCGTACGTCACGACGCAGCCCTCGCCCATCGGCGACTGGGTCATGAAGCCCACCAGCGCGGCCCCGGTCTCCTTCTCGCCGGCCAGGGTGAACAGGCGGACGAAGGTCCAGCGCTCGCCGTCGCGGGAGGCGTGGAAGGCGAAGGCGCGGCCGGTGCGGCTCACCCGCAGCCAGACGGAACTGCCGTCCACGGTGAAGGAGTTGGCGTCGTCGGAGTGCTCCCTGGTGACCACCGTGCAGACGGTGGGCACGTCCGGGGAGTTCTCCAGGCACAGCTTGGCCCAGGCCCGCTCGCCGACGTGGACGTAGAGCACGCCCGCGTCGAAGGCCGCCCCGAAGCCCACCGTCACCCGGGCGATCAGCTGGAAGTCCCCCTCGGGCGAGCCGAGCAGCCGGGGCGCGTCGGAGGCCGGGTCGAGTCCCTCGCCGGTGGGCGGGACGAAGCGGTCCTGCCGGGGACCTGCCCACCCGGTGAGCACTCCGTCCTCGTAGGACCAGTGCCCGTCGGGTCCGTAGGTGCGGAAGGAGAAGGGGAGTTCGGGGAGTGTGACGTCCATGGGCCGAGTCTCTCAGGTCGGGGGCCGCCCCACCCGGGGAGGCGAGGTGTCGCGCGGCCGGCCGTGCGCCACGCGCGGCCCACGCCGGAAGGGCCGGTCCCCGCGGAACCGGCCCTTCGCGACGAAGGAGTGCTAGCGCTCCAGGCGTCCGTCGTAGCGGCGGGGCAGCCCCAGCGGGTTGTCGTCGCGCAGTTCGGGCGGCAGCAGGGCCTCGGGCACGCCCTGGTAGGCGACCGGCCGCATCCAGCGTTCGATGGCGCTGCCGCCGACCGAGGTGGACGTCGAGGTCGTCGCCGGGTACGGGCCCCCGTGGTGCTGGGCCGGTGCGACGGCGACGCCGGTCGGCCAGCCGTTCACCAGGACCCGGCCCGCCAGCGAGGTGAGTTCGGCGAGGATCTCCGCCCCGCGTCCCTCGCCCGCGGCCTCCTCGGCGGAGAGCTGCACGGTGGCCGTGAGGTTGCCGGGGAGCCGGGCGAGCACCGCGCCGGCCTCGGACTCGTCCTCGTAGCGCGCCACGACCGTGAGCGGCCCGAAGCACTCCTCCAGGAGCAGGTCGTGCTCGCCCTCGGTGGCGAGCCTGTTCGCGGGCACGGTCAGGAAGCCCGGGCTCACCGTGTGCTCGCTCGCGGCGCCCGGGGTGACCGGGGCCTGGACGTCCGGGAGCGCGGCGCGCTCGGCGACCCCGGCGACGAAGTTGTCGCGCATGCGGTGGTCGAGCAGGACCCCGGCGGCGGTGTCGCTCACCGCGTCGGTCAGGGACTTCAGCAGCCGGTCGCCCGAGGCTCCGGCCGGAGCGAGCACCAGGCCCGGCTTCACGCAGAACTGTCCGACGCCCAGCGTCATCGAGCCGGCGAGTCCCGTGCCGATCTCCTCGGCGCGCTCGGCGGCGGCGGCCTCCGTGACGACGACCGGGTTGAGCGAGCCCAGCTCGCCGTGGAACGGGATCGGCACCGGACGCGCGGCGGCCGCGTCGAACAGGGCCCGCCCGCCCCGGACGGAACCGGTGAAGCCGGCCGCCGTGACCAAGGGGTGCCTGACCAGTTCGACGCCGGCCTCGAAGCCGTGCACCAGGCCGAGGACGCCCTCGGGGATGCCGTGCCGGGCGGCCGCGCGGCGCAGGACGGCCGCAACCAGCTCGGACAGGGCCGGATGGTCGGGGTGGGCCTTGACGACGACCGGGCAGCCCGCGGCCAGCGCGCTCGCCGTGTCGCCGCCGGGCACCGAGAAGGCGAAGGGGAAGTTCGAGGCGGCGTAGACGGCGACCACGCCCAGCGGCACCTTGTAACGGCGCAGGTCCGGGACCGGCGGGGTGGCCGTGCCGTCCGGGTGGTCGATCACGACGTCGAGGAAGGCGCCCTCGTCCACGATCCCGGCGAAGGCGCGCAGCTGGTAGCAGGTGCGGGCGAGTTCGCCGGTGAGCCGGACCGGGCCGAGCGCGGTCTCCGCGTCGGCCGCCTCGACCAGCAGGTCCTTGGCGCCTTCGAGCAGGTCGGCGGCGGTACGCAGGAACGCGGAGCGCACCGTGCGGTCGGCGAGGGCGGGACGCGCGGCGTGCGCGGCGCGGACGGCCTCGTCCACCTCCTGGCCCGTGGCCTCCACCGCAACCTGCTCCCGCTGCTTCCCGGTACGGGGGTCGACACTCCAGACTGGTGCTGCTGCCACCGCGGGTCCCTTCACCTGTGATGCCACCGTTCTTGTGTCACTCACCAGGGCTGTTCGATATGCTGAACGCTGTCTCTGATGGTGAACTCTCGGTCGGAGACTATTTCCCGTCCAACGAAGGGGTCAAGGGCGATGTCGGCAGGCGAGACAGGCGGCGGGGCGCAGGTCAAGTCCGCGGTGCGGACCGTTGAATTGCTGGAGTACTTCGCCGGCCGGCCCGGAATGCATTCCCTCGCCGCGGTCCAGGAGGCCGTCGGATATCCCAAGTCCAGCCTGTACATGCTGCTGCGCACGCTCGTGGAGCTCGGCTGGGTCGAGACGGACGCGACGGGCACGCGGTACGGCATCGGCGTACGGGCCCTGCTGGTCGGCACCTCGTACATCGACGGCGACGAGGTGGTCGCCGCGGCCCGCCCCACCCTCGACCGGCTCTCCGACGACACCACCGAGACGATCCACCTCGCGCGCCTGGACGGCACCAACGTCGTCTATCTGGCCACCCGGCAGTCGCAGCACTATCTGCGCCCCTTCACCCGGGTCGGCCGCCGCCTCCCCGCCCACTCCACCTCGCTCGGCAAGGCGCTGCTCGCCACCTACGCCGACGAGCAGGTCCGCAAGATGCTGCCGGAGACCCTCCCCGCGCTGACCGAGCACACGATCACCGACCGGGAGAAGCTCATCGAGGAGCTGCACCAGGTGCGGGAGCAGGGCTTCGCGGTGGACCGCGAGGAGAACACGCTGGGGCTGCGCTGCTTCGGCGTGGCGATCCCGTACCGCACGCCCTCGCGTGACGCGATCAGCTGCTCGGTCCCTGTGGCCAGGCTCACCCCCGCGCACGAGCAGACGGTCAAGGACGCCCTGTTCGACGCCCGCGACCGCCTCACCCTGGCCACCCGCAGGCTCTGACGGGCGCACGAGGCCGGTTCCGTACGGGGCCGGCCTCCTGAGGGATCGATGAGAATCAGGACGCGCGGGAACGATTCGCCCCCGATCACTCGTCCTTCTGTGCGGAATGAACAAGACGATCAGGCGTGCCGCCGTCTTCACTCTGCTGCTCGTGCTCTCTCTGCTGGTGAGGGCGACCTGGGTGCAGTTCTACGACGGGCAGGCACTCGCGGACGACAAGGACAACCGGCGGAACGCGATAGCGCTGTACGCGAACCCGCTCGGGAACATCATCGTGGGCGGTGAGGCGATCACCGGCTCCGCACAGACGACAGGGAGCGACCTCAAGTACAAGCGGACGTACAAGGACGGCAGCCTGTACGCGGCGGTCACCGGCTACAGCTCGCAGGTCTACGGAGCCACGCTGCTGGAGGGTGTCTACCAGAAGCTGCTGGACGGCTCGGACATCTCGCTGAAGAACCCCCTGGACACGCTCACCGGCAAGCGCGCCGACCCCGGTGACGTGGTCACGACGATCGACCCGGCGGTGCAGAAGGCCGGGTACGCGGCGCTGGGGAACAACAAGGGCGCCGCCGTCGCGATCGACCCGAAGACCGGCAAGATCCTCGCGGTCGTCTCGACACCGTCGTACGACCCCTCGACGATCAGCGCGGGCAACAGCGCCGTCTGGACCAAGCTGACCAAGGACCCCGACAAGCCGCTGGTCAACCGCGCGCTGCGGCAGCCGCTGCCGCCGGGCTCGACGTTCAAGCTGGTCGTCGCGGCCGCCGCGCTGGAGGACGGCCTCTACCCGAACGTGGACAAGCACACGGACAGCCCCGACCCGTACACCCTGCCGGGCACGACGACCCCCCTGACCAACGAGAACAGGTCCGCGCCCTGCAAGGACGCCTCGATCCGGGTCGCCCTCCAGTACTCCTGCAACAACGTCTTCGGCAAGATGGCCGTCGACCTGGGCCAGGACAAGGTCAGGGCGATGGCGGAGAAGTTCGGGTTCAACGACACGAAGCAGGACGTGCCGGTGCGCGCGTTCGCCAGTGTGTACCCCACGGGCATGGACAAGTCGTCCACCGCGCTGACCGGTATCGGGCAGTACGACGTCACCGCCACCCCGCTCCAGATGGCCATGGTGTCCGCCGCCATTGCCAACGACGGCAAGCTGGTCTCCCCGCACATGGTGTCGCAGACCAGCGACTCCGGCGGCGATGTGCTGAAGAACTACGACGACAGCGCGGGGACCAAGGAGATCGTGAGCTCGGGGACCGCCGAGCAGCTCCGGTCCGCGATGCAGACGGTCGTGGAGAAGGGCACGGGCACCAACGCCCTGATCCCCGGCGCGACCGTGGGCGGCAAGACCGGCACGGCCCAGCACGGCGAGAAGAACAGCAAGACGCCCTACGCCTGGTTCACGTCGTTCGCGAAGTCCGACGCGACCGGCAAGGAGGTCGCCGTCGCGGTCATGGTCGAGCAGTCCGACGCGGCGCGCTCGGAGGTCAGCGGCAACGGCCTGGCCGCGCCGGTGGCCAAGGCGATGATGCGGGCGGCGCTGAAGAACTGAGGCACGCCCGGCCCGTACACGAGACGGCCCCGCACCCTGCCGAACGCGTCGGACGGGGTGCGGGGCCTCTCCTGTGCGGGGTCGTCCCTCATGAGCGGGGGTCCCTCGGGTGCGGGGTCCCTCAGGTGCGGACTCGGCCGCGCGGGCCGGTCACTTCACGCCGAGGAGCTGCTCCACGGGGTCGATCGCGAAGTAGACCAGGAACAGCGCCGAGACGGCCCACAGGAGCCAGTTGACCTCCTTCGCCTTGCCCAGCACCGCCTTGATGACGACGTAGGCGATGAAGCCGGCGCCGATGCCGTCGGTGATGGAGTACGTGAACGGCATCGCGACGATGGTCAGGAACGCCGGGATCGCGATCTCGAACCTATCCCAGTCGATGTGCTTGACGTGCGTCATCATCAGGAAGCCGACCGCGATCAGCGCGGGCGCCGCCGCCTGGAGCGGGACGATGGTCAGCAGCGGGGTGAGGAAGAGCGCGAGGCCGAAGAGGCCGCCGGTGATCAGGTTGGCGAAGCCGGTCCGGGCGCCCTCGCCGACACCGGCCGCGGACTCGATGTAGGCGGTGTTGGAGGAGGCGGAGCCAAGTCCGCCCGCGACGGCGGCGGCGCCGTCGATGAACAGCACCCGGCCGATGCCCGGGACCTGCCCCTGCTCGTCGAGCAGCCCGGCCTCGGCGCTGATCCCGACGATGGTGCCCATGGCGTCGAAGAAGTCCGACAGGACCAGGGTGAAGATCAGCAGGACCGCGGTGAGCACGCCGGCCTCGGCGAAGCCGCCGAACAGGCTGAAGTGACCGAGGAGCCCGAAGTCCGGGCTGGCGACGATCTTGTCCGGGACCTTGGGGGTGGTCAGGCCCCAGCTCTTGATGTCGGCGACGGCGTTGACGACGATCGCCACCACCGTCATGGTGACGATGCTGATGAGGATCGCGCCCTTCACCTTGCGGGCGAGCAGCGCGATGGTCAGCAGGACGCCGAGACAGAACACGAGGACGGGCCAGCCGGTGAGCCGGCCCACCGCGCCGAGCTGGACGGGCACGGTGGTGTTCGCGACGTCCGGGATGCGGCTGACGAACCCGGCGTCCACGAAGCCGATGAAGGCGATGAACAGGCCGATGCCGACGCCGATGGCCTGCTTGAGCTGCTGCGGGATCGCGTTCATGATCGCTTCTCGCAGGCCGGTGAGCACCAGGACGCAGATCAGGACGCCTTCGAGGACGACCAGGCCCATCGCGTCGTCCCAGCTCATCAGCGGCGCGAGCTGGAAGGCGACGACGGCGTTGAGGCCGAGGCCCGCGGCGATGGCCAGCGGGAGGTTGCCGCCGATGCCCATGACGACGGTCATCACGCACGCCACCAGCGCGGTGGCGGTGACCAGTTGGCCGGTGTCGAGCGTGTGCCCGAACTTGTCCTTGGCGCTGCCGAGGATGATGGGGTTCAGGACGAGGATGTACGCCATGGTGAAGAAGGTGGCGAATCCGCCGCGTATCTCACGGCCGATGGTGGAACCTCTGGCGGATATCTTGAAGAACCCGTCGACCCCACCTGCCGCCGGTGGTGCGGCACTTGGCCGGTTGTCGACCTTTTGAGCTTCGGACATGGCGATTCTCCTCGTTGCCTGCGCGTTCGGCGTGCGGATGCTGGCTGGATTGTTCCCTCCTTCAACCGGTTTCAGGTTTTCTCCGTGTTACGGAAATCGAGTTGAGACCCGCCGTGCGGGCCGGGACGCACCGGTGCGGGGATTCGCTCGCCCGCCGGAGACAACCGTCCCCGCGTTTTCGCCGTCATCGAGGGTGTGGACCTGCCGGCCTGAGCCCCCCTCGGCCGGCAGACGAACGCCCCCGCCGGTGACGACCGGCGGGGGCGTTCGACCATGGGGGCGCGTCAGCTCACGAAGTACGTGGGGTTCGGGAGCTTGTAGGTCCGGTCGGCGTAGCCGCCGTCGAGGTCCGAGTACTGGTCGCCGAAGTTGGCGACGATGTCGTACCCGAGGGACTCGATGTGCTTGCGGGTGCCGGACTTGTACTGCACCGTCGTGCAGTTCCAGGCGGCGGCGGTGGCGCAGTCGCTCAGGTAGGCGGGCGGGTTGGCCGCGTCCTTGAGGAACATGTGCGCGGAGTCGAGGTTGACGTCGACACCGATCTTCTTCAGGTTGTCGACCGCGGAGACGCGCTGCGACTCCTTCAGGCCCGAGTTGTAGAAGACCTCGACGCCCTTGGAAGCGGCGTAGTTGACGAGGTCGGGGCTGCCGAAGACGGCCGGACGGTCCGCCTGGGCGACGTACGCGGCCCAGGAGGCTGAGTTGTAGGTGTAGTTGGTCTTCTTCTCGTAGTCGAGCGAGAGCAGCAGGGTGTCGTCGATGTCGAAGACGACGGCCAGCTTCTCGTGCCGGTGGTGGGCCGTGCGGGCCGCCTGGTCGATGTGCCGCTTCGCGGCCGCGTCGAGGCGCGCCAGGTCCTTGGCGTACTGGCTGTCGGGGGACGCCTGGTAGACACCGTTGCTGTCGGCGGTGGTGCCGTAGTAGGTGTCGATGTCCTTCACGAGGACGCCGATGTTGTAGGGCTCGTGCGTCGAATTCGCCGTCGACTGACCGGCGGTGGCGACGCCCGTGCCGTAGAGGGCGGCGCCGGCGACGACACAGGTCGCGGCGACGGCCGCGATGCGGAGTGGCTTATGCATGACAGGTTTTCTACGCGCGTAACACCTCTGAGCGCGAGGTCCTTTGCCCGATCGATACATACTTTTCGGCCGACTTGAGCCCCAAGTCCCGTCCCGCGGGTGTCGGTTCGGGGTCACGACGGGCCGTCCGGCGGCGGGGTCTCAGCCCGCGTACGGGTCCGGCACCTTGCCCGGCCGGGCCAGGAAGGCGAAGTCGCAGCCGGTGTCGGCCTGGGTGATCTGCTCGGTGTAGAGGGCCCCGTAGCCGCGCTCGTACCGGACGGGCGGCGGGGTCCACTCGGCCCGCCGTCGTTCCAGCTCCGTCTCGTCCACGTGGAGGTGGAGCGACCTCGCTCCGACGTCGAGGGTGATCAGGTCCCCGCTCCGGACGAGGGCGAGCGGACCGCCGACGTACGACTCGGGCGCCACGTGCAGCACGCACGTGCCGTAACTCGTGCCGCTCATCCGGGCGTCGGAGATCCGCACCATGTCCCTCACGCCCTGCTTCAGCAGATGGCCGGGGATCGGCAGCATCCCGTACTCGGGCATGCCCGGGCCGCCCTTGGGTCCCGAGCCGCGCAGCACGAGGACGCTGTCCGCGGTGATGCCGAGCGACGGGTCGTCGATGGTGCGCTGCATCGTGCGGTAGTCGTCGAAGACGACCGCGGGGCCGGTGTGCCTGAGCAGGCGAGGCTCGGCGGCGATGTGCTTGATGACGGCGCCGTCCGGGCAGAGGTTGCCGCGCAGGACGGCGACTCCGCCCTCCGCCGCGACCGGGTCGTCCCGGGTGCGGATGACGTCGTCGTCGTGCACCCGGGCACCCGCCAGCTGCTCGCGCATGCTGTCGTGGGACACCGTGGGCCGGTCCAGGTGCAGCAGGTCGGTGATCCGCGACAGGAACCCGGGCAGGCCGCCGGCGAAGTGGAAGTCCTCCATGAGGTACTTGCGGCCGCCGGGCCGTACGTCGGCGAGGACGGGCACGGTCCGGGCGATCCGGTCGAAGTCGTCCAGGGTGAGGGTGACTCCGGCCCGTCCCGCCATGGCGATCAGATGGATCACGGCGTTGGTCGAACCGCCGATGCCCAGCACGGTGGTGACCGCGTCCTCGAAGGCGTCGGCGGTGAGGATCTGCGACAACCGCCGGTCCCGGTGCACGAGTTCGACGATACGGAGCCCGGCCGCCGCCGCCATCCGGTCGTGTCCGGAGTCGACGGCGGGAATGCTCGACGCGCCGGGAACGGTGACACCGAGCGCCTCCGCCGCGGCCGTCAGCGTGGACGCGGTACCCATCGTCATGCAGTGACCCGGCGACCGGGCGAGCCCGCTCTCCAGCTCGGTCAGCTCGCAGTCCCCGATGAGACCGGCCCTCCTGTCGTCCCAGTACTTCCACATGTCCGTGCCGGAGCCGAGGACTTCGCCGCGCCAGTGGCCCGGGAGCATCGGTCCCGCGGGCACGAAGACGGCCGGCAGGTCGACCGAGGCGGCCCCCATGAGCAGCGCGGGCGTGGTCTTGTCGCAGCCGCCCATGAGCACGGCCCCGTCCACCGGGTAGGACCGCAGCAGTTCCTCGGTCTCCATCGCGAGCAGATTCCGGTACAGCATCGGGGTCGGCTTCTGGAACGTCTCGCTCAGCGTGGACACCGGGAACTCCAACGGGAATCCGCCGGCCTGCCACACCCCCCTCTTGACGGCCTGGGCGCGTTCGCGAAGGTGCGCGTGGCAGGGGTTGATGTCGGACCAGGTGTTGAGGATCGCGACGACCGGCTTGCCCAGATGCTCCTCGGGGAGGTAGCCGAGCTGCCGGGTCCTGGCCCGGTGGCTGAACGAGCGGAGCCCGTCGGTGCCGTACCACTGATGGCTCCTGAGGTCCTCGGGCCGCCTCACCGGGACCATCCGGCGGCCAACGCGGCGACCTCGGACCGCTCGCCCGCGGGCAGCCGCCGGCTCGGCGGGCGCACGTCGGGGCGGCACAGGCCGAGCGAGGACAGGGCCTCCTTGACGACGGAGACGTTGTCGGCGGAGGCGTCGGCGGCGCGCAGCTCCTCGAAGCGGCGGATCCGCTCCCAGATCCTCATCGCGGCCGGATAGTCGCCCGACCGGAGCGCCTCGATCATGCTCAGCGAGACGGCTGGGGCGACGTTCACCAGGCCCGAGGTGAATCCGGTGGCTCCGGCCGAGAAGTACGAGGGGGCGTACGGCTCGGCGAGTCCGGCCACCCAGACGAAACGGCCGAGGCCGGCGTCGCGGGCGAAGGCCGCGAAGCGCGCCGCGTCGGGGACGGCGTACTTCACGCCGACGACGTTCGGGCAGGCGTCCGCGAGTTCGGCGAGCCGGGCGCCCGCGAGCGCCGGGTTGCGGACGTAGGGCACGACGCCCAGCTCCGGCACGGACTCGGCGATCGCCCGGTGGTAGTCGACCCAGCCGGCCTGCGAGACGTAGGGGTGCACGGGCTGATGGACCATCACCATCGGTGCGCCCAGGGCGCGGGCGTGCCGTGCGGAGGCGACGGCGGTGGGCAGGTCGTGGCCGACGCCGACGAGGACGGCCGCGCGGTCGCCGGCCTCCTCGACGGTCGACTCGGCGACGGTACGGCGCTCCTCGGGGGTGAGGGCGTAGAACTCGCCGGTGTTGCCGTTGGGGGTGAGGGTGCGGACTCCGGCGTCGGTCAGCCGGCGCAGCAGGGTCCGGTGGGCGTCCCTGTCGATCGTGCCGTCCTCGGCGAACGGGGTCACCGGGATCGCCACGACCTGGGCGAGTGCCGCCCGCTGGGTCTCGAACGCGGCGGTCATTCCCGTCCGTCCTCCTCCTGGCTCCGGGGAAACGCCCGTCGTACGAACGAGGCGATGTGCGCGTGCAGCGCCGCGGCCGATCCGTCGGCGTCGCCTTCGAGGGCGAGGCGCAGGATCTCCGCGTGCTCGGCGGCCTCGCGCTCCCAGGAGGGGTCGGCGGCCCAGGCGACGGCGGAGACGAGGGCCGCCTGGTCGCGCACCTCGTCGAGCATCCGGACGAGCAGCGGGTTTCCGCAGGGCGCGTACAGGGCCCGGTGGAACTCCCGGTTGGCCAGGGACCGTTCGGCGGCGTCGGCGGCGGCGCCGGCACGGGTGAGCGCGTCGCGGGCGGCGTCGAGGGGGGTTCCCCGGCGCACCACCCGCCGCAGCGCCTCGGGTTCGAGGAGCAGCCGTACGTCGTACACCTCGCGCGCCATGTCCGCGTCCACCATGCGCACCGTGACGCCCTTGTACTGGTTCATCACGACGAGCCCGGTGCCGGCCAGGGTCTTGAGCGCCTCGCGCACCGGCGTCTTCGACACCCCGAACTGCGCGGCGAGGTCGGTCTCGACCAGGGCCTGTCCCGGGATCAGCAGCCCGGTGAGGATGCGGTGTCTGATCCCTTCGAGCACGACCTCGGTGCGGGAGGGGATCGGGGAGGGAATCGGGGTGGGCACAGCGGTCATGCGCGCCTCTCCGGTCTCGCGTATCGCGTCTCATATATGACGTACGAAGTACGACGCGTCGACGGTAGAAGCGTGACCGTGTTTCGTCAACGGCCTGGGCGGGATCGGTGGGGGCGGTGACGGTGGAGCTGTCGCGGCGGAGCGGTGGAGTCGTGGCGGCGGATCGTGGTCCGCCGCCGGGGGCTCCGCTACGGCTTCCAGCCCGGGTCGCGGCCGCTGAGGCCGATCACCCGGTCGAGGAGCGGAGCGTCGTCGGGCACCGGGACGACGGGGCCGAAGATGCCTCCGACTCGGGTCGGATCGTCCGCCACCCCGGCGAGGAACCCGTGCGTCACCTGGAGGGCCGTGTCGTCGGGGGTGTACTCCTGGCCGGTGGCCCGTGCGAGGTCCCAGCCGTGCACGACCAGTTCGTCGGCGGCGACGGCCGCGGCGACCTCGGCCGGCAGGGTCACTCCCCCGGCCCGGGTCGTCCCCGTCCAGGCGGCCGGGTCCCGCCAGGCGTCGGCGAGTTCGTCGAGCGCCTTCGGCAGTGCCTCGCGCCAGCCCGGCTCGACGTCGGGCAGGGAGGCGGCGGGGCTGGTGTCGGTCGTGGGGCCGAGGTCCTTGCGTCCGGCGTCACGGAAGGCGACGGCCAGTCCGGCCAGATGCCCGAGCAGGTTGTGTACCGCGTACCGGGGGCAGGGCGTCGCCCCGTCGAGCCGCTCGTCCGTGACACCCTCCACGAGGCGCGCCACGACGAGGGCCTGCGGCCCGAAGTCGAAGGTCTGGCCGGTCATCCGATTCTCCTCAGAACGCGTGTCCGTCTTCGTGTGCGGATCGGGGGCGCACTCCCATGAGGTAGACCCCGGTGTCACGGGAAACTCATCGGCGGCCGGGGGCGGGTTCGCGAGCCGGGTTCACCGCCCCCGGTTCCGACACCGGGTTGCCGCGCCCGGTGCCCACGCCGGGTTGCCGCCCCGGTTCCCACACCGGACGCCCACGCCGGGACAGCCGGACGGCCCAACACCCGGTCGTCCGCTCCTCCGTATGCAGCAGCGGCGCAGGCGGGGTGATCATCCGGGGCCGAAGCTGGGCGTGCCCAGGACCCGCCCGACTCGGGAGACCCCCATGCCCCTGCCCCGCCGCCCCCGGCTGCGCTCGTCCCTCGGCGCCCTGCTGGCCGCCGCCTGCCTCACCGGCGCCATGGCCGGACCGGCCGACGCCGGTCCCGCCTCCGGTCCCGGTTCCCCCGCGGGCACGGGTTCCGGCTCCGCGGGCCGCGACCGGGACCAGGCCCTGCGGAAGCAGCTGGAGGAGCTGGTGCGCAGCCCCGGCGGCCCGCCCGGTGTCATCGCCGTCCTGGACCGCGACGGCCGCTCCCGTGTGGTGCGCGCCGGAGTGGCCGATCTCGTCAGCGGCCGTCCGATCGACCCCGACGACCACACGCGGATCGCGAGCACGGCGAAGGCGTTCAGCGGTGCCGTGGCACTGCGCCTGGTGGACCGGCGCGCGCTCTCCCTCGACGACACCATCGGCCGCCGGCTGCCGTCCCTGCCCCGGCAGTGGCACGCGGTGACGCTGCGCCAGTTGCTGAACCACACCAGCGGGCTGCCCGACTACTCGCAGAGCCCCGAGTTCATCAAGATCCTCACGGCCGATCCGCACCACCACTTCGACTCGCGCAGGCTGCTCGACTACGTGGCCGGCGAACCGCTGCTGTTCCGGCCCGGATCGCGGTACCAGTACTCGAACTCGGACAACATCGCGGTCGCGCTGATGGCGGAGGCGGCGACCGACCTGCGCTACGAGCAGCTGCTGCGCGGCCTCGTCTACCGGCCGCTCGGCCTGCGCGACACGAGCCTCCCGCAGGGCTACGAGATGCCGCGGCCGTACATGCACGGTTACGACGTCACGCCGCCGAATCCCCCGGAGGACGTCAGCGAGGCGCTGGGCGCGTCGGGCGTGTGGGCGTCGGGCGGGATCATCTCGACCCCGGCGGACCTGACCCGCTTCATCCGCGGGTACGCGGGCGGGGCCTTGATCTCCAAGGCGACCCTGCGCGAGCAGCGGCAGTGGGTCGACGGGGCCTCGGAGCCCGCGGGCCCGGGCGAGAACAAGGCGGGGGCGGCGATCTTCCGCTACTCCACCCGCTGCGGAGTGGTCCTCGGCCACACCGGCAACTTCCCCGGCTACACCCAGCTGATCGCGGCCACACCGGACGGCCGGCGGTCGCTGACCTTCTCGCTCACCACCCAGGTGAACAAGACGACCAAGCCCGACCTGCTGGAGAAGCTGCGCGCGGTCGAGGAGAACTTCGTCTGCGCACTGCTGAAGAACTGAACGCTTCCACTGCTCGGTTCCATGCGGGGCGTCCGGACCCGTCCGGGCGCCCCGCGGAGCGTTCACTCCCTTCCATTGCAACACTCTCAGCGAGGACTATTGCATTAGAAGCAGAACCATTGCAACGAATTAACGGCTTCCACCTGCAATGACAGCGATACTGCGCAACAAGCATGTTGCCCAATCCTTGAACGCAACGTAGCGTTTCCAATGTCAGAAAGCAGCAGGGAAACGCACGTGACGCAGACATAAGGAGAGCATCATGCAGAAGTTCGCCACCACCGCCCCCGTCTCCGCGATCATCGACATCCCGGCCGGACGCATCCGGTTCATCGCCGCCGACCGCGCCGACACCACGGTCGAGGTCCTGCCCGCGGACGCCTCCAAGGGCCGCGACGTGAAGGCCGCGGAGCAGACCGAGGTCTCCTACGCGGAAGGCGTCCTGCGCGTGGAGATCCCGGACGCCCGCAACCGCGGCCTCGGCTCCTCCGGGTCCGTCGAGGTGACCGTGCAGGTGCCGGCCGGCTCCCGCGTCGAGGCGAAGGCCGCCGCCGCCGAGTTCCGGAGCGTGGGACGGCTCGGCGACGTCACCTTCGAGGGCGGCCACCGCTCGGTCGAGCTCGACGAGGCCGGCACCGTCCGGCTGACCGGTCTGGACGCGGACATCACGGTCGGCCGCCTCAACGGCCCGGCCGAGATCAGCACCCAGAAGGGCGACCTGACCATCGGCGAGGCGGCCGGCGGCACCCTCACGCTGAGCACCCTGATGGGCGACATCAGTGTCGGCGCCGCCCCCGGCGTCTCCGCCGCGCTGGACGCCGCCACCACCCGGGGCCGGATCAGCAACACGCTCAAGAACGACGGCACTCCCGGCCTGACCATCCACGCCACCACCGCCCACGGCGACATCACCGCCCGCACGGTGACCGCCTGAAGACGCGACGCACTCCGCCCCCTCCCCTTCCTCCGACCGCGCCCCGTCCGGGGCGGGCCGGTCGGAGGGGAGGGGGCGGAGCCGCGTGACGAGACGGTGAGCGGATCCCCGGCAGGATCACGGACGTTCCCCTCTCGGGCGTCCCGTTTGCCCTAGCCCAGTCCCGCCAACGCCCCCCGCACGGCGTCCAGATCGGCGTCCGAGGCCAACCCGGCGTGGTACAGCCGCAGTTCGGTCGCGCCGAACTCGGCGGCGCGGGCCGCGTCGGCCGCCAGGGCCTCCGGCCGGCCGCCCATCCCGGACACCACGGTGAAGTTGGCGGCCAGGACCCTCCCCCGCGCCCCCGCCCGGATCGCCTCCGCGAACGGTGTCAGCGGACCCGCGCCTCCCGTGCACGGCACGACCACGCCGTCGGCCACGGACAGGATGTGCCCGGGATCCACCCCGGCGTTGGCGCCGCAGTGGAAGGAGACCGGGTCGGCGTGCAGCAGCACCTGGAACCCGGCAGGCGCGGCGGCCCGGACCGCGGAGACCGTCTCCTCCTGGAGCGAACGGGCCACCTGGTCGCGCCAGACGCGGGTGGCCGCCGCGGTGCCCGCCCCGAGCAGCTTCTCCACCCCGGCCCAGCCCCCGCCGGACGGCCCGCCCCGCCACACCGGCTCCAGCGCTCCGCGCACGAAGGACGCCAACTCCTCGGCGTCGAGGCCCTGTCGGCCGTATCCCTCCGCGCACGAGGCGCAGAAGCAGAGGGACATCAGATACTGCCCGGCGTCCCCGAGCGGCACCCCGGCGGTCTTGTCGTGGGCGTGCAGATGCGCGAGCCCGTACCAGCCGAGGGACTCCAGTTCCGTACCCGCGGCGCCCGGCCGCACGGCCGCCTCGGCGGCGAGACCGGCGAGGTAGGCGCGGGTGGCGGGCCGGGCGACGCAGGGGGCCCAGGGGTAGCGGTCCCCGTAGGCGTTGACGACCGAGGTCTCCGGATGTTCGTCCCCCATACGGGAGTTGTGCGCGAGCACGACCCAGGTGTGGACGTCCAGGCCGGCGCCGGCGAGTGCGGCGGCGGCCTCGCCGAACGCGTCACCGGGAGCCCAGTCCCCGGCCGGGTACGGGCGCAGGGCCCGGCCCCGCCACCGCGCCTCGTCCACCGGATACAGCACGGCGGCGTGCGCGGCCGTGACGATCCGGTGCCGGGGGTGGCGCGGGGTCAGCGCGCGCGTGGAATGGTAGGCGGACGCGAGGGTCACCTGGCGCACGCCAAGAGCGGCGGTCCTGGCGGCGGCCGCCGGATCCCCGTTGACGTCCCAGGGGTAGAGGAACGCGGACGCCCTCACCGGCCCTCCTCGACGAGCGCGTATCCGCGGTCGATCAGCTGCGCGAGCTGTTTGACGTGGTCCTCGGACGGTTCGTCCAGCGGGGGCCGGACCTCGCCGACGTCCAGGCCGCGCAGCCGGACGCCCGCCTTGACGAGAGCGACCGCGTAGCCGCGTCCCAGCGCCCGCAGATCGGCGAAGGGCCGGTAGAAGCCGTCCAGCAGCCGGTTCACCGTGGCGTCGTCCCCCGCGTTCAGGGCCCGGTGGAAGGCCAGCGCGATCTCGGGGGCGAAGCAGAAGACCGCCGAGGAGTAGAGCGTGATCCCGAGGCCGCGGTAGGCGAGCCCGGTCAGTTCGGCCGTCGGCAGTCCGTTGAAGTAGAGGAAGTCGCCGGGCGTCTCGCTCCGTACGGCGCTCACGATCCGCTGCATCAGGTCCAGGTCGCCGAGCCCGTCCTTGAAGCCGATGATCCCCTCGGTGCGGGCGAGTTCGACCACGCTCGCGGGGGTGAAGACGGCGTTGTCGCGCTGGTAGACGATGACATCCAGGGAGGTGGCGGCGGCGATCTCCCGGTAGTGCCGCAGCAGGCCCTCCTGTCCGGCGTTGACGAGGTAGGGCGGCATGGCGAGCAGTCCGTCGGCCCCGGCGGCCTCCGCGAGGCGGGCGTAGCGCACGGCGAGGGCCGTCCCGTATCCGGCGCCCGCGACCACGGGGACCCGTCCTCCGGCCGCCTCGACCGCCGCCCGTACGCACGCCTCGAACTCCTCGGGAACGAGCGCGTGGAACTCCCCGGTGCCGCAGCACACGAAGACCGCCGCGGCTCCGGCCCCGACCCCGCGCCGCACATGCTCCGCGCAGACACCGGGATCGACGGCGCCGTCGGGACCGAACGCGGTGACGGGGAAGAAGAGCGGCCCGCTGGGGATGCCCAGCCGGGAGGCGAGAAGGGCTGACGTCACGGACTCTCCCTAGGAAAGATGCCCACCGAGTGCATGTTTCTGATCCATGTCCATATTTATGAACCCGCTCACGCTAAGCCGCCACCTCGGGGCCGGTCAAGCGTACAAACCCGCGACTCGAAGGCCGATCCACCTCGTCCGCACACCCCTTGACGCGGCACGTCGGCGATCCTTAGCTTGTCCATGGATGTGAATGTGATACACGAATACGACTGACCGGCGAACCCGCGCCGCCCGCCCCGACCCCCGACGCCCCGCCCCCACCACGTCCGGACCCGGTACACCGGCCGGCACGGAGGAGACCCCCATGCCCGCTCCCCGCACCGTTCTGCTCACCGGCGCCGCCGGCGGACTCGGCACCCTGATGCGCGGGCTGCTGCCGGAGTACGGCCACGAGCTGCGCCTGCTCGACATGCTCCCCGTCGAGGGCGAACCGGAGGCGATCACCGCGGACCTCGCCGACCGGGCGGCGCTGCGCGAGGCGGTCCGGGGCGTCGACGCGATCGTCCACCTCGCGGGCATCTCCCTGGAGGCCTCCTTCGACAAGATCCTCAAGGCGAACATCGAGGGGACGTACAACCTGTACGAGGCGGCGCGCGAGGAGGGCGTACGCCGTGTCGTCCTCGCCTCCTCCAACCACGCCGTGGGCTTCACCCCGCGCCCCCGCGGGGACGACCCCCTGATCCCCGTGGACACCCCGCGCCGCCCCGACACCTTCTACGGCCTCTCCAAGTCCTTCGGCGAGGACCTGGCACAGCTCTACTGGGACAAGCACGGCCTGGAGACCGTCTCGGTGCGCATCGGGTCCTGCTTCCCCGAGCCCACCAGCGTGCGCATGCTCTCGGTCTGGATGAGCCCCGCGGACGGCGCCCGGCTCTTCCACGCGGCCCTGACCGCCGAGGGCGTGGGGCACACGGTCGTCTACGGCTCCTCCGCCAACACCCGCCTGTGGTGGGACCTTTCGTCCGCGCGGGCCCTCGGCTACGAGCCGCGCGACGACTCGGAGCCGTACGCCGCGAAACTGATCGCCGAGCACGGCGAACTGGAGGAGGGCAACGCGGCGCACGCCTTCCTCGGCGGGCACTTCGTGAACGACCCTCCCATCTGGCCGTACTGACACGCCACTTGGCCGGCACCGGACCGGCGAACGGGGGCGGGCGGGCACCGAACGGGCCCGCCCGCCCCCGTGTTCGGGCACCGACCGTGCCCGATCCCCCGCCGCGCGCCGCGGCGGCGCAGGTCCACGACGGGCACGCCGTCCCGCGAACGGGCGCATCCGGGCAGCATCGGCCCCGCAACAGGCCTGGTCGGCGCGGTGCGCCCGCTGTAGAACTTCCCCCATGAGTCCGAACGGGCAGCTCCGCGGCGAAGGAGGCGACGGCATGGGCGCGAGGACGGCGGAAGAGCGCCGGCGGGAGATCGTGCGGGTCGCCCGCGCCACCGGCTCGGTCGACGTCACCGCGCTCGCCGCCGACCTGGGCGTGGCCAAGGAGACCGTGCGCCGCGATCTGCGCGCCCTGGAGGACCACGGGCTCGTGCGCCGCACGCACGGCGGCGCCTGCCCCGTGGAGAGCGCGGGCTTCGAGACCACGCTCGCCCACCGGGCCACCAGCCATGTCCCCGAGAAGCGCCGGATCGCCGCCGCGGCGGCCGAGCTGCTCGGGGACGCGGAGACGGTCTTCGTCGACGAGGGGTTCACCCCCCAGCTGATCGCCGCGGCACTGCCCACCGACCGGCCGCTCACCGTGGTCACCGCCTCCCTCCCGGTCGCCGGGGCGCTCGCCGGATCCGGCAACGTCTCCGTGCTGCTGCTCGGCGGCCGGGTGCGGCCGGGCACCCTGGCGACGGTCGACCACTGGACGACGAAGATGCTGGCCGGCTTCGTCGTCGACCTCGCCTACCTCGGCGCCAACGGCATCTCCCGCGAGTACGGCCTGACCACCCCCGACCCGGCCGTCGGCGAGGTCAAGGCGCAGGCGGTGCGGGCCGCGCGGCGGACCGTGTTCGTGGGCGTGCACACCAAGTTCGGGGCGGCCGGCTTCTGCCGGTTCGCGGAGGTCGGCGCACTGGACACGATCGTCACCAGCACCCTGCTGCCCGCGGCCGAGGCGCACCGGTACGCGCTGCTGGGACCGCAGGTCGTACGGGTCTGACCCCGGCGGCACACGCACGTAGGCACGTCAGAGGCCGCACCCCACCCACGCATGCCCGATATCGACACATTCACCCCCCTCCAAGTCCAGGAGCGATCCATGCGAACCCCGAGCCGACGACGGCCACCGCGGGCACTGCTCGCCGGCGCCGCCGCAGGGACGCTGCTCGCCCCGCTGCTCTCCGGCTGCTGGGCCGGGGCCGGCGGGACGGGCTCCGGCGGCGACTCCATCAACGTCCTGATGGTCAACAACCCCCAGATGACCGAGCTCCAGAAACTCACCGCGGCCCACTTCACCCGCGAGACCGGCATCAAGGTGAACTTCACCGTCCTGCCGGAGAACGACGTCCGCGACAAGATCAGCCAGGACTTCGCCAACCAGGCGGGCCAGTACGACGTCGCCACCCTCTCCAACTACGAGATACCCATCTACGCCCGCAACGGCTGGCTGCACGAGATGGACTCGTACGTCGCCAAGGACCCCGGCTATGACGAGCGGGACATCCTCGAACCGATGCGCCAGTCCCTGACCGCCGCCGACGGAAAGCTCTACGGGCAGCCGTTCTACGGCGAGTCGTCCTTCCTGATGTACCGCAAGGACGTGTTCGCGAAGAAGGGCCTGACCATGCCCGCGCACCCCACCTGGGACCAGGTGGGCAGGCTCGCCGCCGCGGCCGACGGAGCCGAACCCGGCATGCGGGGCATCTGTCTGCGCGGCCTCCCCGGCTGGGGCGAACTCATGGCCCCCCTCACCACCGTGGTCAACACCTTCGGAGGCACCTGGTTCGACAAGGACTGGAAGGCACGCCTGGACTCACCCGAGTTCGAGAAGGCGACCCGCTTCTACGTGAACCTCGTCCGCGAACACGGCGAGTCCGGCGCGGCCCAGTCCGGCTTCGCCGAGTGCCTCAACAACATGACCCAGGGCAAGACCGCCATGTGGTACGACGCCACCTCCGCCGCCGGCCTGCTGGAGGCCAAGGACTCCCCGGTCAGGGGAAGACTCGGCTACGTCCCCGCTCCCGTCGAGAGGACCGCCTCCTCCGGCTGGCTCTACACCTGGGCCTGGGGACTCCAGAAGGCCTCCCGCAACCCGGACAAGGCCTGGAAGTTCATCTCCTGGGCCTCCGGCAAGGGCTACGAACGACTCGTCGGCGACACCGCCGGCTGGTCCGACGTCCCGGCGGGCAAACGCGCCTCGACGTACACGAACGCCGCCTACACCGAACAGGCCGCGGCCTTCCAGGACATGACCCGCGCGGCCATCGAGGGCGCCCGGCCGGAGGACCCCGGTGTCCGGCCGCGCCCCGCGCCCGGCATCCAGTTCGTCGGCATCCCCGAGTTCACCGACCTCGGCACCAAGGTCTCGCAGGAGATCAGTGCGGCCATCGCCGGACGCCAGTCCGTCGCCACGGCCCTGAACAGGTCCCAGAAGCTCGCCGAGAAGATCTCCGAGGAGTACGAGGGACGATGACCGCCACGACGACGGCCCGCGTGGCCGCTCCCCCCGTACGCACCCACGGACAGCCCTCGGCCCGGCTGCGCGCCTGGGCCACCCGCGGCCCCCTGCTCCCGGCCCTGATCTTCATGATCGCGGTGACCCAACTGCCCTTCGTGGCCACGCTGGTGATCTCGTTCTTCGACTGGAACTCCCTCTATCCCAAGGCCCGCCGCTTCACCGGATTCGGCAACTACACGCAGGTCCTCACCGACGCGGACCTGCGGCACTCCCTCTGGACCACGGTCCTGCTGACCGCCGGTGTCGTCATCGTCTCGCTGGCCCTCGGACTGGCCCTGGCGCTGCTCCTGGACCGCCGGTTCAAGGGCCGCGGCATCGTCCGCACCCTGCTGATCGCACCCTTCCTGGTGGTCCCGGTCGCCGCGGCCCTGCTGTGGAAACACCTGCTCTTCAACCCCGAATACGGCCTGCTGAACGGCCTGTTGCACATCGTCGGCGGACCCCAGCCCGACTGGATCTCGAACACCCCGCTGCTCGCCGTCGAGGCGTCCCTGGTCTGGCAGTGGACGCCGTTCATGATGCTGATCCTGCTCGCCGGCCTCCAGAGCCGCGACCACCAGCAGATCGAGGCGGCGCGCGTCGACGGCGCCGGCGATTGGCAGATCTTCCGCCATCTCACCCTCCCCCACCTGCGCCGCTATCTCGAACTGGGGGCCCTGCTCGGCTCGATCTACATCGTCCAGAACTTCGACGCCGTCTTCACGATCACCTCCGGCGGCCTGGGCACCGCCAACCTGCCCTACACCGTGTACCAGAGCTTCTACCAGGCCCACGAGAACGGCCTCGCATCCGCCGCGGGCGTCCTGGTGGTCCTCGGCTCCATCGTCATCGCGACCCTCGCCCTGCGCGTCGTGTCGTCCCTGTTCCGCGAGGAGGGGTCCCGCCGATGAGCAGCACCGCCACACCCGTCCGCCCCCGCCGCGCGCGGGGCGCCGGCCTGGGCCTGGCCGCCTGGGCGCTCGGCGTCGTGTTCTTCCTGCCCCTCGCCTGGATGGCCCTGACCTCCTTCCACTCCGAACCGGACGCGGCGAGGAACCCGCCCGCCTTCGGCGCCGCCCTCACCCTCGACGGCTACCGCGACTTCTTCGGCACGAGCGGCGGCGCGAGCCCCTGGCCCGCGCTCGTCAACTCCACGGTCGCCTCCGTGACCTCCACCGCCCTCGTCCTGCTGCTGGCCCTCCCCGCGGCCTACGCACTCTCCATCCGCCCGGTGAAGAAGTGGACGGACGTCCTCTTCTTCTTCCTGTCGACCAAGATGCTGCCGGTCGTGGCGGGCCTCCTCCCCGTCTACCTCTTCGCCAGGGACACCGGCACGCTCGACAACATCTGGCTGCTCGTCGTCCTCTACACCTCGATGAACCTGCCGATCGCGGTGTGGATGATGCAGTCGTTCCTCGCCGAGGTCCCCGTCGCCGTGATCGAGGCGGCACGCATCGACGGCGCCCGGCTGCCCACCGTGCTGGCCCGTGTCGTCGCCCCCATCGCCCTCCCCGGCATCGCGGCGACGGCCCTGATCTGCTTCATCTTCAGCTGGAACGAGCTGCTCTTCGCCCGGGTCCTGACGGGAGTGGTCGCCGGGACCGCCCCCGTCTTCCTGACCGGATTCATCACCAGCCAGGGCCTGTTCCTGGCGAAGGTGTGCGCCGCGTCGCTCGTCGTCTCCCTGCCGGTGCTCGCCGCGGGGTTCGCCGCCCAGGACAAACTCGTCCAGGGCCTGTCACTCGGAGCCGTGAAATGAAGGCCGCAGTCATCGAGTCCGCCGGACGAGCCGTCGTGTCCGAGGTCCCCGACCCGACGCCGGGCCCCCGCGAGGTGGTCGTCGAGGTCGCCGCCTGCGGTCTGTGCGGCACCGATCTGCACATCCTCCAGGGCGAGTTCGCCCCCGAGCTGCCGATCGTGCCGGGCCACGAGTTCGCCGGCGTCGTGGTCGGCGTCGGCACCCGGGTCACGGAACTCGCCGTCGGCGACCGGGTGGCCGTCGACCCCTCCCTCCACTGCCACGAGTGCCGCTACTGCCGTACGGGCCACGGCAACCTCTGCGAGCGGTGGGCCGCGATCGGCGTGACCACCGCGGGCGGCGCCGCGCAGTACGCGACCGCCCCCGCCGCGAACTGCGTGAAGCTCCCCGAGCACGTCGCCGTCCAGGACGCGGCCCTGATCGAACCGCTCTCCTGCGCCGTCCGCGGCTACGACGTCCTGCGCTCCCGGCTAGGCGCCCACGTGCTGGTCTACGGCTCCGGGACGATGGGCCTGATGATGCTGGAGCTCGCCAAGCGCACCGGCGCGGCCCGCGTGGACGTCGTGGACGTGAACCCCGAACGGCTGGCCACCGCCCGGCTGCTCGGGGTCTCCGGAGCGGCGGCGGACCCCGCCGAACTGGACCGCCCGCAGGGCTGGGACGTGGTCGTCGACGCGACGGGCAACGCGGCGGCGATCCAGGACGGCCTGGGCCGGGTCGCCAAGGCGGGCACCTTCCTCCAGTTCGGCGTCGCCGACTACGCGACCCGGGTGACCGTCGACCCGTACCGCATCTACAACCAGGAGATCACCATCACCGGCTCGATGGCCGTCCTGCACAGCTTCGAACGGGCCGCGGAACTCTTCGCTGCGGGCGTCCTCGACCCGTCCGTCCTCATCAGCGACCGCCTCCCGCTGGCGAGCTACCCGCAGGCCCTGGACCGGTTCGCCTCGGGCCTTGGCCGCAAGATCGTCGTGGTGCCCTGAGGGACGTGCGCGCACCTGCCCTGAGTGAGGTGCGCGCACACTCACCCACCCGGGCCTGCCCCCCCATCCCTACCCTTGAGTCCCTACCCTTGAGTAAGGGAACGGTAAAGCACCTCCGCTCGTTACCCCAGGCATGACAGCTATGACGCCCGGCTCGAACATCCCTCTCCCCGTCTCCCGCGTGACGGTGGACGTCACCGCCCCGGTGCGGCTCGACGTGTCGAGCCTGCTGCTCACCGCCGACGGCAAGGTGCGCTCCGACGACGACTTCATCTTCTACAACCAGCCCACGGGCCCCGGTGTCACCTACCGCTCCGGCGGCGGCACGGGCCCCGACGCGATCACGGTCGACACGGCCGCGGTCCCCCCGGGCATCGAGAAGATCGTCGTCACGGCGAGCCCCGACGCGGCGGGACAGTCGTTCCAGGGCATCGAACCCACCGCGACGATCCGCAACGCGGACGACAACACGGTCCTGGCCACGTTCACCCCGCCGCGGCTGGGCTCGGAGACGGCCCTGGTGATCGTCGAGGTCTACCTCCGCAACGGCGCCTGGAAGGCCCGCGCGGTCGGCCAGGGCTACGCGAACGGCCTGGCCGGCATCGCCACCGACTTCGGCGTGAGCGTGGAGGAACCCGCCCAGCCGGCCCCCGTGCCGCAGCCTCCGGCGGCGGCCCCCCAGGCCGTGGCCCCCCAGCCCCCGGCCGCTCCCCCGGTCCCGCCGGTGCCCCCGGCGCCTCCCGCGGCCACGGGCAAGATCAACCTCGACAAGGGCCGGGTCAGTCTCCAGAAGAACCAGACGGTGTCCCTGGTCAAGGGCGGCGCCCCGCTGCTGTCCCGGGTCCAGATGGGCCTCGGCTGGGAACCCGCGTTCCGCGGCTCGGACATCGACCTGGACGCCTCGGTCATCGCGTACGGGCCGCAGCGCAACCACATCGACAGCTGCTACTTCGGCAAGCTCTCCATCGTGAACGGCGCGATCAAGCACTCCGGCGACAACCTCACGGGCGAGGGCGGCGGGGACGACGAGGTGATCACCGTCGACCTCGGGCGCCTCCCCCAGGAGGTCACCGCCCTCGTCTTCACGGTCAACTCGTTCTCCGGCCAGAAGTTCACCGACGTGGCCAAGGCCTACTGCCGCCTGGTCGACGCGGCCAGCGGCGAGGAGCTCGTCCGCTTCGACCTCACCCACGCCGAGGCCCAGACGGGCGTCATGATGGCCAAGCTCATCAAGCAGTTCTCCGGCGAGTGGGACATGACGGCCCTGGGCACCTTCGTCAAGTCCCGCACGGTCCGCGGCATGGTGAAGCCGGCGGCGGAAGCACTCTGACGTTCCCTGCGGCCGGGGGCGAGCGGGTCCCGGCACCGGTTGGTTGCCGCCCCACGTTTCTCTCGCCCCCTCCGCCCCTACCCAACCCGTACCCAGGGGCTCCGCCCCCGGACCCCCGCTCCTCAAACGCCGGAGGGGCTGAAATTTTCCCCGGCCGGAGCTGAAAGTGGCACTGGCCGGAGCCGAAATAGGGACGCACCCGCAGCCGGGATCCGGGCCGTCGGGGCCGTGCCGGTACATCGATGGCCGTCGCCACCGACGCCCACACCT
>NZ_JBHXDQ010000094.1:0-29909 GCF_042725875.1 Streptomyces sp. NPDC127038 | reverse complement strand
GCTCCGGCCACGTTGAAGTAGCGCAGACACGCCGTGGACAGGCCCGTCGCCCGGCCCGTCGCGCGCACCAGCCACTCGCCGGCCAGCTTCGTCTCGCCGTACGGGCTCATCGGCGCGCACGGGGTCTCCTCCGTCACCAGGTCCACGTCCGGCATCCCGTAGACGGCGGCCGAGGACGAGAACACGAACGCGGTCACGGACGCCGCGGTCACCGCGTCCAGCAGGACGCGCAGGCCCTCGACGTTCTCCCGGTAGTAGTGCAGGGGCAGCTCCACGGACTCGCCGACCTGCTTCTTCGCCGCCAGGTGGACGACCCCGGTGACGGAGTGCTCCGCGAGCGTCCGGGCCACCAGGTCGCCGTCCAGGGTCGAGCCGACCACCAGCGGGACGTCCGCGGGCACCCGCTCCGCCCGCCCGGTGGACAGGTCGTCGTACACCACGGCCTGTTCGCCCGCCTCGCGCAGTGCGCGGACGACGTGCGCTCCGATGTAACCGGCGCCGCCGGTGATCAGCCAGGTCATGTGCGGCCGTTCTTCCTCGTGAGTGAACTGAGTGAACTGAGTGAAGTGAGCGAGCGAGCGGGAGGGGAGGGGCGAGCCCGTATCAGTGAAGCAGGCGCTTGAGCCGCCGCGACACCACTTCGGTCATTCCTCGCCAACCGGACGCCGTCCGCAGGCCCAGGGACCCCGCGTGCGTCCGGTACGGCTGGACGAGGAGCACGCCGTGGCGGACGTCCGGGATCGCGTGGCGGCCCAGCAGTCCGGGTCCGTCGAGGGCGTGCGCCGACACCTCCCGGCTCGTGCCGTCGCGAAAACGCACGGTCATGCGCAGATCCCAGACGCCCGCGCCCAGCGCCGACAGGTCCACCGGTGTCTCCGCCGACCAGGAGTCGCCGTAGCGGTCGGCCACCAGGACCGCCGTGCCGGTCAGGCCCACCCGCCCCTCCTCCCGGTGGACGAACTCCACGTCCACCGAGCCGGGACCGGCCTCGGCCATGCGCCCGTACAGCTCGTGCAGGCGCAGCCGCAGCCGGGTGCCCCGCACGCGGGGGCGCAGTTCCGCGTCGACGGCCATGGGCAGCAGATGGCCGGCCCGCCCCTGGAGGTGCTCCAGGGTCACCTCGGGGAGGTCGGCGGACCATACGGGGACGCCCTCGCCGTCGCGCGGGTAGGGCGGGAGCAGCCGGGCCGGGCGGGCGGCGAGTTCCTTGAGGCGGGGCAGGTCGCGCGGGGTGGGACAGGCGAGGATCACCCGGGCGAGGAGCCGGCCGGGGGCGGCGGGATTGACGGTGAAGTCGGCCGCGTCGAACGTCGACAGGTACGCCCGGGTGTGTTCCCACCAGGCGGTCCGGTACTCGGGGGTGCGCAGTTCCAGCTCGCGGGTGTACATCCGCAGCTCGTGGTCGAGGAACTTGGCGTGCACGGCCCGCGCGAGCTGCTTCTCGCCCGCGTTCAGCAGGATCTCGTACGCGGCCCGGTTCGCCTCCGTCCGCGCCTGCCAGTTGGCCATGTCCGCGCGGTCGAGCGAGATCGACAGGCGGTCGGCGCCGCGCCGCACGTGCCAGATGTACACCGTCTCGGGGATCAGGACGATGCGCGGCGCGGCGGCCAGCACCCGCGCGGTGAACACGAAGTCCTCGTAGGGGTAGCGGCCGTCGGGGAAACGGATGCCGTGCTCGCGCAGGAAGTCGGTGCGGTACAGCTTGTTGACGCAGAGCGTGTCGTGGGTGAGGCGTGGGCGGCGCGAGGGCCGGGATATGAGGGTGGGCCGCGCGTAGAGCGCGCGCTCCCAGGGCACCTCGCGGCCCGAGGGCAGCTCGCGCCGCACGCACAGTCCGGCCGCCACCTCGGTCCGGTGCTCCTCGGCGGAGCGGAGCAGCGCGTCCACCGCGCCGGGCGGCAGGACGTCGTCGCTGTCCAGGAACATCACGTACGGGGCCGAGACCGCGTCGATGCCGTCGTTGCGCGGGCTGCCGCAGCCGCCGCTGTTGACCTGCCGGTGGATCACCGTCAGGCGCGGCTCCGCCTCGGCGAGGGAGTCGAGGAGGGCGCCGCTGCCGTCCGTCGAGCAGTCGTCCACAGCGATGACCTCGCGCACGGCCGGACCCTGCGCGAGCGCCGAGCGCACGGCGTCCGCGACATGGGCGGCGTCGTCGTACCCGATGACGACGACGCCGACCTGCGCCTGGTGAGGTTTCATGTGATCCACGAGCCGGAATCGTAAGTATTGCGGGTAATTCTCCGTTAAGAGGCAGTCACTGTCTTGTTCGGAGCCCGGAGGGAATCCGGTGTGTGCCGTGCTCCCGGCCGGCCGGGACCTGATGGCGCGGGGTGGCCGTGGACAGCCCCGACCGCCACAGTCGTACGAAAGACACTCCCGCCGCCGTCGCCAGCAGGCCGTTGCGTACGAGCATCAGCAGACAGCCCGTCCAGGTGCTGCGCACCACTTCGCCGTACATCCCGGGGTACGCCACGGAGCTGACGGCCGTCGCCGCCAGGATCAGCAGGGCGACGGGGCGCTGGGTGGTCTGCCGCGAGGTCAGGCAGACGGCGGCCAGGCCGAGGAGCCAGATCATGTACTGGGGGCTGATCACCCGGCTCGTCAC
This sequence comes from Streptomyces sp. NPDC127038, assembly GCF_042725875.1. NCBI lineage: Bacteria > Bacillati > Actinomycetota > Actinomycetes > Kitasatosporales > Streptomycetaceae > Streptomyces > Streptomyces sp. NPDC127038. Next base: position 27,304 of record NZ_JBHXDQ010000094.1, on the reverse strand, counting down.
GGTGAACAGCAGGACGGCCGTGAGGGCCGCGTCGTACGGGGTGGCGCTCGTCCAGCGGCGTGCCCGCACCCGCCACAGCAGCACGAGCGCGAACGCGGCGGCCGTCAGGGCGAGCGAGCAGGCCGCGACCACGCCGGTGTACGGGCCGACGAACTCCATCGCGCCGTACTGGTAGCGGGCCGTCCCCGGCCAGCCGGCGTGACGCGCGAAGCCCAGGACCGTGCCGCCGAGCGACTCGATCTGGACGCCCCGGCCGCTCTGCTGGCGCAGGAAGTCGAACGGGTGGCTGAAGGCGGCCGCGAGGACGGCGAGCAGCGCGGCCGCGGTGAGCGCCGCCGAGGTCCACACCTGCCGGGCGGTGCGGCCGGGCGGGGTGCCGATCAGCGCCAGCGCGGGCCAGACCTTCACCAGGGCGCCCGCCGCGGCGAAGGCCCCGGCCGCGCGCGGGCGGCGGGAGAGCGTCAGCAGGGACACGACGGCGAAGGCGGTGACCTGCACGTCGTACCGGGCGAGCGGGACGTTCAGCAGCAGCGGCAGGCTCAGGACCCACAGCCAGGGGCCGCGCGTACTGCGGCCGGGCCGCAGCCCCGCGCGGGTGAGGACCGCGGCGATCACCGCGTCCGCAACGAGGGTGCAGACCACGAACGCGGTGAAGTACGTGAGCCCCGGCAGCAGCCCGGGTGCCAGCAGCACCGGGCCGGCGCCCGGCGGGTACTGCCACAGCCGGTCGCCCGCGGGGAACGCGCCCTGCGACAGGACGCCGTACCAGTGGAAGTACAGCCGGCGCACCTCGCGGGACACCCCGCCCCCGCCCAGCGGGGCCAGTCGGTCATGGGCCAGGAGCCACAGCATCAGGGCACGGCTGACGAGCCAGGCGGCGGCGAGGGCGGGCACGCGGTGGTTCCGGAAGGCGCTCATCAAGCCCGGATCGTAAGCCGCATGGATGGGGCATCACGTGCAATACGCGTCGATACCGGTCAAAGGTTGTTTAATAGCAAAAAATATGCCCCATGCTGCATGCGTGGATGAGGCTGCCGACCGCTCGGCGGCCATCGGCCGGGCGCCCGGCGGTCCGGCTGCCGGCGGTCCGGCCGCCGTCGGCGGGGCGTCCGGTGACGCGGCGTCCGCAGGAGGCGCGCCGGACGGCGGGACGCCCGGCGGCCCGGTGCCCGGGGACGGCGGCCGTCGTCCTGTCCGTGCTGGTGCCCGTCCTGGCCATGCTCGCGATCGGCCTGTGGGGGCTCGACCGCGGCGGCATGTGGCGCGACGAGGCGGTGACCTTCCAGGTCGCGCGGCGGTCCGTGCCGCAGATCTGGCACCTGCTGCACACCGTGGACGCCGTGCACGGCCTGTACTACCTGCTCATGCACCTCGTCCTCGCCCCGTACCCCGGCGAGACCGCCCTGCGCCTGCCCTCCGTCTGCGGCGCCGCCGCGACCGCCGGACTGGTGGCCGCGCTCGGGGTGCGCCTGAGCCGTCCGCGCGTCGGCCTGTGGGCGGGCCTGCTGTACGCCGTCACCCCCATGACCGGCCACTTCGCCCAGGAGGGCCGCTCCTACGCGCTCGTCGCGGCCGGGGCCGCCGGCGCGACCCTGCTGCTGGTGCGGGCGGCCGGGTCCGCCCGTCCCGGACCCTGGTGCGCGTACGCGGTCACGGCCGCCGTCACCTGTCTGCTGCACGAGATGGCCCTGCTCCTGCTCCTCGCCCACGCCGTCACGCTCGCGCTCGCCCGGGTCCCGGCCCGGGTGTGGCGGGCCTGGGCCCTCGCCGCGGCGGCCGTCGCCCTGGCGCTCGCACCCCTGGTCCACGTCTCCCACGGCCAGTCCGCGCAGGTCGCCTGGCTGGCCCGCACCGATCCGGCCAGCGCCGAACGCCTGCTCGGGCTGTTCACCGGACCGGCCCGGCTCGTGACCGTCCCCTATCTGGTCCTCGTCGCCCTCGCGTTCAGGCCCGAACGGACCCCGCGCGGCACGCTCTCGCTCCCGGCCGTCGCCCTGCCCCTGGTGAGCGTCCCCCCGGCGGTACTGCTCACGGTCTCGCACTGGCGGCCGCTCTACGACGAGCGCTACGTCCTGTACGCCCTCGCCGGGGCCCCGCTGCTCGCCGCCGCCGGGGCCGACCACCTCGCGGCGAGACTGCCGCGGCTGCTGCCCCACGCGGTCACCACCGGCGTCCTCGCCGTGGCCCTCGTCCTCGCCGTCCAGCTCCCGCTGCTGCGCGAGGACCGCAGTCCCGACCGGCGGCCCGACAACCTGGCCGCCGTCTCCGCCCTCGCCGGCGCCGAACTGCGCCCCGGCGACCCGGTGCTGTTCCTGCCCTCCCTCGCCCGGCGCGCGGCCCTGGCCTACCCGCGGGGCTTCCGCGGGATCCGTGACATCGCCCTCGCCGTTCCGGCGCCCGCCTCGGGAACGCTGTACGGCCGGGAGGCGGGACCCGCCGAACTGCGCCGCAGACTCGACCGGCTCGACCGGGTCTGGGTGGTCGCCGCCCCGTTCGCGACGCGCCGGACCTGGCGTCCCGCCGAGGCGGGCGAGCGGCTCAAGCTCGCCGTGCTCGGCGGGCGGTTCGTGCCCGCCGAGCAGGTCGTCAGCCGCGGAGTGACGCTGCGCCTCTATCTGCGCCGGCCTACGCACATCCCGTTGCCCCGGACCGGGCCGCTTCCGCCGGCGCGGCCTCGTCCAGGGCCGCCGTCAGCCGGTCGAGCCGGGCCCGGAGCTCCCGGATCTCCTCCAGGTCCGCCCCGGTAGCCGCCGCGATCCGGCGCGGCACGTCCTCCGCCCGCCCCCGCAGCGCGGACCCCTCCTCGGTGAGGGCCACCTGCACGGAGCGCTCGTCGCGCGCGCTGCGCTCCCGCCGCACCAGACCCGCCGCCTCCAGCCGTTTCAGCAGCGGCGACAGCGTTCCCGAGTCGAGCCGCAGATGCTCGCCGACCTTCTTCACGGGCAGTTCGCCGTGCTCCCACAGCACCAGCATCACCAGGTACTGCGGATAGGTGAGCCCGAGGTCCTTCAGCAGGACGCGGTAGACGCCGCCGAAGGCGCGCGAGGCGGCGTTCAGCGAGAAGCAGATCTGCTCGTCGAGGCGGAGGAAGTCCCCTGCGGCGGGGGCCCCGGCGCCCGGGGCGGGTGTTGCGCTCATGCCCCCAGGATAGACCTGGCGAGCAATTCAGTTGTGCACAACTGAATTGCGTGCTCTAATTCTGTTCGTGAGGCCGCCGGAAGGCGACCCCGCGAGGACTCCGGCTTGATCCGACTTGAGAGGGATGGTCCCCATGGACGCGCTCTACACCGCTGTCGCCACCGCCACCCACGGCCGCGAGGGCCGTGCCGTCAGCTCCGACGGCACGCTCGACCTCCAGCTGGGCATTCCGGCGCAGATGGGCGGCAGCGGCCAGGGCACGAACCCCGAGCAGCTGTTCGCCGCCGGGTACGCGGCCTGTTTCGCGAGCGCCCTCGGCCTGGTCGGCCGCGCCGCGAAGGTCGACGTCACCGAGGCCGCCGTGACCGGCGAGGTGAGCATCGGCAAGCAGGGCGAGGGCTTCGGCCTGGCCGTCACGCTCCGCGTCGAGCTGCCCGACACCGTGGACGAGGCGACCGGCCGCAAGCTGGTCGAGCAGGCCCACCAGGTCTGCCCCTACTCCAACGCCACCCGCGGGAACATCCCGGTCGAGCTCGTCATCGAGTAACCGGCACCGAGCGGGCCGGTGCGGGGGGCCGTCATCGAGCGGCGCGGACCCCCGCACCGGCCTTCGCACCCGGACCGATCCGGGCCAGCACCTCCCCGGTCTCCCGGCTCCACGCCACCACCGTCGCCTCCTCGGGCACCGGCCGCCAGCGCGTCAGCAGCAGCCAGCGGGCGCCGTACCTGCGGACGACGGCGGCACGTTCGGCCCGGGTCGAGTCCGGCGCGAGATAGGCCCGCACCGCCGCGAGCCTGCGCCGCCGCTCGCCCTCAGCGAGGGAGGGGTCGGGCCAGGCGGGCGCCACGAGATCGGGTCCGTAGCCCGCGAGCAGATGGACCGAGTAGTACCCGTCCGCGATGACCGGCTCACCGGGCCGGATGTACCGCGCCGCCCAGTCGTACGTCGGCCACCGCGGCGGCTGGTCGAAGCCGACCGGGTCCAGCGAACGCGGCACCACCGCCCCCGCCTGCACGGTCAGGAACCCGGTCAGCGCGCCCGCCGCCGCCACCCCGCCCAACAGCCGCCGCCACGGCCCCCAAGGCCCGGGCCGCGCCAGCTCCACCCCGAGCGCGAACTGGAGCGGCACCAGCGTGAGCCCGAGGATCCTGCCGTACGTGTAGTGCCCACTCACCCAGCCGTAGGCCACCGTCGCGCACTCCAGCGCGAACATCAGCAGGAGCGGATCGCGCCACCCGGGCCCCGCGCCCCGCCCCTCGCCCGTCCCGGAACGCCTGGCCCGCAGCCACAGCGCGGGCACCCCGGTCAGCGCGAGCCAGAAGTGCCCGGGCATCCCGTCGTACAGCTGCTCGTGCATGGCGTCCACGCTGCGGTCCCCGGTCAGCGCGAGGACGTCGAAGTAGGGCCACGCGTACCCGACGAGCAGGGCCACGGCGCCGGCGAGCAGCCAGCGGACCGCCACCGCCGGACGCCATCCGCGCTGCCCGCCCGCCACGAACGCCACCCCGCCGAGCACCGCCGCGACCGAGGTGATCGGGTGCACCAGCAGGATCAGCCCGTACAGGGCGCCGAGGGCCGCGTACCCCCAGGGGCTCGCGAGGCCGCCCGGGCCCACGAACCGGACGGGACCGCCCGTGCCCGCCGCGCGCCGGGCCGTGAACGCCCAGGCCCAGAACGCCAGCCCGATCGCGAACGTCGACGGATAGCCGAGGTCGCCCGTCATCGACATCAGCCCGAGATAGCCGCTCCACCAGGCCCGCTCGGTGCCCCACAGCAGCACCATCGCCGCCAGACACAGGACCGGCGCCCGGCGGTGGGGTGTCAGCACCCGGGTGAAGCGGCCGATGCCCGTCAGCAGCACCAGCAGATTGACCGGCCCCGACAGCCGCACCACCGCCCAGCCGCCGAGACCTGTCAGCCGGGCGAAGACGCCCTGCGCCACCGCGTACGGCGAGTAGTAGGGACTGCCGGCGCCCGGCAGGTCCGCCATCGGGTGCCGCGGGTGCAGCAGGTCCGCCCGCAGGCGTTCGACGACCGCCGCGTGCTGGCCCGCGTCGCAGCACAGCGGGATCCGCCAGTAGGCGAGTGTCATCACCAGCCAGAACAGGCCGCCGAAGAGCTGGTACGGCGTCGGACGCCAGGTGCCACGGCCGCGCAGCGCGGTCGCGCCGCCGACCGCCTCCCGCCGGGTGACGACATCGGCGCTCATCGGGCGGTGGGGGAGCAGGGGCCTTCGGTTTCCGGCATCTGCCGTATATGCCCGCCCCGGTCGGCGGCCTAGCCCGCGATCACCTCATCGGGCGACCTCGGACTCCCTGCGCGCCGGGCCAGGGACCAGCCCGCCGGGCAGCCGCGCGGCCCGCCGGACGACCAGGTCGAGCAGCAGCGGCAGCCCCACCGCCGGCAGCAGCCACAGCAGCACGATCAGCCGCCCGCCCCACACGTTGATGTCCGGGTGCGCGGCCTGGTTGAGCACCCCGGTGCCCGCCGCCGCGACCAGGAAGACGGCGAAGGCGCGATGCCTGCGCAGCGCCCCCCACCCGGCCGCCGCCACCGCCGCGAGGAACAGCGGCTCCCACAGCTGGCGTCGCGTCCACTCGATCCAGAAGGCCGCCTCCAGATGGAGGAACTCCGGCCACGGATGGACGCGGTCCGGGAGCGCGTAGTGCGCGGTGAGCAGATCCTGCACGCTCTCCGACTGGGACGGGTAGTGCAGCAGCTTCGCCAGCACGACGGTGGCCGCCACACCGCCGGCCGCCACCGCGCCGAGGGTCCGCAGCGGTCCGTCCCACCGCCGCCTGCGCGCCAGGAGCAGCGCACAGGCGGCCGCCAGGCACAGCCCGAGGAACAGCGCCTGCGAGTGCTTCACCGTGAACAGGACCGCCAGCGAGCCGCCGGCCAGCCAGGTCCCGGCCCGCGCGCGGCCCTCCAGGACCAGGGCGCAGCCCCACAGGGCCGCCAGCGTCACGGCCATCATCAGGCCCTCGGTCATCGGGCGCATCGCCGTCGTGCCGCACGGCAGGACGTAGTAGAGCGCCTGCCCGGTCAGGGCCGCGCCGGTGGACACGCGAAGGGTGCGCAGCAGGAGGAACACGAGCACGCCCCCGGCCACCGTCACGACGACGGCCGAGGCCCACAGGCCCCAGGTCACCCCCAGCAGGGTGACGAACGGCAGCAGGAACACCGGATACCCCGGCCGCACCTCGAAGATCCGCATGAAACGGGGCGGCATGAACGGAACGATGTGCCCCGCCGTCCGCCCGGCCGCCAGCCGCGCGGACACCCCGCGCCACTGGTCGCGCCGGCACTCGGCGACGACCCGCCGGGTGGGGCTCGCGCGGTGGAAGCGCACCGGGTCCACGGCCTGCTCGCGCCGGGCGACGGACGCCTTGCCCGCGCAGACGTAGTCGATCGTCAGGGTGGCGGCCCGCTGCTTGTCGACGCCGCTCAGATCCAGCGCGTACGACAGGTAGTTCTTGGTGTCGGGGGTGTCCCGGCCGGTGACGTTGGCGAGCTGGAGGACGGCGAACACGACGGCGATCAGGATCACCCGGCCACGCGCCGAACGCGGTACGCGCGGCACCCGCCACCGGAACAGGCCGGAACGCGCGGGACGCGGGGCGCCGCCGGAGCCGTTCGCGGTGCCGTTCGCCGGGTCGTGCGCCCGGCCGTCCATGGATCCGTTCACGAGTCCCCTCGCAGATTGGTTCGCCGGGCCGTTCATGAGGAGGTGAGCACGTCGTGGCCCGCCTGCGCGGGCACCGGGACGACCGCGTCCGGCGCCGCCGCCGGCTCGCCGAGCATCAGCGTCCGCACCACCCGCTCGGCGGCCCGCCCGTCGTCGAACTCGCAGAAACGCGAACGGAATCCGGCCCGCAGCCGCTCCGACTCCCCGTCCCGCCACGCCCCCGACGCGAACAGCCACGCCAACTCCCGCTGCGAGGTGGCCACATGACCGGGTGCGTCGGCCGTGATGTCGAAGTAGGCGCCCCGGCTCGCCGCGTACGCGCCCCAGTCGTCGGCGAGGAGCACGATCGGCCGGTCGAGGTTGGCGTAGTCGAACATCAGGGCCGAGTAGTCCGTCACCAGGGCGTCGGAGGCCAGCATCACGTCCTCGACGCAGGGCTCGTCGGTCACGTCGACCACGACCCCGCGCCGGTGCAGCTCGGCCAGCCCCATCCCGCGCGCGGGACCGTCCGCGAGCGAGGGGTGCAGCCGTACGACGAGCGTGTGGTCCGCTCCGAGGTCCCGCGCGAAAGCGGCCAGGTCGAGCCGGTCCACATGCCCGCCGCGCACGTACTCGCGGCGCGTCGGCGCGTACAGCACCACCCGGTTCCCGGCCGGGATCCCGAGCCGGGCGCGGGCCGCCGCCCCGTCCTCGGGCCGGGCCCGCACCAGGACGTCGTTGCGCGGACTGCCGCTGCGCAGCGAGGTGAAGTGGCAGGGGTAGGCACGGTCCCAGACCAGCTCCGAGTGCCGGTTGGCGACCAGGCTGTAGTCCCAGCGGTCGGCGCGCCGCAGCAGCTGCGGCACGTCGAGGCCGTGCCGCGCGCCCGGCTTGTGCAGCAGGTCCGCGGCCATGTACTTCAGCGGGGTGCCCTGGTGGGTGTGGATGTGGACGGTCCCGGGGCGCTTGACCAGGGAACCGGGCCAGTTGACGTTGTTCACGAAGTACGTGGCCCGCGCGGTGAGCCGGCGGTAGGGCAGCGAGTCGAGCAGGACGTGCTCGGTGTCCGGCGGCAGCAGCGCGGCCTGCTCCTGATCGCGCACCACCCACACCCCGCGCATCCCCGGGGCGAGTTCACGTGCCGCGGCGTACACGGCGGCGGGATCACCGAGGACCCCCCGGTGCGAGAACGCCGAGTACATCGCGAGGTGCGGGTCGAGCGGCCGGTGGCCGTGCGCCGCCGACCAGCCGTACTTGACCCGGGCGCCCAGCACCCGGCGGGCCTGCTGCCCGCGCCGGCCCAGCTCCAGGCCCGCGCGGCCCGCCTGCCGCCGCACCCGGTAACGCGTGAACCCGCCCTCCAGCAACCGCAGTTCGGGAGGCACGGGACCGGCCTTGTGGCGGCGGAAGAGCGCGGCCGTCAGCCGGAAGAACTCGGCCTTGTCCTCCTGCGGCAGCCGGTCCTCCTTGGAGAGGATGTCCAGGCAGTGCTCGCCCATCTTGCGGTGCAGATACGGGCGCCAGCCGGCGAGTTCGGGCCGGGAGCCGACGAACGCGAAGACCCGCTCGTACTGGTCGTGGATGTCGAAGTGCTTGCGGCTGGTGGTGGACAGGATGTTGCCCTGGCGGCGCTGGCGGTAGGCCAGACAGATCCGGTCCAGGGTCGCGATCCGCTCCGCGCTGAGCATCACCGGGAACGTCCAGGGCGTGTCCTCGTAGTACCCGGGAGGGAAGGCGAAGCCCTCCGCCTCGACGAACGCGCGACGGTAGACCTTGTTCCACACCACCATCAACAGGTCGAGGATCTCCGGCTGTTCGGCCGCCGTGAAGGTGCCGGGACCGGCCTCCGCGAGGACCCGCGCGAGGACGTTCCTGCGGGTGCCGCCCCACCAGTAGGTGCGGGCGTAGTCGAAGACCAGGACGTCCGGGTCGGCGGTCTCCTCCAGACGGTCGGCCATGGCGCCCAGCGCGCCCGGCGTGAGGGTGTCGTCGCTGTCGAGGAAGAAGAGGTAGTCCCCGCCGGCGAGCGGCATCCCGGCGTTGCGGGCACGGCCGAGCCCCACGTTCTCCGGCAGGTGCAGCACCCGTACCCGCGGGTCGAGGGCCGCGTACTCGTCGAGGATCGCCCCGCAGCCGTCGGGGGAGCAGTCGTCGACGGCGATGACCTCGAAGTCCGTGTACGACTGCTCCAGGACCGAGTCGAGGCACTCGCGCAGGAAGCCCTGCACCTTGAAGACGGGGACGATGACGCTGAAGCGGGGCACGTCAGCTCCTTACGAGGGTGGACGCGGCGGGAGCCGGGACGCGGTCGGCGAGCGGCAGGACGGGCGGGATCGTCTCGGCGGACTCGCCCAGCAGCACTCTGCGGACCACCCGCTCGGCCGCTCTGCCGTCGTCGAACTCGCAGAACCGCTCCCGGAACCTGGCCCGCAGCGCGGCGGCTCCCCGGTCCGCGTAGGAACCGTCGGTGAACAGCGCGGCCAGCTCCCCGGGGGTGCGCGCCACCCGGCCCGGCGGCTCCCGCGTCACGTCGAAGTACACGCCCCGGGTCTCGCGGTAGATCTCCCAGTCGTCCGCGTACACGACGACGGGGCGGTCCAGGTTGGCGTAGTCGAACATGATCGACGAGTAGTCCGTGATCAGCGCGTCGGCGGCCAGGCACACGTCCTCGGAGGACCGGTGCCCGGTCACGTCGATGATCCGTCCGCTGCCGCGCCCGCCGCCCTGGTCGTAGAAGTAGTGGGCGCGCAGCAGGACGACGAACTGCTCGCCGATCTCCTCGCAGAAGGCCTCCAGATCGAGCCGGGACTCGAAGCCGGTGCTGTAGTCCCGGTGCGTGGGCGCGTACAGCAGCGCCGTCCTGCCCTCGGGCACCCCGAGCCGCTCACGGATCCGCGCCACGTCGTCGGCGGTCGCCGTGCAGTAGACGTCGTTGCGCGGATAGCCGTACTCCAGGGCCTCGTAGCCGCCGGGGAAGGCCCGTTCCCACATCTGGGTGGAGTGCCGGTTGGAGGACAGGTTGTAGTCCCAGCGGTCCACCCGGGCCAGCAGCTTCGTGAAGCTGCCGGTCGCCGCGGCCACCACCGGGAACGTCGACTGGTCGACGCCCATCTTCTTCAGCGGTGTGCCGTGCTGGGTCTGGAGGTGCACGCTGCCGGGGCGCTTGACCACCCCGTCGGCGAAGTTGGCGTTGTTGACCAGATACTTGGCGCGGGCCAGCACCTCCCAGCCGCGCCGGCTGCCGATCACCGCGTGCTCGACGTCCTTCGGCAGCGCCTCCACCGCCTCGGGCTCGACCAGGAACACCGAGCGGATGTGCGGGGCGAGTTCGCGGGCCTTGGCGTGCACCGCCGCCGGGTTGCAGGCGTACCCCCGGCCCCAGTAGGCGCAGTACACCGCGAGGTTCTCGTCGAGGGGGCGGCGCAGCTGGAGGGCGTAGAACGCGCGGAGGCGCAGGGTCTTCCCGCGGGGCACGCGCCCCAGCACACCGGAGACGGCCCGGTTCGTGCCGCGCAGCGCGCGGAACGCGCTGTACGCGCCCGCCGCGAGCAGCCGGTGCTGCACCCCGAGGCTGCCCGCGGGGGCCCGGAACCCGGCCGGCCGGTGCCGTCGGTAGAGCTTGCCCGCCCGCCGGAAGAAGGCCCGGCGGCGGCCCGCGGGCACCCGGTCCGGGTGCGCGGCCGTCTTCAGGACCTGGGAGAAGAGCTGGCCGAACAGCGCCTTCGACCTGGCCGCGGGCACGGTCCGCCCCGAGGCCCGCACCAGGACCCGCTCGATCTGGTCGAGGAGCTCGAAGTGGTGCTCGCCCGGCGCGTTCAGCCGGCTGCCCTGGCGGCGCAGACGGTGCCGTACGCACACCGTGCGCAGCACGGCCGACCGCTCGGCGGTCACCGTCACCAGTCCGCCCCAGCCCGTGTCCGTGAAGTGCCCCTCGGGAAAGGTGAGTTCGTGTTCCGCGAGGAAGTCCCGGCGGTACACGGCACTCCACGCCGGGACGTGCACGCCCAGCACCTCGGGGGCCTTGTCGAGCGGGGGCGTGCTGGACTCGCCCTCCCACCAGTGCACCCGCTGATGCCCGAAGTAGAGGACGTCCGCGTCCGCCGGGAGCCCCGCGTCCAGGGCCGCCAGCGCCCCCGGCACCAGATCGTCGTCGCCGTCGAGGAAGAGCAGGTACGCGCCGGTCGCCGCCGCGATCCCGGCGTTGCGCGCCGCGCTCAGTCCGCCCGAAGGCGGTGAATGGACCGGGACCACCCGGGAGTCCCGGTCCGCGTACGCGGCGGTGAGCGGCGCGGCCGGGGAGTCCGGCCCGTCGCAGACCGGGATCAGTTCGAAGTCGCCGAAGGACTGGCCGAGGACCGAGTCCAGCGCGCGGGCCAGGTGCCCGGCGACTTCGAAGGTGGGCACGATGACACTGAAGCGGGGCATTCTGCTCTTTCTCTCAAGGGGCGCCGAACGGGGGATTCATCGCCCGGGGCGCCCGGTCGGCCGCCAGGTGGAGGGCCGGGTGGGCGTGGGCCGCGAGGGACTGGAGGACACGCGGACTCCGGTTCAGCGGGTCTCGGACAGGGGGACGGCGGCGCCGGGGGCCGGAACGCTCCCCAGCGGCCGCTCGGAGCCGGGCACCCGCGCGAGGGCCGCCTCGGCCGAGGGGACCGGGCGCCGCTCGGCGAACGGCACGAACGGCGGCAGGCCGGCGCTCTCGCCCAGCACCACGTGCCGTACGACCCGTTCGGCGGCCCGCCCGTCGTCGTAGGGGCAGAACCGCTCACGGAACGCGGCCCGCAGCCGCTCGGCGCGCGCGTCCCGCCAGACCCCGGTAGCGAACACGTCGATCAGCTCGTCCTCGCCGCGCGCCACGGCGCCCGGCGGGAAGGCGCGCGGGTCGAAGTACGTGCCGCGGGCCGCCTCGTACGCCTCCCAGTCGTCGACGAGGACGACGATCGGCCGGTCCAGGACCGCGTAGTCGAACATCAGGGACGAGTAGTCGGTGACCAGCGCGTCCGAGGCGAGACACAGCGACTCGACGTTCGGATGGCCCGAGACGTCGATGACCCGGCCGTCCGTCGTCCCCGCGAGCGGTGCACCGTCGGCGGGATGGGCGCGGGCCAGCACGACGAAGCGCGGGCCCAGCCGGCGCAGCACCCGCTCCAGGTCCAGGGCGGCCGGGCGGGCGTGCCGGTAGTCCCGGAACGTCGGCGCGTACAGCACGGCGACCGTGCCCGCCGGGATGCCCAGCGACGCGCGCAGCCGGTCCACGTCCGCCGACGTCGCGTGCTGGAACACGTCGTTGCGGGGCAGCCCGTACTCCAGCGTCGTGTACGAGGAGGGGAAGACGCGTTCCCAGACCAGCGTGGAGTGGCGGTTGCCCGACAGGCAGTAGTCCCACTTGTCGGCACCGCGCAGCAGCTCGGCGAAGTCGGTGCCGCGCGCGGCGGCCGGGCGGTCCTGGAGGTCGAGCCCCATCCGCTTGAGCGGTGTCCCGTGCTGCGTCTGGATCATGATCTGGCCGGGTCTCTTGACCAGCCGCCGGTCGAAGTCGACGTTGTTGATCAGGTACTTGGAGCGGGCGAGCGCCGTCCAGTACCCGGCCGTGCCGGGTGACAGCGGCCGGGTCCTGTCCGGGACCGTGTGCCGGTGCTCGGGGTGCGCGATCCACGACGTGCGGATGTGCGGCGCGAAGCTGCGGAACGCGGACTCCAGGGCCCCCGGGTTGCAGCCGTGGCCCCGGCCCCCGTGGCTGGAGAAGACGGCGTGGTCGGCGCGCAGCGGGAGACGCAGCTGGACGCGGTAGTGGAGCTGGAGGGCGGCGCCGCGCACCGCTCGCCGCAGCGCGGCGGCGAGCCGCACGGTTCTCCTGCGGATCCGTGACAGGAAGGACAGCAGCCGGTACGAGCGATGCGCGCCGAGACCGACCAGCACGTGCCGCAGCCGGGAGCGCGGGGCGGCGGAGGCGCCCGGGACGCGGTAACGGCGGTGGTACGCACGGGCCTTGCGCAGGAACTCGGCCCGGGCCGAGCGCGGGAGCCGGCCCCGTTTCACGAACACCGTGGCGAAGTGCTCGACCATGCGCAGGAACAGCGCCGGACGCCACCGGTCCAGCTCCGGGTGCGCGGCGACATGCGCGAAGACACGGTCGTGCTGCTCGAAGACGTCGAAGTGCTTGCGGCTGCTGGTGCCGAGGATGCTGCCGTGACGCCGCTGGCGGTAGTGCACGCAGACCCGGTCGAGGGTCGCGATCGTCCCGGCGGACATCAGCGCCGGATACGTCCAGGGCGTGTCCTCGTAGTAGCCCGGCGGGAAGCGCAGGCCCGTGCGCTCGACGAACTCGCGGCGGTAGGCCTTGTTCCACACCACCATCAGCAGCCGCAGCAGCCCGGGGCGCTCCTCCAGCCGGAACGGCGCGGGGCCCTCCTCGGTGAGCTGGGCCGAGGCCTGGTTGCGCGCGACCTCGCCCGACCAGTACGTGCGCGCGTAGTCGTAGACCAGGACGTCCGGGTCGCCCGTCTCCTCGATCCGGTCGGCGACGGCCCGCAGCGCGCCGGGGGTCAGGGTGTCGTCGCTGTCCAGGAAGATCAGGTAGTCGCCGGTGGCCCGTTCGAGAGCGGCGTTGCGGGCGAGCCCCAGACCGACGTTCTCGGGGAGGTGCACGGCGAGCACACGGGGGTCGCGGTCCGCGAACTCGTCGATGATCGCCCCGCAGGCGTCCGGTGAGCAGTCGTCGACCGCGATGAGTTCGAGATCCAGGAACGACTGGCCGAGCACGGATTCGAGGCACTCGTGCAGGTACGCCTGAACCTTGTACGCGGGGACGATGACACTGAACCTGGGCACGGGGACATCCATGGGTCGGCGCGGGCATACCTGCCCGAAAACGGCCGAAGGGGTGACTTGGTTACGCCAGATGTGGCGTACGGGGGATGCCGGGTGAACGGCCAGGGGCGGACCGGTGACCGGCCCGCCCCTCACATCCGCCTGTCACCTGCCTATTTGACCGCGCCCGCCATCACGCCGGACACGAACTGCCGCTGGAACGCGAAGAACACGGCCAGCGGGACGACCATCGAGATGAACGCGCCCGGCGCCAGCACGTCGATGTTGTTGCCGAACTGGCGTACCTGGGTCTGGAGCGCGACCGTGATCGGCTGGCTCCCCGAGTCGGAGAACACCAGCGCGACCAGCATGTCGTTCCACACCCACAGGAACTGGAAGATCCCGAGCGAGGCGATCGCCGGACCGCCGAGCGGCATCACGACCCGCGCGAACAGGCGCAGTTCACCCGCGCCGTCCAGCCGGGCCGCCTCCAGCAGTTCCCTCGGGATCTCGGCGAAGAAGTTCCGCAGCAGGAACACCGCGAACGGCAGGCCGTAGCCGACGTGGAAGAGGACCACGCCGGTCACCGACCCGAAGATGCCCAGCTTGCCGAAGAGTTCGGCGATCGGGATCAGGGCCACCTGCACGGGGACGACCAGCAGGCCGACCACGCCGAGGAACCACCAGTCGCGGCCGGGGAACTCCATCCAGGCGAAGGCGTAGCCCGCGAGCGAGCCGATCACCACGACCAGCAGCGTCGCCGGGACCGTGATCAGCACCGTGTTCAGCAGCGAGTTGGTGATGTCGCTGTTCTCCAGGAGCCGCTGGTAGTTGTCGAGGGTGAGCTGCGAGGGCGCGGTGAACACCTTCCACCAGCCGCTGCCGCTCATGTCCTCGGGGCTGCGCAGCGAGGAGAGCAGCAGCCCGATCGTCGGCACCAGCCAGAACAGGCCGACGAGCAGCAGGATGACGCGGACGGCACCGCCGCCCGCCCGGCTCGCGATCCGTGAACCGAGCGAGGGACGCGCCCTGTTCACGGCCGTCGTGGGCGCGGTCTTCGTCAACTGTCCGGCGTGCGTGGTCATCGCCGCACCTCCCGCCTGAGCCGGCGCACGTTGAAGAGCATCACCGGGATCACCAGCAGGAGCAGGAACACCGCGATGGCGCTCGCGACGCCCGGCCTGCCCTCGGAGAAGCCCTTGCGGTATAGCTCCAGGGCCAGCACGTTCGCGTCGTCCTGGGAGGAGCCCGGCGCGATGATGAACACCAGGTCGAACACCTTCAGCACATTGATCATCAAGGTCACGGCGACCACCGCGAGCACCGGCGCCAGCAGCGGCACGGTGACACGGCGGAACACCTGCCACTCGTTCGCCCCGTCGACCCGGGCGGCCTCCAGGAGCTCACGCGGCACGCCCGCGAGCCCCGCCGCGATCAGCACCATCGCGAAGCCCGCCCACATCCACACGTACGAGCCGATGATGGCGGGGGTGACCAGGGACGGGCCCAGCCAGTTCACCCCGTTGTAGGGCTCCTTGAAATTGCCGGCGGGGAGCCGCAGCAGGGCTCCGTCCGCCTTCCCGGAGAGTGAGAACGTGCCGTCGGCGCCCGCCGTCGCCGAGTCGACGACCTTGCCGTCCTTGACCGCCTCGATCCTCATCCCGGAGTAGCCCAGCTCGCTCGGGTCGACCTGGCCGAGCCTGCCGACGCCCTTCCCGCGGGTGAAGTCCTGCCAGGCCGTGCCGGTGACCCTGCCGGGATCCGCGGCCGCCCGCACCGCCTTCTTCGCGCCGTGCGGCATCCGGTCCGGCGCGACACCGACCAGCGGCAGGGCGACGGACTGCCCGGTGTGCACGGCGTCACGCGTGACGAAGCCGCCCTTCCCCGCCTCCAGCGGCGACCGCCCTCCCGGGTGGGCGTTCGGGAACGCCGACGACGGGGCGAACGTGTCGTGCACCCCCACCCACACCGCGTTCGCGACGCCCTTGGACGGGTCCTGGTCGTACACCAGCCGGAAGATGATGCCGGCCGCGAGCATCGAGATCGCCATCGGCATGAAGACGACCAGCTTGAACGCCGTTCCCCAGCGCACCCGTTCGGTGAGCACCGCGAAGACCAGCCCCAGCGCGGTCGCGACCGTCGGGGCGAACACCACCCAGATGACGTTGTTCTTGAGCGCGGTGCGGATGCCGTCGTCCGTGAACAGCGCCTTGTAGTTGTCGAACCCGGCGAATCCGTCGCCCTGCTGGTCGTAGAAGCTGCGCACGACCGAGTACCCGATCGGGTAGACCACGAGCGCGCCGAGCAGCACCAGGGCGGGCAGCAGGAACAGCGCCACCACCGCCTTGCGGGTCCCGGTCACGCTCTTGCGTGTACGGGCCGGGGGCACCGGTGCGGTGTCCCCGGCCGTCGCCGACGTCATCGCCGGATCAGCCCTTGTAGGCCGCGGCGGCGTCCGATTCGAGCTTCGCCTGGGCCCCCGCCACGTCCTTGGGGTTCTTCAGGAAGTCCTGGAGGTCCTTCCACTCGCCCTTGCCGGGCGTCCCTCCGAAGGCCTGCGGGGCCTGGTCGGACATGTCGAAGCGGAAGTCGTCGCCCGCCGCGATCAGCGCCTTGGCGATGGCCCGCTGGACGGCGTTCGGGTACGCGGACTCGGGCACGTTCTTGTTGGGGGAGAGATAGCCGCCCAGCTTGGCCTGGATGGTGGCCGCGTCCGGCGAGGCGAGGAACGTCAGCAGCGCCTGGGCCGCCTTCGAGTCCTTCAGGACGACGGCCGCGTCACCCCCGCTGACCACCGGCGCCTTGTCGCCGACCGCCGGGAACGGGAACACCTTCGCGTCCGTCCCGATCCTCGCCTTCGTCTCCGCGATGTTGACGCCCACGAAGTCGCCCTCGAAGACCATGCCGGCCTTCGGCTGGTCGCCGCCGGTGAACGTCTGGGTGACCGAGGCCGGGAACTCCGTCTGGAGCGCGCCGTCCGGGCCGCCCGCGATCAGGCTCTTGTCGCCCCACAACTGGGCCAGCGTGGTCAGGGCGTCCTTCACGGACGGATCCGTCCACTTGATCTTGTGCTGGGCGAGCTGGTCGTACTTCTCGGGGCCCGCCTGGGAGAGATAGACGTTCTCGAACCAGTCGGTGAGTGTCCAGCCGTCCGCGCCGCCGACCGAGACGGGGGTGACACCGGAGTCGTAGATCGTGTGCGCGGTGGCCAGGAACTCCTTCCAGGTCCCCGGCTCCTTGGCCCCGGCGTTCTCGAAGACCTTGGCGTTGTACCAGACCAGGGACTTGTTGGCGGCCTTGTAGTACACGGCGTACTGCTTGCCGCCGACCTTGCCGAGGTCCTGCCAGCCCTGCGCGTAGTTCTTCGTCAACTGCGCCTGGGCGTCCGGCCCGACCGGCTTCGCCCACCCCTTGTCCACGGCCTGCTTCACCGCGCCGACCTGCGGGAGCAGTGCCACGTCCGGGGGCGCGCCGCCCGCGATCTTCGAGCCGAGGAAGTTGATGATCGGGTCCTGCGCCGGTACGAAGGTGACCTTCGCGCCCGTGCGCTTCTCGAACTCCGCCAGCACCTTCTTGAAGTTGGCCTGCTCGGCGCCGGTCCACACGGCGGCGACCTCCAGGGTGGCGCCGTCGAGCCTGGGCAGGGTCACGGAGCCGCTGCCGCCGCTCTGGGTGCCTTTGCCCTCGTCGCCGCCCTTGCTCTTGCCGTCGCCCCCGCCACCGCAGGCCGTGAGGGTGAGGGCACCCGCGACGACCGCGGCCGCGGCGGCCCGCGCGGCTCCGCGGGAGCGGCGGGCGGAGTGACCGGGCGACCTGCGTATCTGAGGAATGCTGCGCATCACTGCCCCGTTCTTCGTTCATCGTCGAACGTCAAAGCGGCTGCTGCCCCGATCACTCCGGTCTACGCCTGCTCGTTCGAGGGCGGCAAGACCGCCGGGGCCGTCAAGTACGCGATCGTGATCGGGTCGTGACGTCCCGTCACGGATCCGGGACGCGCGGGCACCGCGCCGGCCCGTGGTGCGTACGGGCGGGCGCGGCGGCGGTCGCTGTCTCGTGGTGCCCGCGGGGCGCGGGCGACGCTGTACGGACGGGCGGGGCTACAGCAGGGAGGGCATCTCGGCCGCGGAGACCGAACGCGCGGCCCGTTCCAGGGCGCTGGCGAGCAGGGCCAGGTCCGTCGGTCCGTTGCCCAGCTCGCGGACCGGGCGGCGGGCCGGCGGGTCGCCCATGCGGTGCCACTCCAGGGCGACGACCGTGGGGCGCAGGGTCGCCGTCCGCGGGATGCGGCCCGTGACCCGTCCGCCCTGGAACGCGGTCTCCCGGCCGTCCGGACGCCGCAGCCGGCCCCGTCCCGGTGCGGGTTCCTCGGGTCCGGGCGTCGGCGCGTCGAGCGTGACGCGCAGCGCGGCGGAACGCGCCAGCTCCGACGCGGCCGTACGACCGTCGGCGCCGCACGCCGCCACGAGGTGCACCCCGAGCCGGTCGCCCTCCCGGACGACGGCCTCCAGCGCCCGGACCACCGAACCGGCCGCCGGACGTCCCGGGGATCCGAGCGGCGGTGCCAGCAGGGCGTCCAGGTCGTCGACGACCACGACCAGCCGGGCCAGCGCGGGCCCCTGCTCGGCCTGTTGCCGTGCGGCGGCGGGACGCAGCCGCAGCGTCGAGCTCGACGGCGTGTCCAGGTCGGGGCCGCCCAGGGACGAGGTCCCGGCCGAGGAGCTCCCGCCCGAGCGCTGGGTCACGATCCGGCCGGGGACGATCCGCCCGGCATGCCACTCGGCGAAGCCGAGCCGGCCGAGCAGTTCGGAGCGCCGCTTCAGCTCGGCGCTCAGCGACTGGGCGAACTCCCGCATCCGGACCGGGTCGTTGGCCGTGAGGTGGGTGGTGACGTGCGGCAGGTCGGTGCAGACCTGGAGGCCTTCCCCGGCGCCCGCCGCGCCGTGGGCCGCGCTTCCGTCGCGCCCGTCCATCAGGACGATCCCGAGCCGGTCGGGCCGTTCGGCCGCGGCCAGGGACGCGGCGACCGAGCGCAGCAGTTCCGTACGGCCGCTGCCGGGCGGGCCCTCGATCAGCAGATGCGGGCCCTCGACGGGCAGGTCGACGGCGACGGGACCGCGCGGACCGGCGCCGAGCACCGCCCGCGCCCGCCCGCCGAACACCTCGCTGTCGTCCGCGGCGTCCGCCCAACGCGCCATCAGGGAGGCGGGGGTCGCCCGTGCCAGCCCCAGCTCGTCGAGCAGCCGCGCCGTCTGCGGCAGGGGTGCCGACACGCGTGTGTGGCGGTCCCCGAGCGAGCCGTCCGTGCGCAGCGGCGCGAGGGACCGGGCGAACCGCTCGGCCCAGGCCAGGGACACGGCGTCCACGGCGGCGACGGTGCCGTGTCCCACGGGACCCCGGGCGAGCTGCCCGGAGCCGCCGCGGTCCGTGCGCGGCGCCGGGCCGCCGGCGTTCGCGGGGTGGGGGATGCCGGTGTGGGTGGTTCCGTCGGGCAGCGGCGCGGTGCGCGCGCCCCCGGCGGACCTCCGGCCGGTGGCGGCGGGGCCGCCCTGCCGGGAGCCGGTGTGCGCGGAACCGGACCGCGGGGACCCGGGGGCGGGCTCGCCGTCACCGCCCGGCGCGACCCGCATCAGCCGCAGCGCGGTGGCCACGTCCCCGCTCAGCAGCGCCACGGCCCCGCACTCGCGGAACGCGGGGGACGCCTCGCACGCCGCTTCGTAGGTCTCCGTGACCGGTGAGGCGGGGGAGGCCGCCGCGGTCTCGGCGAGGCACACCAGATGGATCCCGGCGCCCGAGCCCTCGTGCGCGAGGCGCGTCAGGGCCTCCCGCACATCGGCGCCGCCGGGGTCCCCGTCCACGATCACCACCGTGTACGGGCCGTCGTGGCCGTCGTCCGTGGGGTCGGTCCGGGCCCAGGAGGGCCTTCGCGCCGGGCCCCGGGAGCCGCCGCCGCCGTCGGCGGAGGTGGCGGGGCGTTCGGTGTGACCGCGGCCGGCGTCGTGCGTCCCGGAGCGGGCGGCCGGGACCGTGGCGCCCCCGGACCGCGCGCCGCGGACGCGGGGGGCGCCCCCGGCCTCCGCCAGGTGGTCCTCCAGGCGGCGCAGGAGCTCGTCCGCGCGGGCCGCCGCCTGCTCACGGTCGTAGGCGAGGAGCAGCCGGCAGTCCTGGCCGTGGGCGGGACGCAGATGGGGCAGCCAGCCGAGCCAGGACCACTCGGCGGTGCGCTCCTCGACCGGGCGGGCCCGGTCGGTGCTGATGAGGACGATCTCCAGGGTGTCGGGGGAGTGCAGCGCGGCGAGCTGCGCGACGACCGCGCGGGCCAGGCCCGACAGACGGGCGCGCGGTCCGGCCAGGCCCAGCGATCCGGCCTCCCGCAGTCCGGCGGTCACCGGCACCGCGGGCAGCAGGCCCGAGCCGTCCGGTGCCGTCCGGTCGGCCGTGCCCAGCCGTACCGTCAGCGCCTCGGCGTGACCTGGGCCCCGCTCCCACAGCCGGGGGCCCGGGCCCAGGGCGGTGAGCAGCAGGGTCGCCGGGTCGGGCCAGCTCTCGGGCGAGCGCGGTACGGCGGGGAGGAGCTCCTCGACCGCGAGGTCTCCGGCGTCGTACGTCTCCCGCTCGGTCCGGTCCGGCCCGCCGCGGCCGCCGGCCAGGCGCCGGGCCCAGGCGCCGATACCGCCCCGCCTGCGCGCTCCGGCGGGGGTGTCGGTGTCCCGGGTACCGGTGCGCGGCCCCGGAACGGCTCCGCCGGCCCCACCGCCGAGGCCGGTAGCGGAGGCCCCGGCCCGCCCGTCGGGGTCCGCGTGTCCGCGTGGCCGGCCGTCCTCCCGCCCGTCCGAGCCGGAGTGTCCGCCCGGGCGACCGTCCTCGCGCTCGTACGCGCCCGCCCGACCGGCCTCCCGCCCGTCCGCGTCCGCGTGCCCGCCGGGACGACCGGCGTCCCGCCGTTCGGAACCCGCGTACCCGCCGGGACGACCGGCGTCCCGCCCGTCGGGACCCGCGTACCCGCCGGGTCCACCGTCTTCCCGGCCGTCCGCGTCCCCGTAGCCGCCGGGGCGGGTCTCCTCGCGGGCGTACCCGCCGGGGCGACCGGCTTCCCGCCCGTCGGAGCCCGCGTACCTTCCGGGGTGGGCCTCATCGCGCGCGTACGCCTCGGCGCGACCGGTTTCCCGGCCGTCCGTGTCCGCGTAGTCCGCGTACGGGCCCGGGCGAACCGCTCCGCGGGCGGACGCGCCCGCGTTCCCGTCATCGGTGTCCGTGGCGTGGGGAGCGCCGCTGCCACGGCCCTCCGGCGCGGAACCCCGGGGGCCCCTCTCGATCCGGGGCGCCCCGCCCTGTTCCGGTACGGCGAGCGGGACCGGCCGTCCGTGTTCCGGTGCTCCCGGTCCGGGGACACCGCCCGCGGCGGCGCCCCAGTCGGCGGTTCCGTAGGCGTGGTGCGTCTCGCCCACGGGCGGCAGCGCGCCGCCCCGGGCGAGGGAGGAGCTCTCCCCGCGCGCGTGGGGCACGGCACCGCGCGGCTGCGAGGTGCCCCGCGGCGCCGGGGAGCCGGTGTCCGGCCCCGCGGCGGCAGCGGAGGACGAGCCCTGCGCGGGGGAGCCGCCCGCGGCCGCCGCTGCGGTGTCCCACCGGGAGGCGGCGCCGGCCGCGTCCGTACCGCGACGCCCGTCGGAGTCTTCGGCGCGGGCCGACGACCCGGCCCGTACCCGCACATGGCCCTCGCCGTCCGGCGCCGTCTCCACCGCGCCGGGACCCCCCGGCGCTGCGAGCCGCAGCGAGGACTCGCCGACGCGCAGCAGCGCGCCCGCCGTGAGCGGGACGGGGCGGCTGCCGACGCGGACGCCGTCGAGCGTCGTGCCGTTCGTGGACCCGAGGTCGGCGACCGAGACGCGCCCCTCGGGAGTGACGGTGACCGCGCAGTGCAGGCGGGACACGTCCGGGTCGTCCAGGGGCACATCGGCGTCGGCGGAGCGGCCGACGCGGATCTGCCCGCCGTGCAGCAGGTGCACCCCGCCGGCGTCGGGACCCGCGACCACGTGGAGCTGGGCCGAGACGTCGTCCAGGTCGGGACCGGGCTCGGCGGGCGCGCCCAGGGACAGCACGGCGCCGTCGGTCAGCGGCGGCTCGCCCAGCGTGCAGCGGTGGGCGTCGAGCCGCTCCGTACCCGCGTAGAGCACGATCTGGCCGCCGCCGGACTCACGGCCCCGCTCGCCCTGGGAGGTGCCCCCGATTCCCCCGACGGCCGCGGCCAGCCCCGACGCCACCGCGGCCAGCGCCGTTCCGGCGGGCGCGGTGACCAGCACATCGCAGGCCGTGGCGCGCCCCCGCGGCTCCGAGGGCGGGCCCAGCGGGTCTACGACGGTCAGCCGGATCTGCATCGCCGTCAGGGGTCCCTTCCGCGCAGGTGTCCGCGACGGGGACGAGGCTGCGCCGCGGTCCCCCACCGCAGATCCCCCCACCGCACACGGGCACGTCGGCCAGTAGCTGGAGGCATCCTCGCACCTGCCGCCGACAACGCGCCCGCCCCCCGCCTCTAAGTGATCTTGATTGGTCGGCTCTGCCCGTAAAAGTTCCTGACCAGTGCCCTCCGGGTGCCGGCTTGAGATCGCTCACGCCCGCTTCCGGCAACCAACCGACCGAAGTGAGCGTCTTTCCGTCGAACACACGGGAACGGCTTCACGTCGAACGCGGACGGCGCCGCCCGCGTATGCGCTGATGCGGACCACAGGTGCGCACGGGACCTATGGGAAAGCACACCAGGCGGACAGCCCTCTGCGGGGCAGGGCGGCACTACAGTGGGTCGGAAACTCCTGTACCACGGTGATCACGGTGGACGGACCAGGCAAGCAAGCAACAGGGAGCGCATGACGTGCGGCCGGTAGGGAGCAAGTACCTCCTTGAGGAGCCGCTGGGGCGCGGCGCCACAGGCACGGTCTGGCGCGCCAGCCAGCGGGAGACCGCGGGCGCCGAGGCCGCCGTCGCGGGACAGCCCGGCGAGACCGTGGCGATCAAGGTCCTGAAGGAAGAGCTCGCGAGCGACGCCGACATCGTGATGCGTTTCCTGCGGGAGCGGTCGGTGCTGCTGCGCCTGACCCACCCGAACATCGTGCGGGTGCGCGACCTCGTCGTCGAAGGCGATCTCCTCGCCCTCGTCATGGACCTGGTCGACGGTCCCGACCTGCACCGCTACCTGCGCGAGAACGGGCCGTTCTCGCCCGTCGCGGCCGCCCTGCTCACCGCCCAGATCGCCGACGCGCTCGCGGCCAGCCACGCCGACGGCGTCGTGCACCGCGACCTGAAGCCCGCGAACGTCCTGCTCAAGCAGGAAGCGGGCCAGATGCACCCGATGCTGACCGACTTCGGCATCGCGCGGCTCGCCGACTCGCCCGGCCTCACCCGGACCCACGAATTCGTCGGCACGCCCGCGTACGTCGCCCCCGAGTCCGCCGAGGGACGTCCGCAGACGTCCGCCGTCGACATCTACGGCGCCGGCATCCTGATCTACGAGCTCGTCACCGGGCGCCCGCCGTTCGCCGGCGAGTCCGCCCTGGAGGTGCTGCACCAGCACCTGAGCGCCGAACCGCGCCGCCCCTCGACCGTCCCGGACCCCCTGTGGACGGTCATAGAGCGCTGTCTGCGCAAGAACCCCGACGAACGGCCCAGCGCCGAGAACCTCGCGCGCGCACTGCGCGCCGTCGCCGCGGGCGTCGGGGTGCACGCGTCACCCGCGCAGATCGCCGCCGCCGACGGCGTGGGCGCCCTGCTCGGCCCCGACCCGGCCCCCGCCTACGTCCCCGACGTCCCCGGCGCGGCCGACGCCACCCAGGTGCTCCCGCAGGGCGCGGCGTCCTACGACCCGTACGGCGCCACCAGCGTGCTGCCGCACACCGCCGGCGCCGCCGACCCGACCGCCGTGCTGCCGCCCGTGCCGCAGAACCAGCCGGGCGGCCAGGGCGAGGACCCGCACCCCTGGCAGAACCAGCTGCGCGCGGCCCGCGACCGCAACGAGCAGACGCAGGTCCAGTACCTCGACCCGAACGAGGACCCGCTGCGCCATCGCCCGCAGCGCCAGGTCGCGCGCCCGCAGCGGCAGCAGGCCCAGCCGCAGCAGCAGCGGGGCCAGCAGCCGCCGCCCGGATACGGCTACCCGCAGCAGCAGCAACAGCAGCAGTACGCGCCGCAGCACCAGCAGCCGCAGCGCTACGCCCCCGCGCCCCAGCAGCAGCCCCAGCCGCAGCGGTACGCGCCCGAGCCGCAGCGGCCCCAGCAGCCCGCGCCCCGTCAGCAGCGCGAGCCCAGGCAGCGCGGCGCCAACCCGATGAAGATCCCGGGGCTCGGCTGTCTCAAGGGGTGCCTGTTCACGATCGTCATCCTGTTCGTGGCCGGCTGGCTGATCTGGGAGTTCAGCCCCCTCCAGCACTGGATCGGCTCGGGCCGCAGCTACTGGGGCCAGCTGACCCACTGGTACCACTCCGTCAGCCACTGGGTCGGCGATCTCGGCTCGAAGAACCCCTCGGGCAACTGACCCAGGACCCCCCGGGCCGCCGACTCTGGGGACTTGTCGACATCTGACGGGTGATTTCGGTCTCGGGCGTGAAGGTTGCCTCCTCGGGCGCGTACTTTAAGCGGCAACACGCGTCTGTAGGAGCAGTCTTGGCACGCAAGATCGGCAGCAGGTACACCGCTCACCAGATCCTGGGGCGGGGGAGTGCCGGCACGGTGTGGCTGGGCGAAGGACCCGAGGGGCCCGTCGCCATCAAGCTGCTGCGCGAGGACCTCGCGTCCGACCAGGAGCTGGTCGGACGGTTCGTGCAGGAGCGCACCGCCCTGCTCGGCCTCGACCACCCGCATGTGGTGGCGGTGCGCGACCTGGTGGTGGACGGCAACGACCTCGCCCTCGTCATGGACCTCGTCCGGGGCACCGACCTGCGCACCCGGCTCGACCGGGAACGCAGGCTCGCCCCCGAGGCCGCGGTCGCGATCGTCGCCGACGTGGCCGACGGACTCGCCGCCGCGCACGCCGCCGGGGTCGTCCACCGCGACGTGAAGCCCGAGAACGTCCTGCTCGACATGCAGGGCCCGCTCGGCCCCGGTGGCGCCCACCCGGCGCTCCTGACCGACTTCGGCGTGGCCAAGCTCATCGACTCGCCGCGCCGGACCCGGGTCACGAAGATCATCGGTACGCCCGACTACCTCGCGCCCGAGATCATCGAGGGTCTGCCGCCGCGCGCCGCCGTGGACATCTACGCGCTGGCGACCGTGCTCTACGAGCTCCTCGCCGGTTTCACGCCCTTCGGGGGCGGACACCCCGGCGCGGTCCTGCGCCGCCATGTCACCGAGACCGTGGTCCCGCTCCCGGGCATCCCGGACGAGCTGTGGCAGCTGATCGTGCAGTGTCTGGCCAAGGCGCCCGCGTCCCGGCTGCGGGCCTCCGAGCTGGGCGCGCGGCTGCGCGAGCAGCTGCCGCTGCTGGCCGGGATGCCTCCGCTGGACGTGGACTCCCCGGAAGCGGAGTCCGCCGACGCGGACGAGGAGTACGAGGAGAGCGCGGAGCCGTCCGCGCCCGCCGCGGCGCGTGAGCGGCGCGGGGCGGTGCCCCTGGTGCCCGGGGCCGCGCCCGACTCCAACCGTGACACGCACACCTCGATGCGCGTGCCGGCGCCCGACGAGCTGGCCGGCGGGGCGCGGGGCACCGCCCGGGCGCCGCGCGCCGCGGGTGCGCCGCGGCCCGGGTCCGCCCGGCACCGGGCCTCCGCCCGCAGGCGGCGGATCACGCTGGGGGTGGCGGCCGTGGTGCTGGTCGCCGCGGCGGGGGTCGGTACCTGGCTCGCCACCTCGGACGACGACGGCGCGGCCCCCCAGGACACGAAGAACTCGGCCCCGGCGTCCCCCTGAACCCCGGCCGGCGCCGGGGGAAAGGCCCTTTCTCGCCCCCTCCGCCCCGTACCTGGGGGCTGCCGCCCCAGGACCCCCGCTTCGGCCTGGACGGCCTCGTCCTCAATCGCCGGACGGGCTGGAACTCTCCGGCGAGGAAAATTCAGCCCCTCCGGCGATTGAGGAGCGGGGGTCCGGGGGCAGCGCCCCCGTGACGGGACGGGAGGGGGCGAGGCCCGGTTGCCGTAGCCGTTACGCTGGAGGCGTGGCAGTCGTCGATGTTTCCGAAGAGCTCAAGTCCCTCTCCTCGACCATGGAGTCGATCGAGGCCGTCCTGGACCTCGACAAGCTGAGGGCAGATGTCGCCGTGCTCGAGGAGCAGGCGGCCGCGCCGTCCCTGTGGGACGACCCGGACGAGGCGCAGAAGATCACCAGCAAGCTGAGCCACCTCCAGGCGGAGGTCAGGAAGGCCGAGGCCCTCCGCGGGCGTATCGACGATCTCAGCGTGCTCTTCGAGATGGCCGAGGAGGAGGACGACCCGGACACCCGCGCCGAGGCCGACGCCGAGCTCGTCGCCGTCAGGAAGGCGCTGGACGAGATGGAGGTCCGTACCCTCCTGTCCGGCGAGTACGACTCCCGTGAGGCCGTCGTCACCATCCGCGCCGAGGCCGGCGGCGTCGACGCCTCCGACTTCGCCGAGAAGCTCCAGCGCATGTACCTGCGCTGGGCCGAGCGCCACGGCTACAAGACGGAGCTGTACGAGACCTCGTACGCGGAGGAGGCGGGCATCAAGTCCACCACCTTCGCCGTCCACTCCCCGTACGCCTACGGCACGCTCTCCGTGGAGCAGGGCACGCACCGGCTGGTGCGCATCTCCCCGTTCGACAACCAGGGCCGCCGCCAGACGTCCTTCGCCGGTGTCGAGATCCTGCCGGTGGTCGAGCAGACCGACCACATCGAGATCGACGAGTCCGAGCTGCGGGTCGACGTGTACCGCTCCTCCGGTCCCGGCGGCCAGGGCGTCAACACCACCGACTCCGCGGTGCGTCTGACCCACCTGCCCACCGGCATCGTCGTCTCCTGCCAGAACGAGCGGTCGCAGATCCAGAACAAGGCCTCGGCCATGAACGTCCTCCAGGCCAAGCTCCTCGAGCGGCGCCGGCAGGAGGAGCAGGCCGCCATGGACGCCCTCAAGGGCGACGGCGGCAACTCCTGGGGAAACCAGATGCGTTCGTACGTCCTGCACCCGTACCAGATGGTCAAGGACCTCCGTACGGAGCACGAAGTCGGCAACCCCGAGGCCGTGTTCGGCGGCGAGATCGACGGCTTCCTGGAGGCCGGAATTCGCTGGCGCAAGCAGCAGGAGAAGTAGACGCACGACACGGCCGGCGCGGGCGGACGTCCTCCGTCCCCGGCCGGAACAGCTTTGTCGACAAGGCAACTGCCGCCCACCGGGCGGCAGTTGCCTTTGTCTGTGTGGGCTTTCTGGGTTTTCCGTCACAGTCACATGTCCCCAGGCCAGGCAAACGATGGCGTTCCGGACATCGCGTACGCAACGACCTTGACGCTGCTGTGAAAACTGGGAAGGGTGACGTGTGGCATGCGTATCTCCGGGGCGCATGTGAACCGGGGGGTTGAGCCAACGCCCCCTGTGACGCCGTGGCTCCGGGCGCTGCTCCATTGACGATCAGCTACTGGGGGTAGCAGGCAGATGACCAAGAAGACGCGGATCCTCGCGGCCCGAATAGCCGCCGGCGCGGTGAGCGCGGCCGGCGCCTCTCTGACCGCGCCGGGTGCCGCATCGGCCCTCGACCTCAACG
>NZ_JBHXDQ010000093.1:0-30692 GCF_042725875.1 Streptomyces sp. NPDC127038 | reverse complement strand
GGCCGGCGGCCCGCCGGTCGCCGGCGGGGCCGCGGGTCCGCGGGTGTCGACCCGCCGTGAACGACGGCTACGGACCGGGGCTGGTGGCCAGGTCGGAGCCGTTGGCGAGGGCGGCGATCTGCGCGTCGCTCGCCACGCCCTCCATGACCCAGACGTCGTCGATCGCGCCGGGCCAGTACTCGCCCCAGGTGCTCGCACCGGTCTTGACGCGTCCGAGCTGAAGACCCTTGGTGGCGTCGAACGAGGTCACGTTGGAGTTCCACGAGACCTTCTCGGTGCACGTCGGATCGTTGGCCGTGCCGTCGTCGTCGTCGTCCGCGCACAGCGTCTGCCGGGGCTCGCCGTCCACGTACAGGCGCATCTGGTCGCTGAAGGCGTCGTAGACGACGGCGATGTGGTTCCAGGGCGTGTTGTTCTGGAAGTTGTTGTGCTCGGCGGACACGGTCGCGGCGGTGGTGGTGTCCGCGCCGGCCATGGCCAGTTGCCAGTGGCCGCTGATCGAGTCGGTCTCACCGGCCGGAGGCGCGTCGGGCACATAGCGGACGACGAAACCGCTGTTGTTCGCGCCCGCCTGGCTCAGCACGGTCACCGGCTCCTGCGGGCGGGCCGCGGTGGTCACCCAGGCGCCGACCGTGAAACTGGTGTTGGTGTGCACCGGGGAGACGGCCGTAGCCGCGTAGTCGCCCTTGCCGTCCAGCAGCAGGCCGCCGCCGGTCCCGACGTAGGTGCTGTTGCCCGAGGTGTCGACCGTGGCGTTCCCGCCGAGGGTCAGGGCGTGCCGGTCGGCCGCCAGCGGCATGTCGTCCGCGGACACCGCGGGGGTGCCGGTGGCGGAATCGAGCTTCCACCGGCCCTTCACCAGGGGCCGGGCCTTGTACAGGTCCGCGATCTCGGGGGCGGACAGCGCCCGGTCGTAGAGCTGGACGTCGTCGATCTGGCCGGGGAAGAAGCTGACCGGCGCCCCGCCGCTGACGCTGGCGCCGATCTGTACGGCGCCACCCGCGTAGAAGGGTGTGGACCACTTGGTGGTGGCCACCCACTTGCCCTGCACGTACAGCCGCAGGTCGTCGGTGACGGCGTCGTAGGAGCCCACGACCTGCGTCCACACGCCGCCCGGTGCCATGGCGGGATCACCCTGCGCGGCGCGCACCGGGGTGCCGTCGGCGGTGTCGGCGGAGTAGTTGTTGAACGTCCAGCCGTAGGTGGGCGAGTAGTACAGCTCGAAGCCCGGCCTGACCGTGCCTATTTGGGTAGCGATGACCGCCGCCTTGGTGGGCTTCGTCGTGGACAGCTTCGCCCAGGCGGCGACGGAGAAGCTGCGCTGGTTGTTCAGCATCGGGCCGCCGGTGGTGGCGTAGTCGTCGACGCCGTCGAGGGTCAGGGCCTTGCCGTCCGCGCCCACACCGCCGGCGGTGACGCCACCCTTGAACACGGCCGGCTTCACATCGCCGCGGCCGTGCACCTGGGTGGTCGCGCTGCCGTTGTCCTGGAGCGCCGGCTCGTCCAGCGGGAACGCCGCGAGGGCCGGGCGACCCGCACCGAGCGGCTGCTTGTCGTACAGCCTGCCGACCTCCGTGGCACTCAGCGGCTTGTCGAAGAGGCGCACGTCGTCGATGGCGCCGGGGAAGAAGGACCCCGGAGCGCCGTCGTACGATCCCGCGCCGATCTGGAGACCGCGGCGGGCGTCCCACGGGGTGGAGTAGGCGGTGGTGCCGACGGCGACGCCGTTGACGTAGAGGGTGAGTGCGTCGCCCGCGATGGTGTAGGTGCCCACGAGGTGCACCCACTCGTTGGCCTTGACTCCCCCGGCTGCCGCCTGCATGACCCGGACGGGCGTCGCCGTCGCCGTGTCGGCGGAGTACTGGTTGAAGGCCCACCGGTCGTAGGTCTTGGAGTAGTAGAGCTCGAAGCCCGGCGCGTGGTTGCCCGGCTGGGCGGCGATGATCGCGGCGCCGGACGGCATGCGCGACAGCTTCGCCCAGGCCGACACGGAGAATCCGGCCGAGGTGTCCACGGCCGGGATGTCCGACTGGAGGTAGTCGTCCACCCCGTCGAAGGACGCGGCGGTGCCGACGGCTCCCTCCGCGCCCAGGGTCGGGCCGCCCTTGAGGTCGAGGGTGCGCGTGCCCGAGATTCCCTCCGCCTGTGTCGCTCCGGCGGGCTCGTCCAGCTTCCACTGGCCACGGGCGGGCTGCCCGGCCGAGACCCTGAACTGGTAGGTGCGGATCTCGCTGCCGTTGCCCGCCTTGTCGAAGGCCTGGGCGGTGACCCAGTTGAGCCCCGAACGGGTGGGCCGGAACTTCATGGTCTGCGCGCCGCCACCGGTGGTGATCAGCTCGTTCTCGGAGGTGGGGTCGGTGTTGATGCCGAACCAGTACTTGGTGACGTCGGTGTTGGGCACGTCGAAGGTGAAGTTGGCGTATTTGCCCACGCCGTCGTACCAGGGGTCGTTGGGGTCGGACGGGTCCGAGGCGGGGTAGTCGCCGGAGGTGATCGTCGGGCCGGCCGGCACGGAGGTGTCGTAGACGAAGTAGCAGGAGGTCGCGTCGCCCGACGAGGACCACGGTGAGTAGCTGTAGTACTTGCCGTCGTCGTAGTCCACGGCGCGTACGGACCACGCCACGGTCTTGCCCTTGGGGACGGAGGAGGGAAGGGTGACCGAGAAGTTGTTGGAGCCGGACTTCTTGGGCGTGCTCTTCGCCGAGGTCCAGCGAGCGATCATGCCCTTGCCGTCACCGGTGTCCCAGATGGCCTGGAACTGGACGCTCACCTGGTCGCCGTCGGGGTCGGTCACATTGCTCGCGACAGCCTTCGGCAGCGAGCGGACGTACGCCTTCTTCTCCGGCCTCTTGCACGATCCGCCCGGGTCCATGGCCAGCTGCGACATCGAGATCTGCGCGGGCGGACGGTTGTACTTCACCCGCAGGTACGCGTCGTCGGTGAAGCGCTTCCAGCCGTAGGGGTCGGTCTCGCTGCCGGCGCGCAGGCCGAAGGAGGTGTACGAGTCGTCGTGCGCGGCCGCGTACTTGACCCCGGCCGACGCGTCGAACTCCACGGTTCCACCGGGGCAGGAGGAGCTGAAGCCCTTGGCGACGTCCCGGCTGTCCAGCTTGTCCAGCCAGTTGTCCTTCGAGCTGTTCCACGTGGTGGAGGAACCGAAGCTCTTGGTCCGCCACAGCTCGACCGACCGGCCGTCGCACGACGCCGACCAGGACTCGTTGGCCACGAACTGCGCGCTGATGATCGTCTTGCCCGCGAACTTCGAGGTGGGGAACTTGTAGAACAGCCGCTTGGTGTCGTACGGCGCGCAGTAGTACCACTCGCAGTCGCCGACGCCCGAGTCCGAGTCGCCGTTGAACCGCCACTGCGGCGAGTCCGCCCAGTACTTGGAGACCATCGTCCACTCCCCCGCCTTGGGGGTGTAGGTCTGCGGGTCGATGTAGATCGGGAACCGGGCCTTGGGGTCGGACAGCAGCTTCGCGTCCGGGGTCAGGCGCAGCTCACCGGCTTCGGCGTCCACGTCCACGCCGATCGGGGCCACCTTCGCGGCGTCTCCGGGCCCCTCGTCCGCCGTCCCGGCGGGTGCGGGGTCCGGGGAGTCCGTGCCGGCAGCGGAGGCCGACTTCATCGCGGCCGCCGCCGGGGCGCCGGTCGTTCCGGAGTCCCACATGATCGGCCTGGCCGCCTGGAAGACCACGCCGCCCGCGCTCGCGTCGCGCGCCTCGAGGCCGCCGCCCGCGGACTCCCTCAGGGTCAGCCCCGAGGTGTCGAAGCCCAGCTTGAGCTGCGTCAGGGCCGGGTTCTTCGCGGCCTCCGCGGTGCGCACCACCAGCAGCTCGGAGAAGCCGTCGGTGTCGGAGCGCACCTGTAGGTCGACATCGGGGAGCACGTCCCGGTAGGTCGCGGTGTCCCCGTCCAGTACCGGCGTCGGAAGCACCTGGGGCCATTCGTAGGCCAGCGTGCGCCCGGCCCGCTCCAGCTTCACCAGCGGGCCCTTGCCGCCGCCGGAGAACGTCAGTCCCACGGCCGCGGCCTTCGGGGTGACCCGGTCGCCGTCCCCCCGGACCAGCGTGTTGTCGATCTTCGCCCACTGGCCGTCGACCCTCGCCCGCACCGGCCGCAGGTGCTGGACCGACTCCAGCTTTCCGTCCGGAGTGGCGTACACCTCCTCCGACTCGTTGCGCAGCGCCGTGATCTCCGTGTTCTCACCGGTCGAACGGGCCCGCGCGAGTGCCGCGCTCTGCGACCGTGCCGCCTTCCCGGCCGACGACGAGCCGGCCGACTTCGCCGGCGCCTTGCTCGCCGGCCGCGAAAGCGCCGCGGCGGGGCCGGCGTTCAGCGACGGCACCGTCCCCAGCACCACCGCCGCCACAGCGGTCAGCAGCACCGTTCTGCTTCGGATGCGTCTGCCCAACAGACACGCCCCCTCGTGTTCGAGCCCCCGGACCGGGGCTTACAAGATCTTTACGAATTCAAGATCAAATCCGGACACGGTCATTACCGGCAACAGGGTTACCGGCCAATGCCCCTTGATTTAGGCTGAGTTGGCTTGTTCTCGCTGATGACTCGCAACCGCCGGTTCGGGGCGGACTCCAGCGACGGCGATCAGGCCCATCGCGGCCGAGGTGCACGTCTCCAGTCGGGCCGCCATCCGCCTCACGCCCACCCCGGCCTGGACCATCCACGGCATGAGTTTCAGTCACATGCCCTATCTGCATGGGGTGTTGGCACCCCTCAACCGCCGCCGTCATGGCGGTTCGCCCTCACGAGTCCTTGCGTCACCTTCAAGCGACGGGACCGGCTCCGAGCGATCACCGCGGCGCCGACCGCGGGCGGCCACCGGATTCGGTCAACTCGACTCAACAGAAGGCCTGTTGGGGCTCCTGGTCGTCAGCGCGTCAGCGTCGCGCCCGAGTGACGGGAGGGTTCACGGGAGCGCTCGGTGACGCCCTCGTACCCGTCGGTAGTCGTGGATCAGTGGAACCGCCCTCAAATCTTGAGCACAAATTCCACACATCCCCCTCTTCTTCCCGGCCCCGATGGTCTAGATTGACCGTGCTTCAGCTGTTCGGACACGAGGCGACCAATAACGATCTATAGGTCCGGCGCCACGGGATGCAAGCATGAGCATCCCCGGCGCTCGTCGTGGGGGCGGGTCGGTCCGGAGGGTTCAAGCAAGTCGGCTGTGGCCGGGGGGAGTTGTTCATCTCGCTCTGGAACGGTCGGGTGTCACAGTCGGGAGGCACGCCTCCCGGGGGGATGAACGGCGCAGCGTGGGAGGCGGGGGCCTCCCGGGGGAGGAACAGCGCGGCGCGACCAGGGGGGCTGGGGTGCCTCCCGGTGCGAGGAACAGTGTTAGGCGAACACGTCGAACCACTGGAACCTGGGGGGTTCTGTGCGGCAAGGGGGACTAGTACGTCCGTTTCCGTCTGCGCGCGGGCGTCTGGCGGACGGGGCGATCAACGAGCCCGCGACCGACTGGGAGCAGCGGTACCGCCGTACCGTGATCACCAGCGACATGGTGGCCACCGCCTTCGTGGTGGCGTCGATCGGCAACTTCTTCGGGGCCCGCGACGCGGCCAACTGGCATGAGAAGTGGGGCATTCTGGCGTTCGGTACCGAGCTGCTGGTGCTGGGGGCACTCGCGGTGAGCCGGTCCTGGGCCCCGGCCGTGCTCGGCCAGGGCGCCGAGGAGTTCCGCCGGCTGGGACGCTCGCTGTTCGCGGCGACCGTCGTCCTGGCGCTCGGCGGGATCGCCCTCACCTCACGCAACATCAAACTCTGGATCTTCGTCGCGATCCCCGCGATCGCGATCGTCACCATGACCACGCGGTATCTGCTGCGTCTGTGGCTGCACAAGCAGCGCAAGCAGGGAAGATGCCTGCGCCCGGTGCTCGCGGCCGGGAGCCCGGCCACCGTGCGCGACCTGGTCACCCGGACCCGCAAGTTCCCGCACCTGGGCTGGCGGGTGGAGGCGGTGTGCACCACCGACGGGCACGGACTGGACGGTGACCAGCTGGACGGGGTGCC
This sequence comes from Streptomyces sp. NPDC127038, assembly GCF_042725875.1. Lineage (NCBI taxonomy): Bacteria > Bacillati > Actinomycetota > Actinomycetes > Kitasatosporales > Streptomycetaceae > Streptomyces > Streptomyces sp. NPDC127038. The sequence continues at coordinate 24,662 of NZ_JBHXDQ010000093.1, read as the reverse complement.
GGTCGTCGGCCGGCTGTCGGACGTCGCGGGTCATGTGCACCGCGACGGCTACCGGGTCGTCGCCGTCACTCCCGACCCGCACTGGTCGCCGGACAAGCTCCAGCGGCTGGCCTGGAACCTGGAGGGCAGCGACGCCGAGATGGTCGTGGCGCCGGTGCTGATGGAGGTGGCCGGCCCGCGGCTGCACGTCGACGCGGTGCTCGGCATCCCTCTGCTGCGGGTCAGCATGCCGGCCTTCACCGGTGGCCGCCGTGCGGTCAAGGTGGTCGTCGACCGGCTGGGTGCGGCGGCCCTGCTGCTGCTGTTCGCGCCGCTGATGGTGTTCGTCGGACTGCTCGTCCTGATGGACAGCCGGGGCGGGGCGTTCTACCGGCAGCGCAGGGTCGGCAAGAACGGCCGCGAGTTCACGATCCTCAAGTTCCGCACCATGGTCTCCGGGGCGCACAAGGCACGTGCGGAACTGGCCGAACTCGACGAAGGCGCGGGCCTGTTGTTCAAGGTCCGCCACGATCCGCGGGTGACCCGGGTCGGAGCGGTGCTGCGGCGGTACTCGATCGACGAACTCCCGCAGCTGTTCAACGTGTTGACGGGATCGATGTCGCTCGTCGGTCCGCGGCCTCCGTTACCGGAGGAGTCCGCCGCGTACGGCCCCGACATCCGGCGGCGGCTGCTGGTCAAGCCAGGGCTCACCGGTCTGTGGCAGATCAGCGGACGCAGCGACCTGTCGTGGGAGGAGGCGGTCCGGCTGGACCTCCGCTATGTGGAGGACTGGTCGCTCGCCCTGGACACGGTGATCTTGTGGAAGACGCTGCGTGCGGTGCTCTACGGGCAGGGGGCCTACTGATGCGCGACGGGCGTCGTGGGGCAGGGGCGCGGACGGCAGGCCGCAAGGGTCTGCCCTGGGGGAGGAACGGGTCATGAAGGTCAGCGTTTTCGGGCTCGGCTACGTGGGCTGTGTGTCGGCCGCGTGCCTGGCAGGCCAGGGCCACGAGGTCATCGGCGTGGACGTCAACCAGGTGAAGGTCGACCTGGTCAACGGCGCCAAGGCCCCGGTGGTCGAGGAGGGGATCGGCGAGCTCGTCGCCGACGTCGTGGGGAGCGGGGCCTTACGCGCCACCACCGACGTCCGTGACGCGATCGCCAACAGCGAGGTGTCACTGATCTGCGTGGGCACGCCCTCCGAGCCCAACGGCAGCCTGTGCACCACGTACTTGGAGCGGGTCACCGAGGAGATCGGTGCCGCGCTGGCCGAGCGGGGCGGCCGGCACACCGTCGTGTTCCGCAGCACCATGCTCCCGGGCACCTGCCTGAACCTGCTGCTGCCGATCCTGGAGAAGTACGTCGGCGGAACGGCCGGCGTGGACGTCGGGGTCGCGGTCAACCCGGAGTTCCTGCGCGAGGGCACCAGCGTGCGGGACTTCTTCGACCCGCCGAAGACCGTCATCGGTGAACTCGACGCGGCGAGCGGTGACGTGGTGGCGGCCCTGTACGAGGGCCTGCCCGGCGAGGTGTTCCGGGTCCCGATCCCCGTGGCCGAGGCGATCAAGTACGCGGACAACGCGTTCCACGGCCTCAAGATCGGCTTCGCGAACGAGCTGGGCTCGGTGTGCCAGGCGCTCGGGGTGGACTCGCACCAGGTGATCGACGTGTTCCTGGCCGACCGCAAGCTGAACATCAGCCCCGCCTATCTGCGCCCCGGCTTCGCCTTCGGGGGCTCCTGCCTCCCCAAGGACCTGCGCAGCCTGGTCCACGCGGCACAGCGGGCCGATGTCTCGGTGCCCATCCTCTCCCACGTCCTGCCGTCCAACTCCGACCACCTCCAGAGGGCGGTGGAGCTGGTCGAGCGCACCGGCAAGCGCAAGGTGGGCCTGTTCGGGCTCTCCTTCAAGCCCGGCACCGACGACCTGCGCGAGAGCCCGCTCGTCGAGCTGGCGGAGCGGCTCTTCGGCAAGGGCTACGACCTTCGGATCCACGACGCCAACGTCAGCCTCTCCCGGCTGCTCGGCGCCAACCGCGAGTACATCGAGACCCGGCTGCCGCACCTCGCGCAGCTGCTCGCCGACTCCGTCGACGAGGTCCTCGATCACGCCGAGGTGTGCCTGGTCGGCACGAAGGATCCGGCGGTCCTGTCCGCTCTGCCCCACGGTGACGGCCCGTTGATCGTCGATCTTGTCCGCCTTCCCGACGCCGAAGCGCGCCGGACCGAACCGGGATACATGGGCCTTGCCTGGTAAATCGACCAGCGGTGACCGGGCTGACCGGCGCGCGCTGATCCTTGTGGAAAACCTGTCGGTGCCGTTCGACCGACGGGTGTGGCAGGAATGCACGACCCTGCGCGACGCGGGCTGGACCGTGCACGTCATCTGCCCTCAGGGCACGAAACGGGACACGGAGCCGGAGGCCGAGATCGACGGGGTGCGGATCCACCGCTACCCGTTGCGCGCGGCCACCGGCGGACCGGCCGGCTATCTGCGGGAGTACGGAACGGCGCTGTGGCACACGCTCCGGCTGGCCCGCAAGGTCGGTCCGGTCGACGTGGTCCACGCCTGCAACCCGCCCGACCTGCTGTTCCTGCCCGCGCTGTGGCTGAAGCGGCGCGGAGCGCGGTTCGTCTTCGACCAGCACGACCTGGTGCCCGAGCTGTACCTCTCGCGGTTCGACCGCGGCGAGGACCTGCTCTACCGCGGTGTGTGCGCGCTGGAACGGATGACGTACCGGGCCGCGGACGTCGTGCTCGCCACGAACGAGAGCTACAAGGACACCGCGGTGCGCCGCGGCGGCCGGCGGCCCGAGGACGTCTTCGTGGTGCGCAGCGCGCCCGACATCGACCGGTTCCACCCCGTTCCGCCGGAACCGGAGCTCAAGCGCGGCAAGCCCCATCTGCTGTGCTACCTCGGCGTGATGGGCCCTCAGGACGGCGTCGACTACGCCCTGCGGGCCCTCGCGAAGCTGCGGGACGAGGTCGGACGGACCGACTGGCACGCGGTGTTCGTCGGCGGCGGCGACACCTTCGACGCGATGGTGGAGCTGTCCCGGGAGCTCGGGCTGGCGGAGCAGGTCCAGTTCACCGGACGCATCCCCGACGCCGACCTGGTGCGCTACCTGTCCACCGCGGACGTGTGCCTCTCCCCCGACCCGCACAACCCGCTCAACGACGTCTCGACCATGAACAAGGTCCTGGAGTACATGGTGATGGGCCGGCCGCTCGTCTCCTTCGAGCTCCGGGAGGCACGCGTCTCCGCCGGTGACGCCGCCGTCTACGCGCCCGCCAACGACGAGTCCGCGTTCGCGCGGCTCGTCGCGCAGCTGCTGGACGACCCCGAGAAGCGGGAACTGATGGGCAAGATCGGCCAGGAGCGGATCAGCGGTCCGCTCTCCTGGCGGAACTCGCAGGCCTCGCTGCTCGCCGCCTACGCCGCCGCCTGCGGTGACGACGCCCCGGCGTCGGCGGGCGGCCCGGACCGCGCACCGGGCGGAGGCGGCACCGTTGAACGATGACACGATACGTCTGGTCACCATCGGGCGGATTCTCCGCCGGCGCTGGCGGCTCCTCGCCGTCCTCGCCCTGGTGGGCGCGCTCGCCGGCTACGGCGTCTCGCTGCTGTTCCCCGCGCAGTACACGACGTCCGCGTCGGTACTGCTGCCGGGCGCGTGGGAGGAGCGCGAGCTGCTGACCCAGCAGGAGGTCGCGACCAGTTCGGTCGTGGTCGACGCGGCGGCCGACGCGCTCCACTGGTCCGACGTCAGCAAGAGCGACCTGCGCAAGCAGGTCAGTGCCAAGACCTCCGACGGGAACATCATCCAGATCTCGGCCACGGCCGACACCCCCGGGCGCGCGCAGCAGCTCTCCGACCAGGTCGCCCAGCAGTTCGTGTCGTTCGCGGCGCGGGTGGTCGACGACAACGCCGATCCCGAGTCGGCGGCGCAGCGCGAGTCGCTCCAGGAGACGGTGGCGCAGACCAGCCGCCGCATCTCGCAACTGGCCGACGCGGCCGATCCGGGCAAGACCGTCGAGGGCGTGCAGGCGCGCACCGAGCTGGAGAAGCTGCGCACCACGCTCCAGGAGGCGATCACCAAGCTCAACCAGACCGACCCGGCCGCGGGCAAGGCCAACATGGTCGTCATGGGCCCCGCGGCCCGGCCGACGGGCGAGACACCGCCGACGCGCGTGCAGCTGATCGCCGCCGGGGCCGTGCTGTTCCTGCTGCTCGGGATCATCGGCCATCTCACGGCGGCCCGGATGAGCCGCCGGCTGCGCACCCAGCCGGAGATCGCCGCCGCACTGGGCTCGACGCTGCTCGGCACGGTGGACGTGGCGGGTGAACGGCCCCTGCACCGGCCGGGAGGACACGGCCCGAGGGCCGGAATCGGCCGGCTGCTGGGTACGGACGTCCGCTGGGACATCCCTGCACCGCAGGCGTACGGCGACGAGGCCGGCCGGCAGATCCCGTACCTGCGGGTGTGCTCCCGTCTGCGGGACCGGGTGCCCGCCCCGAGGCGGCTGCTGGTGCTCGTCCCGGACGGCGACGAGATCGCCCGCCTCGCCGCGGGACAGCTCGTCGCCGCGGCGGGGAACGACCCGCGGCTGCGGCTGGTGGGGGTCTCGGCGTCCCGGCCGCTGGTCCCGGACCGCGGCGAGGAGTCCGGTGCCCTGGTCGTGCTGAGCACGGGCAGCCGGACCGCGGCGGAGCTCTCCGGCATCGCCGAGGCGTGCGCGGACTCCAAGCACGAGATCGTCGGCGTCGTCCTCGCCGGCATGGTCCGGGCCGTCCCGGCGCGGACCACCGGTCTCCCCCGGGAGGCCGCCACGCCGGTGCTCGCGGTCGGACACGACGCGAAGGGAAGTTCAGGGTGACGACGAGTACGACGTCGGAGTCGTCGGCCGCCACTCCGCTGGTCGACCTCCAGGCACTGGTGACGGCGGTGCGCAGGCGGCGCCGCCTCTGGTGCTCAGCGGGGGTGCTGGGACTGCTCGTGGGCGCCACGGTGGCGGTCGTGATGCCGGCGCCGCCGACCGCGGTGGCCAAGGTCCTGGTCGCGCACCAGGAGGACCAGCCGAACGACCCCGGAACGCTGATCCGCACCGATGTGGCGCTGCTCCAGACCACGCGGATCGCCGACCAGGCCCTCCGGGCCCTCCACTCTCCGGTCAAGCCGGAGGACTTCATGAAGGACTACGCGGGTCTGGGCCTGACCAACAACGTCCTCCAGATCACGGTCACGGGGGACACCGACGCGCAGGCCGAGGCACGTGCCAAGGCACTGGCCGACGCGTTCGTCGCGGACCACGTCAAGCGCATCAAGGACGCCGCGACCGCCGAGGCCAAGGCCCTGCTCGACCAGCGTGACCGTATGCAGGGCGAGCTCACCCAGGTCAACAAGGCGATCGGGGACGGGTCTTCGCAGACCGCGCCGAACGCCTCGGCCGACCTGGAGTCGCTCTTCGCGCGGCGCGCCGAACTCACCTCGCGGATCACCGACTACAGCCAGCGGGCCGCGGACGCGCGCATCGGCACGCCCCAGCTCGTCTCGGGCACCCAGATCGTGGACACCCCGACGGCGGTGGACGAGTCCCTGGTCAAGACCGCCGCCACCAACGGTGCGGTCGGACTGGTCCTCGGTCTCTTCCTCGGGCTCGCGGTGGCCGCCGTCGGCTCGGTGGTGGCGGACCGCCCCGTGCTGCGCCGGGACATCGCGGCGAACCTCGGCGCCTCCGTCATCACGGAGCTGCCCCGGCGCCGGGGCGGCCCGTGGCGGCGCCGGCGGACCAGGACGGCGCGCGAACGGCTCACCACGTCCCTGGCCCGCACCGCGCGCAGTTCACCGGAACCGGTGTCGCTGCTCGAACTGGGCTGTGCGCGCACCGCGAGCGCGATCGCCCTTGACCTCGCCGGAGCCCTGGCGGCGGACGGGCCGGTGGCCGTCGTCGACGGTCTGCCGGGAACGGAGCTCGCCAGGCACCGGCCCGGTCCCGGGGAGCCGGCCGTGGTCAGCGGTGAGCGTGCCGCGTCCCTGCCGCGCCAGGAACGCCGGATCGGAGTCGGTTCGGTGGCGCCGGGCACGGCGTGGACCGACCTGCGGTACCTGGGCACCAGGACCGTGCTCGTGGTGCGCGCCGGGCACGGCAGTGCCGCCTGGCTGCACACCGTGGCCCGCCAGCTCGCGGACCAGCGCATCGAGGTCATCGGTGTGGTGCTGATCGAACCCGATCCCCGCGACCGGACCGACGGCACGCTGTGGGACGGGCTGGACACCGCGCTGCGCGGCCGGAACGAGCGTCTCGCCCGGCAGGGCGGCGGGGGTACCTCCCACGCCGTTCAGGCCGTGGGGGAGGAACGGCCGCGGACGGAGCGGCTGCCGACGTGGGCGGCGCGGGTCCCGGACAGCGACCAGGAGGCACGGTAAGACATGTGTGGCATCGCGGGTACGTACCGATGGCCCGACGGGAAGGCCGTGACCGACCGGCTCACCGAGACCCTCGCGCACCGCGGTCCGGACGGGGCGGGCCGCTACAGCCATCCCGTCGGTGACGGCGAGGTGCAGCTCGGGCACCGCCGGCTGTCCATCATCGACCTGTCCGAGACCGGCGCCCAGCCGATGGTCTCGGGCGGCCTCGTCCTGACGTACAACGGAGAGCTGTACAACGCACCTGAGCTGCGGGCCGAGTTGGAGGCCTCGGGCGCGCGTTTTCGCGGTACCTCCGACACCGAGGTGCTGCTGGAGGCCTGGCGGCGCTGGGGCACGGACTGTCTGCCGCGGCTGCGCGGAATGTTCGCGTTCGGGATCTTCGACGAGCGGACCGGTGAACTGGTCCTCGCGCGGGACCAGTTGGGCATCAAGCCGCTGTTCCTGCTGCGGCGCGGCCAAGGCCTGGTGTTCGCCTCCGAGCTGAAGGCGCTGGCCGCCGTGACCGGCGGGACGCTGGAGGTTGACCACGCGGCGCTGGTGGCCTCGCTGCTCTACTACTGGGTGCCGGACTCGCGGTGCGCGTTCCGCGAGGCGGAGAAGCTGCCGCCGGGGAGCTGGCTGCGGTTCCGCCCCGACGGGCGGGTGGACAGCGGCCGTTACTGGAACCTCAAGGACGTCGCGGCCGAGGGCCGGGAGCGGGCCCGCAGCGGCGAACTGCCGGACATCGCGGCCGTCGTCGAGGAGTCGACCCGGCGTCATCTGCTCTCCGACGTGCCCGTGGCGACGTTCCTGTCCGGCGGGCTCGACTCCAGCTATCTGACCGCGCTGGCCGCCCGCGACCGGCCCGGGATCTCCGCGTACACGATCGGATTCCGCGCCGAGGACGCCAAGTTCGAGGCGATGCCGGACGACCTGCGTTACGCCCGGCAGGTCGCCGAGCGGTTCGGGGTCGACCTGCACGAGATCGAGATCGCCCCGGACGTGCTCGACCTGCTGCCGCGGATGACGCACCACCTGGACGAGCCGATCGGCGACCCCGCAGCGATCAACACGTTCCTGATCTGCTCGGCCGCCCGGGAGGCCGGGGTCAAGGTGATGCTCTCGGGCATGGGGGCCGACGAGCTGTTCGCCGGCTACCGCAAGCACCTGGCCAACGTGCTCGCCCTGCGCTACCAGCGCGTCCCGCGGCCCCTGCGGCGCGGTCTGTCCTCGGCCGTGGACCGGCTGCCGGTGGCCTCGGCCCGGCGCGGGTACCGCTCGGTGCGGTTCGCGAAGCGGTTCCTGTCCTTCGCCGACCTGCCGGAGGAGACCGCGTTCCGGCGCAGCTACACCATGTACGACCGGGAGGAACTGCTCGCCCTGATCGATCCGGACCTGGCCGGGACGGTCGAGGACGTGCTGACCGAGCACGCGGACGTCTACGAGGACAACGACCTCGACGACTTCGTCAACCGCATGTGCCTGGGCGACTCCCGGATGTTCCTGCCGGGCCTGAACCTCGCGTACACGGACCGGTCGAGCATGGCCGCGTCGACCGAGGTGCGGGTGCCGTACGTGGACGTCGAGGTGGTCAGGGCGGCGTTCGCCGTACCCGGTGACCGCAAGATCGTCGGACGGCAGGGCAAGGCCGTCCTCAAGGAGGCGGCCACCTCGGTCCTCCCCCGCGAGATCGTCTACCGGCCCAAGGGCCTGTTCAGCGCGCCGCTGCGCGCCTGGATGAGCCGGGACCTGGCGCCGCTGGTGCGCGAGGTGGTGAACGACGGCGAGCTCGTCCGTTCGGGGCTCCTGCGCCGCGACGCGCTGGCGCGCATGGTCGCCGAGGACGCCGCCGGGCAGCGGGACTTCTCCAAGCATCTGTGGCACGTGCTGACCCTCGAGTACTGGTATCGCGGCGCGACCACCGGTGCCGGCCAGCACTCTCCCGTGTCGGCGTAGAGACAGTAGAGACAAGAGGACTTCGGTGAAACAGGTCGTACAGAACTACAAGAGCGGCGAGCTGGCGCTGCTCGACGTGCCGGTGCCCGGGTGCAAGCCCGACGGGGTGCTGGTGCGGACCGCGTACTCGCTGATCTCCACCGGCACCGAGCTCATGAAGGTGTCCGAGGCCGGCATGTCGATGCTGGGCAAGGCGCGGTCCCGCCCGGACCAGGTGGCCAAGGTCGTGCAGAGCGTGGCCACCAACGGGGTGCCCGCCACGTACCGCAAGGTGATGGGCAAGCTGGACTCGTACACGCCGCTCGGCTATTCGCTGTGCGGGGTGGTCGAGCAGGTCGGCGCCGGGATCGACGACGTGAAGGTCGGCGACCTCGTGGCCTGCGCGGGCAACGAGCACGCGCTGCACGCCGAGCTGAACTGGGTGCCCAAGAACCTCTACGCCCCGGTTCCCGACGGTCTCGCGCCGCGCCACGCGGCCTTCGGCACGGTCGGGTCGATCGCGATGCAGGGGGTCCGCCAGGGCGAGTCGCGGCTCGGTGAGGTGGCGCTGGTCATCGGCCTCGGGCTGATCGGGCAGCTGGTGGTGCAGCTGCTGACCGCCTCGGGGGTCCGGGTCGTCGGTGTCGACCCCGACCCGGCGCGCTGCGAGCTCGCCGAGCGACTGGGGGCTGCGGCCTGCGGCGATCCCGGTTCGACGGCCGTGGAGAACTCCGTCGCCGAACTCACCGGCGGGCACGGCGTCGACCAGGTGTACCTGGCCGCGGGCGGCGGCAGCAACCAGCCCGTCGAGCTGGCCGCGCGGCTGTGCCGGGACCGGGGCCGGGTCGTGGACATCGGCAAGTGCCGCCTCGACCTGCCGTGGAACGCGTACTACGAGAAGGAGCTCGACGTCCGGTTCTCCCGCAGCTACGGCCCCGGGCGCTACGACCCGGCGTACGAGCTGGAGGGACGCGACTACCCGATCGGCTACGTGCGCTGGACCGAGCGCCGCAACCTGGCGTGCTTCCTCGATCTCGTCGCGCGCGGCAGCGTCGACGTGGAGCCGCTGGTGTCCCACGTCGCCGACTTCGACGACGCCGTCGAGACGTACCAGAACCTGAAGGACGGCTCCCTGAAGGCCGTGGCCGTGCTGTTCCGCTACCCCGGGGACACGACCGGGGCCGAGACCGAGGCCCCCGAGGTGGCCGTGCCCGCGGTGCGGCGCGGCGGCGCCGCGGTGTCCGCCCCGGCCCGGGCCGCCGGGACGCCGGTACGGCTGGCCTTCATCGGCGCGGGCAACTACGCGACCTCGATGCTGCTGCCGCACCTGGCGCAGCGTGACGGCATCGAGCTGTCCACGGTCGTCACCACGACGGCGCTGTCCGCGGCCAACGCGCAGCGGAAGTTCGGCTTCGGCGAGGCGACCACCGACCTCGACGCCGTGCTCGGCGACAAGTCCGTGGACGCGGTGTTCGTGGTCACCCGGCACAGCTCGCACGCCGAGCTGACGCGCAAGGCGCTGCTGGCGGGCAAGACGGTGTTCGTGGAGAAGCCGCTGGCGCTCACCGAGGACGAACTGGCGGGTGTGCTGGCCGCGGTGGAGGAGTCGGGCAACGACCGGCTCCAGGTCGGCTTCAACCGCCGGTTCTCGCCGCTGCTCCAGGAGGCCAGGAAGCGGTTCGGCGCCAGGACCGGCCCGGCGAGCCTGCGCTACCTCGTCAACGCGGGGCAGCTGACCCAGGGCAGCTGGTACCTCCAGCAGGGCACCGAGGGCTCGCGGTTCGCCGGCGAGGGCGGCCACTTCGTCGACACGGCGAGCTGGCTGCTCGACGCCGATCCGGTGTCGGTGTACGCGGTCGCCCCGTCCGGCAACGAGGACCTCCAGATCGTCCTGGGCTACCCGGACGGCTCCACCGCCACCATCAGCTATGTCACCACCGGTGCGCCGGGCTTTCCCAAGGAGACGCTGGACCTGGTCGCGGACGGCAAGGTGCTGCGGCTCGACGACTTCGTCCGCGCCTCGGTGTACGGCCGTAAGCGGTGGGTCAGTTCGCGGCTGCCGAAGGCCCGGGACAAGGGCCAGTCCGCCGAACTGGCCGCGTTCGTCAAGGCCGTTCGGACCGGCGGGCCGATGCCGGTGCCGCTGGAGTCGCTGGTCGCCACGACGGCGGCCACCCTCGCCGTGCAGGCCGGTCTCGCGGCCGGTACGCCGGTGACGCTGGCGGGGCCCCGATGACGATGAGCGCGGGCTGGTACCTGCGGCGGCTGTCCCGGATGGGGCCGCGGGAGGTCGGCGGCCGGGTGGGCGACACCGTGCGCAGACGGCGGTGGCGTTCGGCGCTGCCCGCCTGTCCCGAGGTGAGCGGCGCCCGGTTCACCGCCGTGCTGCCCTCCGGGACCCTCGCCGCGGTGCCGCCGGACGCCGCGAAGCGTCTGGTCGCCGAGGCGGACCGGCTGATGGACGGGCACGCCGAGTTCTTCGGGGTGGACCGCGCGGACCTGGCCGACCCCGACTGGTGCCACGACCCGAAGACCGGGCGCCGGGCACCGCTGGTGTACGCCTTCGACGTGCCCTACCGCGACGAGGAGGCGGTCGGGGACATCAAGCAGATCTGGGAACCGTCCCGGCACCAGTACCTCACCGTGCTCGCCGCCGCCTACGCGGTCACCGGGGACGAGCGGTACGCCGAGCGGGTGGCCGCGCACCTGCGGTCGTGGTGGGCGGCCAACGCGCCGCTGCGCGGGGTGCACTGGACGAGCGGCATCGAGCTGGGGATCCGGCTGCTGTCCTGGGTGTGGATCCGCCGGCTGCTCGACGGCTGGACGGGGGCGCCCGCCCTGTTCGAGGACAACCCGGTGGCGCGCGAGCAGATCTGGCACCACCAGCGCTGGCTGGCCGCGTTCCCGAGCCGGGGCTCCTCGGCGAACAACCACGTCATCGCCGAGGCCGCCGGGCAGCTCGCCGCGGCCTGCGCGTTCGGCTGGTTCCCCTCCTCGGGGCGCTGGCGGGCCGAGGCGATGCGAACGCTCGACCGGCAGTTGCGCGGCAACACGTTCGGCTCGGGGCTCAACCGCGAGCTGGCCTCCGAGTACCACGGGCTGGTGCTGGAGCTCGGTCTGGCCGCGGTGGCCGAGGCGGACGCCGCCGGTGTGGCGGTCCCGGCGACGGTCCGGCTGGTGCTGCTGCGGATGACCGACGCGCTCGCCGCGGTGGTCGACAACCGGCTGCGGCCCCCGCGCCAGGGGGACGCGGACGACGGGCACGGTCTGGTCGTGGACGGCGAGGGCACCGACCGCTGGGGTTCTCTGCTGGCCACCGGGGAGGCCGTGTTCGGGCGGCTGGACTGGTGGCCGGAGGTGACCGGCACCGATGTGCGCACTCCGCTGCTGGCCGCGCTCGTCCGGCCGTACGGGAAGCCCGGGACCTCGCCCGCCGTGTCCCGCCCGGCAGGCAGGCCGGCCCATTTCCCGGATGCCGGCATGACCGTCCTGCGCGGTCCCGGGGAGATCTGGGCCCGCTGCGACGGCGGTCCGCACGGCTTCCTGTCCATCGCGGCGCACGCCCACGCGGACGCGCTGTCGGTGGAGGTCAGGCACGACGGGGTCGACGTGCTCGCCGACCCGGGGACGTACTGCTACCACGGACAGCCCGAGTGGCGGCGGTACTTCCGCTCCACCCTCGGCCACAACACCCTGGAGCTGGACGGCACCGACCAGTCCGTGTCCGGCGGCCCGTTCCTGTGGACCCGGCACGCCCGCACCCGCGTCCTGGTCGCGGACACCTCAGGCGCGGAGGCGGCCCGCTGGTGCGCCGAGCACGACGGGTATCAGTCCTCCACGCACCGCCGCCGGGTGGAACTGGCCCATGCCACGCGTGAGTTGACGGTGACCGACGAGGTGCAGGGCCCGCGCAGGGACCTGCGTCTCGTCTTCCACCTCGGTCCGGCGGTCACGGCGGACCTGGAGGGGAACAAGGCCCGGCTCACCTGGACCCGGGACGGCGAGGAGCGCTCCGCCGAACTCGACCTGCCCGGCCGGCTGGACTGGCGGGCGCACCGCGGCGAGAGCGAACCGCCGCTCGGCTGGTACTCCGCCGGATTCGGACGCAAGGAACCCGCCACCACGCTGGTCGGCACCGGTGCCACCGACGGCACGACGGGGTTCACCACCGTACTCAGGTTCCAGGGCTAGAGGGGGAAGGACGCTTGGGGATCAAGTGGCGGCACTGGGCGCTGCCTGCCGCACTGCTGGCGCTGGCCCTGCCGACGGCGACCGGCTGCGACAGTTCGCAGGAGGCGCGGCTGAAGCCGACCGCCGTGCCGTCCGCGTCCGTGGCGCGGATGTGCGCCAAGCCCGCGCCCGGGCCGGCGAAGGCACCGGCGGGCGCGGTGACGGTCGACCCCTCGGTGGCCGGTGACCTCGCCGCGAAGACCAACAGCCATCCGGCGCACACCACGTTCTGGCTCCGGCCGGGCAGGCACCGGCTGGAGAAGGACCGCTACTCCCAGGTCGTCCCCAAGAAGGGGGACGTCTACCTGGGCGCGCCGGGCGCGGTGCTCGACGGCCGCAGGACCAACCAGTACGCCTTCGCCGGGAACGCCCCGGACGTCACCATCCGCTATCTGACCGTGCAGGGGTTCGTCCCCCCGCAGAACGAGGGCGTGGTCAACCACGACTCGGCCGACGGCTGGGTGATCGAGCACGCGACGATCCAGGACAACTCCGGTGCCGGGCTGATGGCCGGTGCCCGCCAGCAGGTCCGCGCCAGCTGTCTGCGCGACAACGGCCAGTACGGGATGAACGCGTACAAGGGCAACGGGCCGATCACCGGCCTGGTCCTCGAGGGCAACGAGATCACGGGCAACAACAAGGACGACTGGGAGCGGCGGCAGCCGGGCTGCGGCTGCACCGGAGGCGTCAAGTTCTGGGCCGTGAACGGCGCCGACGTACGGGGCAACTGGGTGCACGACAACCGCGGAACCGGCCTCTGGGCGGACACGAACAACAACGACTTCCTCATCGAGGACAACGTGCTGGAGGCCAACGACGGCGCCGCGCTGATCTACGAGACCAGCTACAACGCGGTCATCCGGGGGAACACGATCCGGCGGAACAACTGGGTGGAGGGCCGCAAATACGCCGACCGCGGGGACAACTTCCCGTTCGCGACCGTCTACCTGTCCGAGTCCGGCGGCGAACCGCGGATCCCGGCCCGCACCGACAAGATCGAGATCGACCGGAACCTGCTGGAGAACAACTGGTCCGGCATCACCCTGTGGGAGAACGCGGACCGGTTCTGCAACAGCCCGGCCAACACCTCCTCCGGGGACTGCACGCTGCTGGTGAAGAACACCAAGCGGTGTGCCCAGCCGGCGATCGCGGCCGCGCCGCTCTACGCCGACTGCCGGTGGAAGACCCAGCGGGTGGACATCCACAACAACCGCTTCCTGCTGGACAAGTCCGTGATCGGCTGCACGGTGCGGTGCGACCGCATGGCCGTGCTGTCCAACTACGGCACCTATCCGGACTGGTCGCCGTACAAGGCCGAGCGCGTGGCCGAGGCGATCACGCTCAAGCAGCACAACAGCTGGCACGACAACACCTATGTCGGGCCGTGGAGTTTCGTCGCCCACGACCCGAGCCGGATCCTCAACTCCGCGCAGTGGCAGGCCGTGCCGTACCGGCAGGACGCGGGCAGCACCTTCCGTACCCAGGACGGTGGTTGAGATGTCCGACGACCGCAGGACGGTGGCCGAGACGTCCGTCGCCCGCACGCCGAGGACCGTAGGGACCGTCTGGGGACTGCTGATCCTCAACACGCTCGGTTCCGCCGGGGCGAAGACCATCGTCCCGCTGCCCCGCTCGCTCATCCAGATGGTGACGATGGGCGCGCTGGTCACCGCGTTCGCGCTGGCCCTCACGGTCAACACCCGGATGCGGATCCGGGCCGGCTCCTATCTGTTCCTGCTCACGCTGCTGCTGGTGCTCAGCGTGATCTCCAGCGTGCATCTGGAGTCCGGGTTCGGGGCGCTGTTCCGCTGCTTCCGGCTGGCTCTCTTCGTCGGCACGCTGTGGCTGCTCAGCCGCTGGTGGGACGGCGGGACGACCTTCGTCCGGCACCACATCCGGATGTACCTGGCGGTGCTCGGGACGGTCGCCGCGGGTCTGATCGCCTCTCCGGGCGCCGCCCTGCCGGACCTGTACGGCGGACGGCTGGTCGGCGCGCTGTGGCCGCTCACCCCGCCGCAGATCGGACAGTACGCGGCGGTGATCATCGGGCTGACCGTGCTGCTGCTCCTGGACGGCCGCACGGACCGGACCAGCGCGGCCGTGGTCATCGTGCCCTCGCTCGTCCTGCTCGCCCTGACCCACACCCGTACGGCCACGCTCGGTCTGCTCGTGGGGCTGGTGCTGGCGATCGGGTCGCTCATGCTGACCAGCGCCGCCGCGCGCCGGTTCTTCACCTGGGCGGTGGGGATCTCCGCGGTGGCCGCGGTGGGGTTCGCGGGCGCGCTCCAGACGTGGTTCCTGCGCGGGCAGAGCCAGGAGAACTTCTCCAGCCTCACCGGCCGGGCCAAGGTCTGGCACGCCCTGCTGACGGCACCGCGCAGCACCACGGAGTACCTGTTCGGCCACGGCCTGGGCGACAAGTCGTTCGACGGGCTCCCGATCGACAACAGCTGGCTGGCCGTCTACAACGAGCAGGGCGTGATCGGCGTCGGCCTGGTGGCGGCGTTCCTCGTCGTCCTCGGCGCGGTGGCGCTGCTGCGGCCGCCGTCGCTGTCACGGGCCTGCGCGATCTTCCTGATCAGCTACTGCGCGATGGCCTCGTACACCGAGGCCGGGCTGGGCGACGCCTCGCCGTATCTGCTGCATCTGGCCCTGGCCGCCTCCCTGCTGGCGACCCCCGCCCAGGTCACTCCCCTGTCGGCGCCCCGGCTCCCGCGACGGCACGTCCCGCGCTGGGCCCAGAGATCGGAGGTGATCTGAGCATGCACGTCCTCGTGGTGCACAACCGCTACGCCTCGGCGCAGCCGAGCGGGGAGAACAAGGTCGTCGACCAGGAGGTGGCGCTGCTGCGCGACGGCGGCCACACCGTCGGGCTGTTCGAGCGGCGCAGCGACGACATCGGCTCGATGTCCCTGCCGGCCAAGGCCGCGCTGCCGCTGCTGGTGCCGTGGAATCCGGGGGTCCGCAAGGAGCTCGCGGCCCGGCTGCGCGCCGAACGGCCGGACGTGGTGCACCTGCACAACGTCTTCCCGCTGCTGTCGCCCGCGGTGCTGGCCGCCTGCGCCGACGCCGGCGTGCCCGCCGTGGCCACGCTGCACAACTACACCCAGATCTGCCCGCCCGGCACGCTCCAGCGGGACGGCCGGCCGTGCACCGACTGCGTGGGGTCGACGCCGCTGCCCGCCGTCCGGCACGGCTGCTACCGCGGCTCCCGGCTGGCGACCGTGCCGCTGGCGGTCAGTCTGTCGGTCAACCGGCGGCGGTGGTGGACCGGCGTGGAGCGCTTCTTCTGCATCTCCGCCGCGCAGCGCGAGGTCCTCGCGGAGGCCGGCATGCCGGCCGAACGGCTGGCGGTGAAGCACAACTTCGTGCCCGAGCCGGGTGTCGTGCGCACCGGTGCGGGCGAGCACGTGCTCTATCTGGGCCGGCTCGCGGAGGCCAAGGGCGTACGGCTGCTCATGACGGCCTGGGACGAGATCGCGGCCGGCGGCGGGGTCGGCGTGCCGCTCGTGATCGCCGGCACGGGGCCGCTGGAGGCGGAGGTGTCCGCCTGGGCGGCGGGGCGGGACGACGTGCGCTACGTCGGCCTGTACGACCAGGAGGAGTGCCGGCGGGCCATCGCGCGCTCGGTCGCCGTGGTGGCTCCGTCCACCTGGCTGGAGGCGTTCGGCCTGGTGGTCGTGGAGGCGATGGCGGCGGGGGTCCCGGCGGTCGCCGCGGGTCACGGCGCCTTCGTGGAACTCGTCGAGGACGGGGGGACCGGGCTGCTGCACCGGCCGGGCGACGCCGCCTCGCTGGCGTCCTGTCTGCGCCGGGTCACGGCGGAGCCGGACCGCAACCGGGAGATGGGACAGGCGGCGCGGCGCCGTTACGAGAAGGACTTCAGTCCGGCCGTCGGGCTGGAGCGACTCCTGGAGGGGTACCGCACCGCGACAGCGGGACGGTCCGGCGGCGGGGACTGCTCGCCGCCGGTAGGGGAAAGAACGGGCTCGTCGCGGGTACGCCCGGACGAGCGGGATGGGGGAAATTGATGTCACGTTGCCGACTCTGCGGCGCGGCGTCGCTCGCGAGCGTCGTCGATCTCGGGGCGACCCCGCCGTGCGAGAGCTTTCTCGCCGCGGACCAGCTGGACCAGCCCGAGCCGGCGTACCCGCTGCACCTGCGGGTGTGCACCACCTGCTGGCTGGCGCAGATCCCGCCGCTGATCACGCCGGAGGAGACGTTCAGCGAGTACGCGTACTTCTCCTCCTTCTCGACCTCCTGGGTGGAGCACGCGCGCACGTTCGTCGAGGGCGCCGTGGAGAAGGCCGGTCTCGACGCCGACGCCTTCGTGGTGGAGGTGGCGAGCAACGACGGCTATCTGCTCAAGCACGTGGTGGAGCGCGGGATCCGCTGTCTGGGTGTCGAGCCCTCGGTGAACGTCGGTGCCGCGGCCCGTGACGCGGGCGTGCCCACGCTCACCGCGTTCCTGAGCCCGGAGACCGGTGCCGCCGTGCGCGCCGAACACGGCCCGGCGGACCTGGTCGTGGCCAACAACGTGTACGCGCACATCCCCGACGTGGTCGGGTTCACCCAGGGGCTGCGCGCCCTGGTCGCCGACGACGGCTGGGTCTCCATCGAGGTGCAGCACCTGCTGACGCTGATCGAGGAGAACCAGTACGACACGATCTACCACGAGCACTTCCAGTACTACACGGTCGCCTCGGCGATCCGGGCGCTGGCGAGCGGTGGACTGACGCTCGTGGACGTCGAGTTGCTGCCCACGCACGGCGGCTCCATCCGGCTGTGGGCGCGGCCCGACGAGGCGGCCGGCGAGCCCTCCGCGCGCGTGGCCGAGGTCCTCGACCGGGAGAAGGCCGCCGGGCTCCAGGACCTGTCCGGGTACACCGAGTTCTCCGCCCGGGTGGCCAAGGTGCGCCGGGACCTGCTGCGGTTCCTCATCGACGCGGCCGAGCGCGGCGAGACGGTCGTCGGCTACGGCGCCCCGGGCAAGGGCAACACCCTGCTCAACCACTGCGGCATCCGGCCCGACCTGCTCGCCTACACGGTCGACCGCAACCCGTACAAGCACGGCCGGTTCACCCCCGGCACCCGGGTCCCGATCCTGGCGCCCGAGCAGATCGCGGCCGACAAGCCGGACTACGTCCTCGTGCTGCCGTGGAACCTGCGGACCGAGCTGACCGAGCAGCTGTCCTTCGTGCACGACTGGGGCGGTCGTCTGGTCTTCCCCATTCCGGAACTGAGCATTGTCGAGGTCAAGGCATGAAGGTCGTACTGTTCTGCGGCGGCTACGGGATGCGCATGCGCAACGGAACCTCCGACGACGTGCCCAAGCCGATGGCGATGGTCGGCCCGCGCCCGCTGATCTGGCACGTCATGCGCTACTACGCGCACTTCGGGCACACGGAGTTCATCCTGTGCCTCGGCTACGGGGCCCGCCACATCAAGGACTTCTTCCTCAACTACGAGGAGACGACGTCCAACGACTTCGTGCTGCGGGGCGGCCGGACCGAGCTGCTGTCCACCGACATCTCCTCCTGGACGATCACGTTCGTGCAGACCGGCATCGAGTCGCCGATCGGCGAGCGGCTGCGCCGGGTGCGCCCCTATCTGGACGGCGACGACATGTTCCTCGCCAACTACGCCGACGTGCTGACCGACGCCCCGCTGCCCGAGATGATCGACAACTTCGCCCGGCGTGACGCCGGCGCGTCGATGATGGTCGTGCCGCCGCAGTCCTCGTTCCACTGCGTGGACCTGGGCGAGGACGGCCTGGTGGGGGGCATCACCGCGGTGAGCGACATGCCGCTGTGGGAGAACGGCGGCTACTTCGTGCTGCGCCAGGAGGTCTTCGACCACATCCCGGAGAACGGGGACCTGGTCGCCGACGGCTGCGCCCAACTGGCCAAGCAGGGAAGGCTGGTGGCGCACCAGCACCGCGGCTTCTGGAAGCCGACCGACACCGTGAAGGAGCGGGCGGCGCTCGACGAGGCCTACGCCCGGGGCGAGCGCCCGTGGGCGGTGTGGGAGCACGAGGGCGCCCGGGCCCTGGTGCCCGCGAGCCGGACCGGCACCGGCGCGGGGACCGCGTGATCGGGCTCGGCGCCGGACGGCGTCTGGACCGGATCGTCGCCGTGGGCGCGCACTGCGACGACATAGCCATCGGCGCGGGCGGCACGCTGCTCGCGCTGTGCCTCGCGCGCCCGGGCGTCCGCGTGGACGCGCTGGTGCTCTCGGGCGGCGGGAGCGAGCGGGAGCAGGAGGAGCGGGCCGCGCTCGCCGCCTTCTGCCCCGGCGCCGACCTGCGGCTGACGGTGGACAAGCTGCCGGACGGCCGGCTGCCCGCGCACTGGGACGAGGCCAAGCGCGCGGTCGAGGACCTGCGCGCGCAGACGGAGCCCGACCTCGTCCTCGCGCCGCGCACCGAGGACGCGCACCAGGACCACCGCGGTCTGGCGAAGCTCATGACCACGGCGTTCCGCGACCATCTCGTGCTCGGCTACGAGATCGTCAAGTGGGACGGCGATCTCGGCCGTCCGGTGGCCTACCAGCCGCTGTCGCCCGAGATCGCCGAACGGAAGGTGCGGCTGCTCCAGGAGCACTACCCCTCGCAGCGGCACCGGCCCTGGTACGACCGGGAGGCCTTCCTCGGGCTCGCCCGGATCCGCGGTATCGAATGCAACGCGCGCTACGCCGAGGCGTTCGCCGTCACCAAACTCACTCTCGACCTGGGGGAATGAACCTTGCGCGTACTGCTGACCGGGCACCAGGGCTATCTGGGCACCGTCATGGCCCCGGTCCTCGCGGCCGCCGGGCACGAGGTCGTCGGACTCGACTCCGGCCTGTTCGCCGACTGCGTGCTCGGCCCGACGCCCGCCGACCCGCCCGGGCCCCGGGTCGACCTGCGTGACGTCACGGCCGAACACGTGGCCGGGGTGGACGCCGTGATCCACCTGGCCGCGCTGTCCAACGACCCGCTGGGATCGCTGGCGCCGGAACTCACCTACGACATCAACCACCACGCGTCCGTGAAGCTCGCCCGGCTGGCCCGCGAGGCCGGGGTGCGGCGCTTCCTGTACGCGTCCACGTGCTCGGTGTACGGCGCCGCGGGCGGCGACGAACTGGTCGCCGAGGAGGCGCCGTTGCGGCCGGTGACGCCGTACGCGGAGTCCAAGGTGCGGGTGGAGGACGACCTGCACGAGCTCGCCGACGGCGACTTCAGCCCGGTGTACATGCGCAACGCCACGGCCTTCGGCTACTCGCCCCGGCTGCGCGCCGACATCGTGCTCAACAACCTGGTGGGACACGCCCTGTTGTCCGGCGAGGTCCTCGTCCTGTCCGACGGCACGCCCTGGCGCCCGCTGGTGCACGCCGCCGACATCGCCCGGGCCTTCACGGCCGCGCTGGACGCGCCCCGGGACGCGGTGCACGACCGGGCGTTCAACATCGGCAGCGAGACCAACAACGTCACGGTCGCCGAGATCGCCGAGCAGGTCGCCGAGGCGGTGGAAGGCGCCAAGGTGGTGATCACCGGGGAGAACGGCGCCGATCCCCGCTCCTACCGGGTGGACTTCTCCCGGTTCCGTTCGGCGATCCCCGGCTTCGACTGCGAGTGGACGGTGAAGCGGGGCGCGCTCGAACTCGCCGACGCCTACCGCAAGCACGGGCTGACCCGGGAGAACTTCGAGCAGCGCTTCACCCGGCTCGCCGTGCTGCGCGCGGCCTCCGAGGCCGGCACCGTCGACGACACCCTGCGGTGGCGCCGGTGACGGGCCCGGGCGAGGAGATGCACGCGCTGGTGGAGCGGTTGTACCCGCTCTGCCGGAGCATCACCGGGGACGGGGTGCGCGCCACCCTGGACATCGTCGGCGAGTACATCCCGCTCCAGGTGCACGAGGTGCCGACCGGGACCCAGGTCCTCGACTGGACGGTGCCGCAGGAGTGGAACATCCGGGACGCCTACATAGCCGACGGCACGGGCAGGCGGGTCGTCGACTTCGCCGCGTCCAGCCTGCACGTGCTCGGCTACAGCGTTCCGGTGTCGGCGACGATGCCGCTGTCCGAGCTGCGCGGGCATCTGCACACCCTGCCGGAGCACCCGGCCTGGGTGCCGTACCGGACCAGCTACTACAAGCCGGAGTGGGGGTTCTGCCTGGCGCAGGACACCCTGGACGCGATGCCGGACGGCGAGTACGAGGTGCGCATCGACTCGACCCTCGCCGACGGCCATCTCACCTACGCCGAGCACGTGGTCCCCGGACAGGTCACCGACGAGGTGATCGTCTCCTGCCATGTCTGCCACCCGTCGCTGGCCAACGACAACATGGCCGGTGTCGCGGTGGCGACGTTCCTGGCGCGGGCGCTGGCGGAGCAGAACCCGTACTACACCTACCGGTTCATCTTCGCGCCCGGCACGATCGGGGCGATCACCTGGCTGGCCCGCAACGCGGAGCGCATCGACCGGGTCAGGCACGGGCTGGTGCTGGCCTGCGCGGGCGATCCGGGCCAACTCACCTACAAGCAGAGCAGGCGCGGGGACGCGGAGATCGACCGGGTGCTGCGGCACGTGCTCGACACCTCCGAACGCCCGCACCGCATCGACGAGTTCACCCCGTACGGCTACGACGAGCGGCAGTACTGCTCGCCGGGGTTCGACCTCGGGGTCGGCTCGCTCAGCCGGACCCCGTACGCGGGCTACCCCGAGTACCACACCTCGGCGGACGACCTGGACTTCGTCTCCCCCGCGGCGATGGAGGACACGCTCGCCGTGGTCCGCGAGGCCTTCGGCGTCCTGGACCGCAACCGGCGGTACGTCAACCTCAGCCCTTACGGCGAACCGCAGTTGGGCCGGCGCGGACTGTACGACGCGCTCGGCGGGCGCAGCGACACCAAGCAGGCGCAGATGGCCATGCTCTGGGTGCTCAGCCTCGCCGACGGCGACCACACGCTGCTCGACGTGGCCGAGCGGTCCGGGCTGCCGTTCGACACCGTCGCCACGGCGGCCGACGCCCTGCTCGGCGCCGAACTGATCAAGGCGTGAGGCACATGACCACGGACGGGGAGATGACGACGGCACCGGAGGCACCGGCCAGGACGGCCGGGGGCACAGCCAAGCGGGCCATGCTCGGCCGACTGTCCTGGGGACTCGCCGACCAGGCGGCCTCCAGCGTGAGCAACTTCGCGGTCGGCATCTACGTGGCCCGCTCCCTCGGGGTGACCGCGTTCGGTGTGTTCAGCCTCGCCTGGGTGACGTACGGGGTGGTGCTCAACGTCTCCCGCGGGCTGGCCACCGATCCGCTCACCGTGCGGTTCAGCGGGCCGCCGGGCCCGGCCTGGCGGGGGGCGGTGGGCCGCTCGACGGGTACCGCGCTCTGCGTCGGCGCCGTCCTCGGCGCGGTGTCGCTGGCGGCCGGGCTCGGTCTCGGCGGCCATGTGGGGCCCGCGTTCGCCGCCCTGGGTGTCACGCTGCCCGGGCTGCTGCTCCAGGACGCGTGGAGGTACTCGTTCTTCGCCGCGGGCAACGGGCGGAAGGCGTTCCTCAACGACGTCGTGTGGGGTCTCGCCCTGATCCCCGCCATGGTGGTGGCCGCCCGCGTGGGCAGTGTGGCCGCCTTCGTGCTCGCCTGGGGCGCGTCCGCGACGGTGGCGGCGGGCTACGGCTGCCTCCAGTCCGGCATCCGGCCCCGCATGGCGGAGGCGCGCGGATGGCTGCGCGAGCAGCGCGACCTCGGCTACCGGTACCTGGTCGAGAACGTGAGCCTCAGTGGCGCGAGCCAGCTGCGGGCGTACGGGGTCGGCGTGATCGTCGCGGTGAGCGCGGTGGGGGCCGTGCGGGGCGCCGAGCTCCTCATGGGCCCCTTCCTCGCCGTACTGATGGGGCTCTCGCTGGTCACCGTCCCGGAGGCGGCCCGGGTACTGCGCAGGGCCCCGCACCGGCTGTCCAGGTTCTGCCTGATGCTCGGCGGGGGGCAGGCCGCGGGCTCGCTGATCTGGGGCGCGGCCCTGCTGCTGATCCCCGGCGGGCTCGGCCGCGCGGTGCTCGGCGACGTCTGGCACTCCGCCTCCCAGCTCATCGTGCCGATCAGCCTCGGCGTCGCCGGAGCGGGCCTCGGCACCGGTGCGGCTGCCGGGCTGCGCGCGCTCGGCGCGGCCCGGCGCAGCCTGCGCTGCCAGCTGTTCGCCTCCGTCTGCTACGTCGGCGGCGGACTCGGCGGCGCGGCAGCGGCCGGCGCGGTCGGCTCGGCCTGGGGCGTCGCCGCCGCGACCGTCAGCGGCTCGGCCGTGTGGTGGCTGCAACTGCGCTCCGCCCTGCGTGAGCACGCTCAAGAACCGATCCGCGAAGTGAGGACGTCATGACCGCGCAACCCAGGCTGAGCATCGGCCTGCCCGTGTACAACGGCGAGGAGTACCTGGCCGAGTCGCTCGACGCCCTGCTCGGCCAGACCTACGAGGACTTCGAGCTGGTCGTCTCCGACAACGCCTCGGCCGACGGGACCGAGGACATCTGCCGGCGGTACGCGGCGAAGGACTCGCGCATCCGGTATCTGCGGCTGTCGAAGAACATCGGCGCCACACCGAACCACAACCACGTGTTCAACGAGTCGCGGGGCGAGCTGTTCAAGTGGGCCTCGCACGACGACCTGTACGGCCGGGACCTGCTGCGGGTCTGCGTGGAGGCGCTGGACGAGCGGCCGGAGATGATCCTGGCGCACACCGGCCAGGCCGTCATCGACGGCGACGGCAAGGTGAAGGTCCCCTACGAGTACACGCTCGCCACCGACTCGCCGCACGCGCCGGAGCGCTTCCGCAGCCTGCTCTTCGAGCCCGGCGGCGACGACTTCTACGGAGTGTTCCGGGCCGACAGGCTGCGCCGGGTGAAGCCGATGGACAGCTACCACCACGCGGACCGCACGTACGTCGCCGAGATCACCCTGCACGGGCCCTTCCACCAGGTGCCGGAGCTGCTGTACTTCCGCCGGGACCACCCCACCCGGGCCGAGCGGGCGAATCCCAGCAAGCGTTCCCGGTGCGTCAACCTGGACCCGCGCCGGGCGGGGCCGCTGCACCCGACGCCCCGGCTGCTCGCCGAGTACGTGTGGGGCTTCGCCTCCGCGATCCGGCGGGCGCCGCTGTCCCCGGCCGACCGGCGCGCCTGCTACCGGCATCTGGCCGCGTGGATGACCAGCCGGGTCCGGCCGGGCGCCGGCGAGCGGGTCGAGGACCGCGCCCCGCTCGACCCGGACCGCCTCGACGTGTCGGTGGACGCGCTGGTCGCCGGCCGCGAGGGGAGGCGGCCGTGACCGCCACGGACGGCACCCCGGTGCGCGCGGGGGTGTTCGGGCTGCTCGGCTCCGGCAACCTCGGCAACGACGGGTCGCTGGAGGCCGTGCTCGGCTATCTGCGGGACAGACACCCGGAGGTGGCCGTGGACGCGCTGTGCGGCGGCCCCGAGGCCGTGACGGCCCGGTACGGGATCCCCGCGACGCGGCTGCACTGGTACCGCGGGGAGTACCGGACCGCGTCGCGCGCGGCCGCGGTGGTGGGCAAGGGCCTGGGCAAGTTCGTCGACGTGTTCCGCACCGCCGCCTGGGTGCGCGGGCACGACGTGGTGATCGTCCCCGGCATGGGTGTCCTGGAGGCCACGCTGCCGCTGCGGCCCTGGGGTTTCCCCTACTCGCTGTTCCTGCTCTGCGCGACCGGGCGGCTGTGCGGCACCCGGGTCGCGCTGGTCGGCGTCGGCGCCGCCCCGATCGGCAACCGGGCCACCCGGACGCTGGTGCGCTGGTCGGGGCGGCTCGCCGCGTACCGGTCGTACCGGGACGCCCCGTCCCGGGACGCGATGCGGGCGATGGGGGTGGACACCTCGCGCGACGAGGTCTACCCGGACGTCGCGTTCTCCCTGCCGGCTCCGCCGGCGGAGCCGTCCCCGGACCCGCGGGGCCGTGTCTGCGTGGGCGTCATGGCCTTCCACGGCAGCGACGACGACCGCGCCCGGGCCGAGGAGATCCACCGGCGCTACCTCGACGGGACGACCCGGTTCGTCCGCGCGCTCGTCGAGGAGGGCAGGCCGGTCCGGCTGATCACCGGCGACGGCGTCGACGCCCCGGTGG
>NZ_JBHXDQ010000092.1:0-31441 GCF_042725875.1 Streptomyces sp. NPDC127038 | reverse complement strand
AGACGGTGCCGTGCGAACCGGGCGCCCCCGGGGCCCCGGCGGCCTCGACGGCGATCCCCGCGGCCTCGGCGGGGACCGCCAGGGCGACGGCCTCGGCGGGGACGCTCGCGGCCGCGGCCGGTCCGGCGGCGGCCGCGCGGGCCGCCTCCCGCAGGGCCAGCGCACCCCGCCGTGCCGTCCGCAGCGCGTCGAACGTCAGGAGCGACAGCGCGAGCCACACCAGCGCGAACCCGGCCCACCGCTCGGCGGGCATGGCCTCGTGGAAGTAGAAGATGCCGAGGAGGAACTGGAACACGGGGGCCATGTACTGGAGCAGGCCCAGCGTGGACAGCGGCACGCGGATCGCGGCGGCGCCGAAGCAGATCAGCGGGATCGCGGTGACCACACCGGTCGCCGCGAGCAGCGCCGCGTGTCCCGGGCCGTGCGTGGTGAACGTGGCGTCGCCCCGCGAGCCCAGCCACAGCAGATACGCCAGCGCCGGCAGGAACTGGATCGTGCTCTCGGCGGCGAGCGACTCCAGGCCGCCCAGGTTGACCTTCTTCTTCACCAGGCCGTACGTGGCGAAGGAGAACGCGAGGCACAGGGAGATCCACGGCGGGCGGCCGTAGCCGATGGTCAGGACCAGGACGGCCGCGGCGCCGACGCCCACGGCGGCCCACTGCACCGGCCGCAGCCGCTCCTTGAGCAGCAGCACGCCCATCGCGATGGTGACCAGGGGATTGATGAAGTAGCCCAGCGACGCCTCGACCACGTGCCCGGAGTTGACCGCCCAGATGTAGACGCCCCAGTTGACGGTGATGACCGCCGCCGCGATCGTGATCAGCCCCAGCCTGCGCGGCTGCCGCAGCAGCTCGCCCGCCCAGGCCCAGCGCCGCATCACCAGCAGCAGGACGCCGACCACCGCAAGCGACCACACCATCCGGTGGGCGAGGATCTCGATCGCGCCCGCGGGCTTCATCAACGGCCAGAACAGGGGGACCAGCCCCCACATCCCGTACGCCGCGAAGCCGTTCAGCAGGCCTGTGCGCTGCTCGCCCCTCGACTGCCCGGCCACCGGCGTCTCCTTCTCCCACGGTCTCCCGGACGCCTGTCGCGTCCTCGCGCCCCGTAGCCCCCGTGAGGCCGGGGAACTTCCGTGCAGCATGAAAGAAGGTAGCGCCGGACACCCCCGCCTGTCATGCCCGTATCGCCATACGGTCATGACAGGCGGGGGTGCGGAGGAGGGTGCCCGGACCCGCCGGTACCGCGGTCCCCGGTGTGCCGGGGCCTCAGCCCTTCAGCGCGACCGCGACGGCCTCGGCGATCGGGGTGGTCGCGCGGCCCGTGAGCCGGGCCAGGTCGCCCGAGGTGACGGCCAGCTCGCCCTTCTCGATGGAGACGTCGACGCCCGCGAGGATCCCGGCGAAGGCCTCGGGAAGCCCGGCGCCGGTCAGGATGGAGGCGAAGGCCTCGGGGGAGACGGAGTTGTAGACGATCTCCTTGCCGGTCTGCCGGCTCAGCTCGGCGGCGTACTCCTCGAAGCCCCACGCCCGGTCGCCGCTCAGCTCGTACGTGGTGTTCTCGTGGCCCTCACCGGTCAGCACCGCGACGGCGGCGGCCGCGTAGTCGGCGCGCGAGGCGGAGGCGATCCGGCCCTCCCCGGCGGCCTGGACGACGGCGTCGTGCGCGAGCACCGGGGCGAGGTTCTCGGTGTAGTTCTCGTGGTACCAGCCGTTGCGCAGCAGTGAGTAGGGCAGCCCGGAGGCGAGCAGGACCTCCTCGGTGGCGCGGTGGTCGTCGGCCAGCGCGGCCGTCAGGGTGCCGGGGGCGCTGGTGTAGGCGAGCAGGGAGACTCCGGCCGCCTCGGCCGCGTCGATGACGACCCGGTGCTGCCGCACGCGGTCCTTGTCGAACTCGTTGCCCGAGATCAGCAGCACCTTGTCGCCGGCCGCGAACAGGCCGTCGAAGGTCTCGGGGGCGTTGTAGTCGGCGACCGCGAGCCGCACGCCGCGGGCCGCGAGGTCGGCGGCCTTGGACGCGTCCCGCACGACGGCGGTGATCTCCCCGGCGGGGACCTTCTCCAGCAGCTGTCCGACCACGTGACGGCCGAGGTGTCCGGTGGCTCCGGTGACGACGATGCTCATGACGTACATCTCCTTGTGGGGTGGGGATGACACTCACCCTAAGAGCTGCACTAACTTTGGGAAAGTACCCACCTTGAAGTAAGGTACTGACATGGCCGTAAGTATGAAGGCGGCGGACGGGTACGACGCCGGTGAGGCGATGTGCCCCTACCGCCTGGTCCTGGAACACGTCACCAGCCGCTGGGGCGTCCTCGTCCTGATCGAGCTGCTGGAGCGGTCGTACCGCTTCAGCGAGCTGCGCCGGGCGGTCGGCAGGGTCGGCAAGGCGGTCAGCGAGAAGATGCTCACCCAGACCCTCCAGACCCTGGAGCGCGACGGGCTCGTCCACCGCGACGCCAAGCCGGTCATCCCGCCGCGCGTGGACTACTCCCTGACCGACCTGGGCCGCGAGGCCGCCGAGCAGGTCAGATCGCTGGCGCTGTGGACCAGCGAGCGCATGGCCGACGTCGAGAAGGCCCGCAGCGCGTACGACGAGGCCCGCCGCGCGTAGACGGGGCCGGGACGGGGTGCGAGGCGCGGGCGGTGAGGGTGGGTGCGGCGAGGCGGTGAGGGTGGGTGGGTACGGCGAGGCCCGGGGGCCGGACCGGCCCCCGGGCCTCGTGAGAACCGCTCGCGGACGGGTTCAGCCGACGACGGTCCAGGTGTCGCCGCCGGCGAGCAGGGCGGCGAGATCGCCCTTGCCGTTCTGCTCGACGGCGCTGTCGAGCTGGTCGGCCATCTGGGTGTCGTAGACCGGCCGCTCGACCGAGCGGAACACCCCGATGGGCGTGTGGTGCAGGGTGTCCGGGTCGGCCAGCCGGGAGAGCGCGAACGCGGTCGTCGGGGACGCGCTGTGGGCGTCGTGGACCACGACCTCGGCCTCGTTCTCCGGCGTCACCGTGACGACCCGCAGGTCGCCGGTGGCAGCGTCCCGCACGACGCCCCGCGCGTTGTCGGCCCCGAACCGGATGGGCTGTCCGTGTTCGAGGCGGATGACCGCTTCCTCGGCGCTCTGACGGTCCTTGAGGACCTCGAAGGCCCCGTCGTTGAAGATGTTGCAGTTCTGGTAGATCTCGACCAGGGCCGTGCCCGGGTGGGCGGCGGCCTGGCGCAGGACGTCCGTGAGGTGCTTGCGGTCGGAGTCCACGGTCCGCGCGACGAACGACGCCTCCGCGCCGATCGCCAGGGACACCGGGTTGAACGGGGCGTCCAGCGAGCCCATCGGCGTCGACTTGGTGATCTTGCCGACCTCGGAGGTGGGCGAGTACTGGCCCTTGGTCAGACCGTAGATCCGGTTGTTGAACAGCAGGATCTTCAGGTTCACGTTGCGGCGCAGGGCGTGGATGAGGTGATTGCCGCCGATGGACAGGGCGTCACCGTCCCCGGTGACCACCCACACCGACAGATCCCGGCGCGAGGAGGCCAGCCCGGTCGCGATCGCCGGGGCGCGTCCGTGGATGGAGTGCATCCCGTACGTGTTCATGTAGTACGGGAAGCGGGAGGAGCAGCCGATGCCGGAGACGAAGACGACGTTCTCCCTGGCCAGACCCAGTTCGGGCATGAAGCCCTGGACGGCGGCGAGGATGGCGTAGTCGCCGCAGCCGGGGCACCAGCGCACTTCCTGGTCGGACTTGAAGTCCTTCATGGACTGTCTGGCCTCGGCCTTGGGGACGAGGGAGAGTGCCTCGATCGTGCCCGGGCCGTCTGTTGACGTGTCAGCCATCGATGGCCTCCTTGAGCGCAGTGGCGAGCTGCTCCGCCTTGAAGGGCATGCCGTTGACCTGGTTGTAGGAGTGCGCGTCGACCAGGTATCTGGCCCGGACCAGGGTGGCGAGCTGGCCCAGGTTCATCTCCGGGATCACCACCTTGTCGTAACGCCCCAGCACCGCGCCGAGATTGCGCGGGAACGGGTTGAGGTGGCGCAGATGGGCCTGCGCGATCCGGTCCCCCGCGTTGCGCAGCCGGCGCACCGCCGCGGTGATCGGTCCGTACGTCGAACCCCAGCCGAGGACAAGGGTGTCGGCGCTTCCGCTCGGGTCGTCGACGTCCAGGTCGGGGACGTCGATGCCGTCGATCTTGGCCTGGCGGGTGCGGACCATGAAGTCGTGGTTGGCCGGGTCGTACGAGATGTTCCCGCTGCCGTCCTGCTTCTCGATCCCGCCGATCCGGTGTTCGAGGCCGGGTGTGCCCGGGACTGCCCACGGCCGGGCCAGCGTCTGCGGGTCGCGCTTGTAGGGCCAGAACACCTCGGTGCCGTCGTCCAGGGTGTGGTTCGGTCCCTGGGCGAACTGCACCCGCAGGTCCGGGAGTTCGTCCACCTCCGGGATCCGCCACGGCTCGGAGCCGTTGGCCAGGTACCCGTCCGAGAGCAGCAGCACCGGCGTCCGGTACGTCAGCGCGATCCGGGCCGCCTCCATCGCCGCGTCGAAGCAGTCGGCGGGCGTGCGCGGGGCGACGATCGGCACCGGGGCCTCGCCGTTGCGCCCGTACATCGCCTGGAGCAGGTCGGCCTGCTCCGTCTTGGTCGGCAGACCCGTCGAGGGTCCGCCCCGCTGGATGTCGATGACCAGCAACGGCAGTTCGAGGGAGACCGCGAGCCCGATCGTCTCCGACTTCAGCGCCACACCGGGGCCCGAGGTCGTCGTCACCGCGAGCGAACCGCCGAACGCCGCGCCCAGCGCCGCGCCGATCCCCGCGATCTCGTCCTCTGCCTGGAAGGTGCGCACGCCGAAGTTCTTGTGCTTCGACAGCTCGTGCAGGATGTCCGAGGCCGGGGTGATGGGGTACGACCCCAGGTACAGCGGCAGATCCGCCTGCCGGGAGGCGGCGACCAGACCGTACGACAGGGCGAGGTTCCCGGAGATGTTGCGGTAGGTGCCCGTCGGGAACGTCTTCGACGCCGGCGCGACCTCGTAGGAGACCGCGAAGTCCTCCGTCGTCTCACCGAAGTTCCAGCCCGCGCGGAACGCCGCGAGGTTCGCCGCCGCGATGTCGGGCTTCTTGGCGAACTTGGTCTTCAGGAACTTCTCGGTGCCCTCGGTCGGCCGGTGGTACATCCACGACAGGAGGCCGAGCGCGAACATGTTCTTGGAGCGCTCGGCCTCCTTGCGGGAGAGCTCGAAGTCCTTCAGCGCCTCGACCGTCATCGTCGTGAGCGGGACGGGATGGACGTTGTAGCCGTCCAGCGAACCGTCCTCCAGCGGGCTGGTCGTGTAGCCGACCTTCTGCATCGCCCGTTTGGTGAACTCGTCCGTGTTGACGATGATCTCGGCGCCGCGCGGCACGTCGGCGATGTTCGCCTTCAGGGCCGCCGGGTTCATGGCCACGAGCACGTTGGGCGCGTCGCCCGGAGTGAGGATGTCGTGGTCGGCGAAGTGCAGTTGAAACGAGGAAACGCCCGGCAGTGTGCCTGCGGGCGCGCGGATCTCGGCAGGGAAGTTCGGCAGGGTCGAGAGGTCGTTGCCGAAGGAGGCGGTCTCCGACGTGAAGCGGTCGCCGGTGAGCTGCATGCCGTCACCGGAGTCCCCCGCGAAGCGGATGATGACCCGGTCGAGCCGTCGGACGTCCTTCGTCCCCGGCGGTTTGCGCTGTTCTCCTACGACGGCTTCGTCGGCCTGTTCCGTTGGGCTGCTGACCTTGCTCGTCACTGAACTGGACCTCCTTTGAGGCGGCTGTCCGGGAGTGGCCTTCCCGCAGACCCTTCCTGTTTCAACCCTACGTCGGTAAGGGTCGCCTTCCTTGGGCCATTCGCATGATGGACGCTGTTTTGAGACGCCCTGACATAGTGATGTGTCACGATTTCTCCCGCCCCAGGTCCCTTCCTCGAACGACGTTCCCTGCTCACCCTTTGGTTCTGCTCGACAACTGACAGACTGTCAGCTCGTCATGAGTTCAGGTATGTGAGGACGGCCAGAACACGCCGATGATCCCCGTCACTTTGTGACAAGCCGAGCTTCTGGAAGATGTTGCTGACGTGCTTCTCCACGGCGCCGTCGCTCACCACCAGCTGCCGGGCGACGGCGGAGTTCGTCCGGCCCTCGGCCATCAGCCCGAGCACCTCGCGCTCCCTCGGCGTCAGCCCGGCCAGCACGTCCTGCTTGCGGCTGCGGCCCAGCAGCTGCGCCACGACCTCCGGATCGAGCGCGGTACCGCCCTGCGCCACCCGCACCACCGCGTCCACGAACTCGCGGACGTCGGCGACCCGGTCCTTGAGCAGATAGCCGACGCCACGGCTCGAACCGGCCAGCAGTTCGGTGGCGTACCGCTCCTCCACGTACTGTGACAGCACCAGCACACCGAGTCCCGGATGCGCCTTGCGCAGCTGCACGGCCGCCCGCACGCCTTCGTCGGTGTGCGTCGGCGGCATCCGTACGTCCGCGACGACGACGTCCGGCAGCGCGTCCTGCGCCGCGAACTCGGTGATGGTCTTGACCAGCGCCGCGCCATCACCGACCCCTGCCACGACATCATGCCCACGGTCGGTCAGCAACCGGGTCAGGCCCTCCCTGAGCAGCACCGAATCCTCGGCGATGACCACCCGCACCCTGTCCTCCACGATTCCTCGGCCCCCCAGAGCCCACCCCGGCCGCCCCCGGATCCACCGGGTTCGTGCCCGCTCGTACGACAGCCCCCAGCATTCCAGCATTCGGATCGGGGCGCGCCCGGGCGAGAGGAACGGGACCCCGGCGCGGCGCACCGGGGTCCCGTTCCCGTCGGGGTGGGGGTGTCTCGGCGGGGAAGAGGGCTCAGCGGGCAGGGGCTCAGCCGCGGGGGAGCTCTCGGCGTCGCCGGGGTCGCTCACGCAAGCCGCCCCGGCCGTGCCGTGGCGGCTTGCGGGGATGTCTCGGCCGTGCCGGGGTGGCTTGCGCGGAGGCCTCGGCCTGCTCTGGCTCGCGCGGACCTCTCAGCCGCGCCAGGGCAGCTCGGCCGTGATCCTGGTGGGCCCGGCCGGCGGGGAGTCCACCACCAGGATCCCGTCCACCGCGTCGAGCCGCTCCGCGAGCCCCGCCAGACCCGACCCCGCCGTGGCGTCGGCCCCGCCGACCCCGTTGTCGCCGACCTGGATCAGCAGCCGGTTCTCCGCCCGCCACACGTCCACGGTCGCCCGCGTCGCCCGGGAGTGCTTGCTGATGTTCTGGAGCAGCTCGGAGACGGTGAAGTAGGCGATCCCCTCGATCGCGGGCGCCGGCCGGGCCGCCAGGTCAACCTCCATCCGTACCGGCACCGTGCACCGCGAGGCCACCGCGGACAGGGCCGCGTCGAGTCCGCGGTCCGTCAGCACCGCGGGATGGATGCCCCGGGCCAGATCGCGCAGCTCCTGCAACGCCGTCTTCACCTCGCCGTGCGCCTCGTCCACCATCCGCGCCGCGGCCTGCGGGTCCTCGGCCAGCTTCTCCTTGGCGAGCCCGAGATCCATGGCCAGGGCCACGAGCCGGGCCTGCGCCCCGTCGTGCAGGTCCCGCTCGATACGGCGCAGATCGGCGGCCGCCGTGTCGACCACGACCCCGCGGTCCGACTCCAGCTCCACCACCCGCGTGGCCAGCCGCGACGGACCGAGCAGCCCGCACACCATCAGCCGGTCCACGGTGGTCAGCGCCCGCACGATCCACGGCGTTGCCAGGGTGAACAGCAGCCCCACCAGCGCGGTCACCGTGATCTCGAACGGGTTGTCCAGATAGATCGAGTGCGTGCCGTCCCCGTACAGCTGGAGCCCGCCCTGGCCGCCGTACAGGGGGAAGACCCAGAACCACAGCGGATAGGTGAGCAGCGCCCACCCGTACACCCAGAAGGTCAGCGCGACCACGAAGGAGAACACCGACCACGGGAACTGGACCACCGCGTACAGCAGGTGCCGCCAGGACGTGCCGCTCCTGAGCACGGCGCCCATCCACGCCATCGCCCCGTGCTTCTTCGTGCGCACCGGCTCCGGCTCGGCCACCTCGACCCCGAGCAGCCCGCGCGCCCGCGCCCGCTCCAGCGAACCGAGGCCGCGGCAGCCGGCCAGCGCGGCGGCCAGCACCGGAACACCGAGGAAGGTGATCAGCAGGCCCGCGCCGAGCGAGACCATCGTGACGGCGAACGTGAACATGAGGATCCCGAGCGGCAGGCCCAGCAGCACGTAGCCGAACTCGCGCCAGGCGCGGGCCTCGAACGGGGCCCGCAGCGCGGCCGGAAGCCGGTGCGCCCGCCCGCCGGTGCCCGCCCCGTCGAATCCGGGCCCGCCGCGGTGCCCGTATCCGTGTCCGTAGTCCGTGGCCATCGGTCCGTCCGTTCTCTCGTCTCGTCCTGTGTTCCGGCTGCTCGTTCCAGCCTGCCGTCCGGGAGGCCCGGGTGACATGGAGCGGATCGGCGTCTTGGGCCGGGGGTTTTCCCTACCTCCACCGGCGGCCGCTGTCCCCGGGCCGGACCACGGGCGCACACGACGGAGACCTCCGTGCGCGGCGGCCGGCCGGAGGTCTCCATCGAGTGAACCGGGGGCCCGGCCCCGCGGCTAGCGCGCCGGCTCGTTCCGGCGGTCCCGCCAGGGCAGCTCGGCCGTGATGACCGTCGGACCGCCCACCGGCGAGTCGACGACGAACAGCCCGTCCACCGCCCCCAGCCGGTCCGCGAGCCCCGCCATCCCCGTACCGCCGTCGACACCGGCCCCGCCGCGGCCGTCGTCCCGGACCTGGATGAGCAGACGGTCGTCCGTCCGCCACACGTCGACCGACGCGGAGCTCGCCCCGCTGTGCTTGCTGACGTTCTGCAGCAGCTCGGAGACGGTGAAGTACGCGATGCCCTCGATGGCGGCGGCCGGCCGCGTGTCCAGCTCGGCGGTCACCTTCACCGGCACGGTGCAGCGCGAGGCGATCGCGGACAGCGCCGCGTCCAGGCCCCGGTCGGTGAGGACCGCCGGGTGGATCCCGCGCGCCAGGTCGCGCAGCTCCTGGAGGGCGAGCTTCACCTCGCCGTGCGCCTCGTCGACCATCGACGCGGCGGCGTCGGGGTCCTCAAGGAGCTTCTCCTTCGCCAGGCCCAGCCCCATCGCCAGGTTGACGAGCCGGGCCTGCGCCCCGTCGTGCAGGTCCCGCTCGATACGGCGCAGATCGGCGGCCGCCGTGTCGACCACGACCCCGCGGTCCGACTCCAGCTCGGCGATGCGCCGCTCCAGCTCGTCGGAGGGCGACAGCAGCCCCCGCACCATCGCCCGGTCCACGTTCGTCAGACCGCGTGCGATGAACGGCAGCACCGGCCACAGCACGAACAGCGACACGAGCGTGACCGTGAAGGTGATGACGCCCCAGGGAAGCCGTATCAGGTCGTAGAGCACCGCCCGCCAGCCCACCGGGTCCTTCAGGCTCGACCACAGCCAGCCGAAGAAGCCCGTACGGCGCACGGGCAACGGGCTCGGCTCGTCGATCCGCAGCCCCAGCAGCCGCCGCGCACGGGCCCGTTCCAGCTTGCCCAGCTGCCGCGAACCCCGCAGCCCGGCCGCGAGCAGGGGCAGTCCGACGACGGTCACGGCGAGCCCCGCGCCCGTGGCGAGCATCACCACCACGTACACGAACCCGATGATCGAGGCCGGCAGGTTCACCAGGAGATGGGCGATCTCCCGCCACGTCCGCGGATCGAGGGCGGGGCGGGCGGCGGGCGGCCGGTCCTCGTCGGACGGGCCGTCCGACGGGCCGGCGGGCGTGATGCGTTCGGTCATATCCGCTAGCCTGCCGGGCGGCGCGCCGCCGCGCCATGAGGTGGGCCGCCGCGATGCACTGGGGATAACCCCACCCCTCCCAAGAGGGTACGGACCGGACGGGACGACGGTCCGGCACACGAAGGGGCGACGGGGTCCCGCCGGGACGTGTTCACTCCGTGAGACGTGCGCGCATCACCGAGGTCCGAGGGATGGTCGAGGCGTGACGGGCTGCTTACGCTCTCTTTAGCAGGCCCTAGACTCCCGTCCGTACAGATCGTCGAACACGGCGCATCACAGAGTGCGCGACGGCGCACGACGGGGCGCAACGAGGTCAGGGAGTGAGGGGCTGACGTGCCGGAACCGACCGTTGTCACGGCGACCGGGGCCGTCGTCGCGGCGGACTACTTCCCGTCCTACTCGGTCGTCGGGCTGCTCGCCGTCGTCGGCGTGCTGTTCGTCGCCGTTGCGTTCGGGGCGGGCCGGCTGCTGCGGCCCGTGGTCCCGACCCCCGAGAAGCTCCTGACGTACGAGTGCGGGGTCGACCCCGTCGGCGAGGGCTGGGCCCACACCCAGATCCGCTACTACGTGTACGCCTTCCTCTACGTCATCTTCGCCGTCGACTCGATCTTCCTCTTCCCCTGGGCCACGGTCTTCGCCGCTCCCGGCTACGGCGCCGCGACGCTCGTCGAGATGTTCGTCTTCCTCGGCTTCCTGACCGTGGGCCTGCTGTACGCATACAAGAAGGGCGTCCTGACATGGGCGTGACCCCCTCCGCCCCGGACCAGCCCGCGTCGGCGCCTGCCTCCGCGCCGGCCCCGGTGCCGCTGCCCGAGCCGAAGCGGCTCGGCGCGCTCGCCCGCCTCGCCCCCGAGCCCATGAAGGTGGTCCTGAACTGGGGCCGCCGCTACTCGCTCTGGGTCTTCAACTTCGGCCTCGCCTGCTGCGCGATCGAGTTCATCGCCGCGTCGATGGCCCGCCACGACTTCATCCGCCTCGGCGTGATCCCGTTCGCGCCGGGCCCGCGCCAGGCCGACCTGATGGTCGTCTCGGGCACCGTCACCGACAAGATGGCGCCCGCCGTCAAGCGCCTGTACGAGCAGATGCCCGAGCCGAAGTACGTCATCTCCTTCGGCGCCTGCTCCAACTGCGGCGGCCCCTACTGGGACTCGTACTCCGTCACCAAGGGCGTCGACCAGATCATCCCCGTCGACGTCTACGTCCCCGGATGCCCGCCCCGCCCCGAGGCCCTGCTCCAGGGCATCCTCAAGCTCCAGGAGAAGATCGCCCGGGAGTCGCTGGGGGACCGCTACGGCTCCGACACCGCGCGCCCCTCCGTCGCCGCGCTCCAGAGCGGCCTGGTGAAGCCGCCGGCCCCTTCCGCTTCCGCTTCCGCTTCCGCCACGAGCGTCCCGGAAACGGATCCGGCCGCCCCCGGTGCATCCGGTGCATCCGGTGCGTCCGGTGCGTCCGGTGAGGAGGACCGATGACCGTCGGCTGGCTTCCCGGCCCCGCCGAGGACCTCTTCGGCCCCGACGCCACGGCCGAGGAGTCGTACGAGGTCCTGACCGTCGACGTGCCCCCGGCTTCCTGGACCGCGGCCCTGGAGACGGCCCGCGACACTCTGGGCTGCACCTACTTCGACTGGCTGAGCGCCGTCGACGAGCCAGGCACGGGCTTCCGCGTCTCGGCCCATGTCGTGGCCCTGTCCCCGCTGCACCGCCTGCTCGTCCGCACGACCGTCCCGCACACGGCCCCGGTGCTCCCGTCGGCGGTCTCCGTCTACGCGGGCGCCGCCTGGCACGAGCGCGAGACCCACGAGATGTTCGGGGTGACCTTCGAGGGCCACCCCGGCCTCGACCCCCTGCTGCTGCCGGAGGGCTTCGAGGGCCACCCCCTCCGCAAGGACTTCGTCCTCGCCGCCCGCGTCGCCAAGGCCTGGCCGGGCGCGAAGGAGCCCGGCGAGTCCGAGCACGGCGGTCCCAAGCGCCGCCAGATGCTGCCGCCGGGTGTCCCGGACCCCAACGAGTGGGGCCCGCTCAAGGGCCAGCTCCCCCCGGCTCCGTCGCGCCCGGCGCGCGGCGCGGCCCGCCCCGCCGGCGACCGCCCGGTGCGCAGGACCCGCACGGCGGGGGAGGGCTCGGCCAGCCAGGCCCCGGACGCCGCGGCGGACGCGGCTGCGGGTGCGTCGGGGACGGCCGAGGGTGCCGTCGCCACGGGTGCGGCCCCCGGTGCCGAGGGCGCCCGGCCCGCGCGCCGGTCCCGCAGCGTGAGCCAGGGCTCCGCCAGCCAGCGAACCGAACAGCCGCAGTCCCCGACGCCGACGCCGACCCCGGCGTCCCCGGCGGCCGAGGGCGGGCCGACGCCCGCGACGGAACCGGCCGCCTCCCCCGAGCCGGCCG
This sequence comes from Streptomyces sp. NPDC127038, assembly GCF_042725875.1. Taxonomy (NCBI): domain Bacteria; kingdom Bacillati; phylum Actinomycetota; class Actinomycetes; order Kitasatosporales; family Streptomycetaceae; genus Streptomyces; species Streptomyces sp. NPDC127038. The sequence goes on along the minus strand of NZ_JBHXDQ010000092.1, from coordinate 19,268 downwards.
CTCCCGCGGGTGCCTCGCGGGCAGCCGAGCCCGGCCCGGGGACGGGACCTGCCAGAAGGCCCGCCGCACCGCGCAGTTCGGACGCCCCGTGGCACCAGCCGAAGCCCGCGTTCGACGACACGGCCCGGGAACGGGACCAGAAGCCCGAGCCGACCTCGGAGACGGGGTCCGAGCCGACTCCGGAGGCAGGGGCTGAGCCGACCCCGGAGGCAGGGTCCGAGCCGACTCCGGAGGCGGTGTCCGAGTCCGAGCAGAACCCGGAGGCGGTATCCGAGTCCGGGCCGAAGCCGGAGTCAGGGCCGAAGCCTGAGTCCGGGACGAACCCGGAGTCAGGGCCGAAGCCCGAGCCTGATCCCGAGCAGTCCGACCCCAGCCCCGAAGATCCCCCCGGAGGTCCGCAGTGAACGACGCTCTCGACGTCGCCCTCCGCCTCCTCGTCGTCTTCGTCGTGTTCCTGACGTTCCCCCTGATCGTCGGCCAGACCGAACACAAGGTGATGGCCCACATGCAGGGCCGCCTCGGCCCGATGTACGCGGGCGGCTTCCACGGCTGGGCCCAGCTCGTCGCGGACGGCGTGAAGTTCGCGCAGAAGGAGGACATCGTCCCCGCGGGCGCGGACCGGCGCATCTTCCAGCTCGCCCCCGCGGTCGCCCTCCTCCCGTACCTCCTGGTCCTCCTCGCCATCCCGATCGGCCCGGGTGAGGGCGCGGTCGGCGAGGTCGTCGACGCGGGGATCTTCTTCGTCCTCGCGGTCATGGGCGTGGGCGTCCTCGGCTCGCTCATGGCGGGCTGGGCGTCGGCCAACAAGTTCTCCCTGCTCGGAGGCCTGCGCACGGCGGCCCAGCTCCTCGCCTACGAACTCCCGATGCTCCTGACCGCGGCCTCGGTCGCGATGGCGGCGGGCACGGTCTCGCTCCCCGGCATCGTGGACGCCTTCCGCTGGTGGTGGCTGCCCTGGCAGATCGTCGGCGCGATCGTCTTCTTCGTAGCCGGCCTCGCCGAGCTCCAACGGCCCCCCTTCGACATGCCCGTCGCCGACTCCGAGATCATCTTCGGCGCGTACACCGAGTACACGGGCCTGCGTTTCGCCCTGTTCCTGCTCGCCGAGTACGCCGGGATCGTCGTCCTGTGCGGTCTGACCACCGTCCTCTTCCTGGGCGGCTGGCACGGCCCCTGGGGCGCCGACGGCCTCGGCTGGGTCTGGACGCTCCTCAAGGCCGCGATCCTCGCCTTCGTCGTCATCTGGCTCCGCGTCACCTACCCCCGCCTGCGCGAGGACCAGCTCCAGAAGCTCTCCTGGACCCTCCTCGTCCCCCTGTCCCTCGCCCAGATCGCCCTCACCGGCATCGTCAAGGTGGTGATCGCGTAACCATGGCCGAGCCTCTCCCGCCCACCCGGCCCCGCATTCCTGGCTCCGGCCTCGCCAAGGGCCTGGCCGTCACCCTTCGCACGATGACGAAGAAGACCGTCACCGCGCAGTACCCGGACGTCCAGCCCGAACTCCCGCCCCGCACCCGTGGAGTCATCGCCCTCTTCGAGGAGAACTGCACGGTCTGCATGCTGTGCGCCCGCGAGTGCCCGGACTGGTGCATCTACATCGACTCCCACAAGGAGACGGTCCCGCCCGCCGCCCCGGGCGGCCGCGAGCGCAGCCGCAACGTCCTCGACCGCTTCGCCATCGACTTCTCCCTGTGCATGTACTGCGGTATCTGCATCGAGGTCTGTCCTTTCGACGCGCTGTTCTGGACCCCGGAGTTCGAGTACGCGGAGACCGACATCCACGAACTCACCCACGAGCGCGACAAGCTCCGCGAGTGGATGTGGACCGTCCCGGCCCCGCCCGCCCTCGACCCCGGCGCCGAGGAGCCCAAGGAGATCGCGGCCGCCCGCAAGACCGCCGACAAACTCGCGGCCGAACAGGCGGCCCAGGCCGAGGCGTCCGGCCCGCAGGAGGGACAGTCGTGACCTTCGCAGCAGCCACGGCCACGGCGGCCCACGCGGCCGCCACCGGCGCCGCCGGGCACCGCGGCTTCCTCTCCCCGACCGGCGTCGAGATCGCCTTCCTCCTCGTCGGCCTGCTCACCTTCGGCGCCGCGGTCGTCTCCGTCACCACCAAGCAGCTGGTGCACGCGGCACTGTGGCTGGTGGTCGCCCTCGGCGGCCTCGCCGTCGAATACCTGCTCCTGACGGCCGAGTTCATCGCCTGGGTGCAGGTCCTCATCTACGTCGGATCCGTGGTCGTCCTCCTTCTGTTCGGTCTGATGCTCACCAGGGCCCCGATCGGCCGCTCCCCGGACGCCGACTCCGGCAACCGCTGGGCGGCCCTGACCGTGGCGCTCGCCTCGGCCGGCGCCCTGGTCTGGGTCGTCGTCGACGCCTTCCGCACGACCTGGGTCGACCTGGGCGGAGCCGCCTCCGGCTCCACCGAGGTGACCGGAGCGAGCCTCTTCCAGAACTGGGTCCTCCCCTTCGAGGCGCTCTCCGTCCTCCTCCTCGCCGCCCTGGTCGGCGCGATCGTCCTCTCCCGCAAGGCGGCGGCGGACACCGCCGCGGCGACCACGACGGCCGCCGGCCCCCGTGTCCCCGGCAGCCGCGACGGCGAGCAGAACAAGGAAGGTGTCCGCTGATGCACCTCGCCTATCCCGCCGTCCTCGCCGCCCTCCTGTTCTGCACGGGCCTGTACGGGGTCCTGGCCCGCCGCAACGCGATCCTGGTCCTGATGTCGGTCGAGCTGATGCTCAACGCCGTCAACCTGAACCTCGTCGCCTTCGACGTCTGGCTCTCCCGGGCCGCCCGCGACACGCTGCACTCCGGCCAGGCCCTGACCCTGTTCACCATCGCCATCGCCGCCGCCGAGATCGGCATCGGCCTGGCGATCGTCCTCGCCGTGTACCGCAACCGCGGCACCTCCGACATCGACAGGCTCCGCGACACCGCGGAGGGCCACGGCCCCGAAGACCCCGACAGCGACGCCCCCGCGGCCGAGAAGGCTGAGGCCACCGCGTGACCACGACCACCCTCGCCGTCCTCGTCCCCCTCCTCCCGTTCCTCGGCGCCGTCGCCGGACTCCTCCTGGGCCGCACGGCCCCGGGTTTCGTCCGCCCGCTCGCCGTCCTGCCGGTCCTCGCCTCGCTCGTCCTCGCCGTGACGGTCGCGGTGCACCAGGGCGGCGGCCTGCCCATCGAGTCGCACACCGAACTCACCCCGACCGGCTCGGTGCCCATCGAACTGGGCCTGCACATCGACGGCTTCGCCGCCCTCGTCGCCGTCCTCGTCGGTGTCGTCGCCACCTGTGTGCAGATCTACTCGACGGGCTATCTGCGCGACGACCCGCGCTACCCCTCGTACGCCGCCCTCGTCTCCCTGTTCACCTCCGCGATGCTGCTCGTCGTCTACTCCGGCGACCTGATGGTGCTCCTGGTCGGCTGGGAGATCATGGGCATCTGCTCGTACTTCCTGGTCGGCCACTACTGGGAGACCCCGGAAGCGCGCGCCGCCTCCCTCAAGGCCTTCCTGGTCACCAAACTCGGCGACGTCCCCTTCCTCATCGGTCTGTTCGCGCTCGCCACCGACGCCGGCTCGTTCCGGATCACCAGGGTCCTCGGCGCCGTTGCGAGCGGCGGGCTGCACCACCCCACCGTCGTCGCCCTGCTCCTCCTCGCGGGCGTGGCGGGCAAGTCGGCGCTGTTCCCGCTGCACACCTGGCTGCCCGACGCGATGGCGGGCCCCACACCCGTCTCCGCGCTGATCCACGCCGCGACGATGGTCGCGGCCGGTATCTACTTCGTCGCCCGCCTCCTTCCCGTCTTCCAGGCCTCCGCGGCCGCGATGATCGTCCTGGCCGTCATGGCCGGCGTCACGATGGTCGGTTCGGGCCTCGCGGCCCTCGCCCAGGACGACATCAAGCGGGTCCTCGCCTACTCGACGATCGGTCAGCTCGGCTACATGGCCGGTGCCCTCGCCGTGGGCGACCGCGGTGCCGCCGTCTTCCACCTCCTCGCGCACGGCGCTTTCAAGGCGCTGCTGTTCCTCGCCGCCGGCGTGATCATCCACGCCTCCGGCACCAACTCGCTGGCCGCCATGTCCCGGATGAAGGACCTGCGCACCCGAGTCCCCGACGCCTTCTGGACGATGACCGTGGCGCTGCTCGCGCTCGCCGCGATCCCTCCCTTCAGCGGCTTCTTCTCCAAGGAGGCCGTCCTCGGCGCCGCCGAGCACGTCGCCACCGGCCACACCGAACAGGCGCCCCTGGCCTCGGGCTGGATCGTCCTGGTCACCGGTCTGGTCACCGCCGTCCTCACCGCCGCGTACGCGACCCGGCTGTGGCTGCTGGCCTTCCGCGGCCACGGAGCCGAGGCCCCCGACCACGGCAGGCAGCCGGTCACCATGACGGCCGTGCTGTGGGTGCTCGCCGTCCCCTCGCTCGCGTTCGGCCTCGCGTTCGGCCCGCTGCCCGACTGGTTCGACGGCCGCGACCTGACGCCCGTTCTCACCACCTCGGTGCTCGGCACGGGACTCGCCCTGGTCGGCGGGATCGTCACCTACGGAGCCTGGCGCCACACCACCGCACTGGCGGCCCGCGTCCCTCTGGGCGCGGTCGCGGCCCACCCGGACGCCGACGCCGGACGGATCGAGGCCGAGGCCATCGCCTCCCACGAACCCGCCTACGGAGACGTCGCCCAGGCGCCCGACCCCGCGGACCCGGGCCGGCTGCTGCTCGGCCCGCTGCACCGCCACGCGGCCGTCGGCTTCCACCTCGACGCCGTGTACTCGGTGCTGTTCGTCCGCCCGGTCCAGGCCGGAGCCACGCTCGTCCGGTTCCTCGACCGCGAGGTCGTCGACACCTACGTACGCGGCGCGGGCGCCCTACCCCGCTGGCTGGGCACCGCCGTACGGCGTGCCCAGACCGGCAATGTGCAGACCTATGTGAGCGCGCTGCTCGCCGGCACCGTCGTCCTGGTGGTCGCCGCCCTTCTCGTCGCCACAGGAGCGTGAGCAGGCGTGATCGATATCAGTGAATCCGTGATGCAGATTCTTCTCGCGTTGATCGTCGTCGGCCCGCTCATCGGGGCCGCCGCCGCCCTTCTCCCGGCCCCGCCCGGACTGAAGGGGAAGTCGCCCGAACAGGCGGTGCTGCGGCACGGCGTGACCGTCACCGGCGTCGTCCTCATCGCCGCGATCGTCCTCGCGCTCGGCTTCGACCACGACCATCCGTCGAAGATGCAGGCCACGACGGACATCAGCTGGATCCCCGCACTCGACGTGCGGATCCACCTCGGTGTCGACGGCATTTCCCTCCCCCTTCTGGTCCTGACCGCGCTGCTGACCTTCCTCTGCGCGCTGTACTCCTACTTCAAGATGCCTGCGGGCCCGACCCCGAAGGCGTTCGTCGCCCTGCTGCTCGTCCTCGAGTCCGGCACCCTCGCGACCTTCGCCGTCCTCGACCTGCTGCTGTTCTTCCTCGCGTTCGAGACGGTCCTCATCCCGATGTACTTCCTCATCGCACGGTGGGGAGGCGCGAAGCGCCAGGCCGCGGCCTGGAAGTTCATCCTCTTCACCCTGCTCGGTTCCGTCGTCATGCTGCTGGGCCTGCTCCTGATCGGAATCAAGGCTGGCACATTCGACATGGTGGCACTCGCCACTGACAACGGCCGGTCGCTGAGCACATCCGTGCAGGTCATCGCCGTTCTGGCGATCGGGATCGGGCTCGCGGTCAAGACGCCGATGTGGCCGCTGCACAGCTGGCTGCCCGACGCCCACACCGCCGCCCCGACGGTCGGCTCGGTCCTGCTCGCCGGCGTCATGCTGAAGATGGGCACGTACGGGTTCGTCCGGATCCTGCTGCCCGTCGCGCCCGACGGATTCCGGACCTTCGCCCCCTACCTCGCGGCCTTCGCCGTCGTCGGGATCATCTACGGATCGCTGGCCTGCCTGGCCCTCGCCAAACAGGGCGCGAAGGGCGATCTCAAGCGGCTCATCGCCTACTCGTCCGTGGGCCACATGGGCTTCGTGCTGCTCGGCATCTCGACCATGACCGCGACCGGCGTCAACGGCGCCCTGTTCGCCAACATCGCCCACGGCCTGATCACCGGCCTCCTCTTCTTCCTCGTCGGAGCGCTCAAGGACCGTACGGGCAGCACCGACCTCGACACCCTCGCCGAGGAGTCCGGCGCCGCGCTGTACGGCAAGGCACCGCACCTCGGCGGCCTGCTGGCCTTCGCGGCCGTCGCCTCGCTCGGACTCCCGGGCCTCGCAGGGTTCTGGGGCGAGATGCTGGCCATGTTCGGCGCGTTCGAGCCCGCCGCCGGCCTCAGCCGAGCCGCCTATCTGACGTTCATGACGATCGCCGCGTTCGGCACACTGCTCACCGCCGCGTACATGCTCATCGTCGTACGCCGTGTCTGCATGGGCCCGACCGCCCAGGAGTCGCCGAGGCTCACCGACGTCCAGACCTACGAGTTCGCCGCCTGGACGCCGCTCGTCGCCCTCACCGTCGTCGCCGGCCTGTGGCCACGGGCCCTGCTCGGCCTGACCGACCCGGCGGTCCAGCAGCTCCTCGCAGGAGGCACCCGATGAGTTCCCTGGTCCAGTCCGTCGACTGGCTCGCCATCGCGCCGCCCACCCTCACGGCGGTCGTCGGACTCGCGGTGCTCGTCGCCGACCTGTTCATCGGCGACGCGAGGAAGGCCGTACTCGGCTGGGTGTCCGTCGCCGGACTCGCCGCGTCCGCGCTGTTGCTGCTGCCCCTGCGGAACGGCGACCGGGCCACGTTCTGCCTGACCGGCGCCACGGACACCTGCAGCTATGTGGCCGACGGCTTCACCCTGGTCGTCCAGCTCCTGGTGCTCGGCGGCGCGCTCCTCGTCGCCCTGCTGTCCGTCACGGCCCTGAAGGACGCCGACCGGGAACTCCCCGAGGGCGAGTACTGGTTCCTGCTGCTCTCGTCCGCCGCCGGCGCCGCCCTCCTGCCCGCCTCCCGCGACCTCGCGACCCTCATCGTCGCCCTGGAGGTCGCCTCGCTGCCCGCCTTCGCGCTCGTCGGCATCAAGCGCGGCGACAGGAAGTCCTCGGAAGCGGCCCTGAAGTTCTTCCTGTCCTCCGTCACCGCGACCGCGGTCAGCCTCATGGGCGTCAGCTTCGTCTACGCGACGACGGGCACCCTGTATCTCACCCGGATCGCGGACCGGATCCAGCACGTCGACGGACAGTTCCACACCCTCGCCCAGACGGGCGTCGTCCTCACCCTCGTCGGCTTCGCCTTCAAGACGGCCGCCGTTCCCTTCCACTTCTGGGTGCCCGACACCTACGTCGGGGCACCCCTGCCGATCGCCGCCTATCTCTCGGTCGTCGGCAAGGCGGTCGGCTTCTCCGGGCTCATCCTCGTCACCGTCGTGGCCTTCCCCTCGTACGCGGACGTCTGGGGCCCGGCGCTGGCGGGTCTGGCGGCCCTCACCATGACGGTCGGCAACGTCGGCGCCCTGCGACAGCGCTCCACGCGCGCGTACAGCGCGGTACGGCTGCTCGCCTGGTCCTCCGTCGGCCAGGCCGGCTACCTCCTCGTCCCGATCGCGGCCGCCGCCTACTCCAAGGACGCGCAGAAGGCCGTCGGCTCCACCCTCGCCTACGCCCTCATGTACGCGGCGGTGAACCTCGGCGCCTTCGCGGTGGCCGCCCTGGTGGCCCGCAGAAGCCCCCTGAACCGCCTCGACGACTACCGCGGCCTGTACGCCGAGAGCCCCCTGTCCGCCCTGGTCCTCGGCTTCTTCCTGCTCTGCCTCGCCGGACTGCCGCCGGGCGTCATCGGCCTCTTCGCCAAGGTGACCGTCTTCTCCGCGGCCGTCGGCGCGGGACTCGGCTGGCTGGCCGTCGTCATGGCCGTCAACGTGGTGATCGCGCTCTTCTACTACCTCCAGTGGACGGCGCTGCTCTTCCGCGCTCCCGAGGGCGCGCCGGGCACGCACCGCGCACCGGTCCCGCTCACCGCGGCCATCGTCCTGACGGCCGTCCTGGGCGTCGTCCTGTCCGGGGCACCCCAGCTGATCCTCCGCTTCTCGCAGACCGTCCTCTTCTGACCTCTTCAGAGACCCGCTTCCGAACCCGTCCGAACCCGTCCCGAACCCGTTCCGAACCGGGCTCGGCTTCCGTCGCTCCGACGGACCACTCCGCCTCTCCCGAGCCGCACGCGCGCGTGGGTCCGCCGTCCCCATCACCCGGACGGCGGACGCCCCGGGCAGCGCGCACAAGGGAACTAGTGCCTCTCGTCTGGCGTTGACCTGTACGGGAGGGTCCACTGAAGAGTGGAAGCAGAGCATCAGCAAGCAAAGGGTTCCCCCGCCGCACGACTTGGAGGGCTACCGTGCACCGCCGGCACAATGGGCTCAGGACAGCCGTACTCCTCGGGGGACTGTCCGCACTCATCATCGTCATCGGCAGCTTCTTCGGGCGCACAGGCCTGATCGTCGCCCTGTTCATCGCCATCGCGACGAACGCGTACGCGTACTGGAACAGCGACAAACTGGCTCTACGCGCGATGCGCGCCCGCCCGGTGAGCGAGTTCGAGGCCCCGGCCCTGTACCGCATGGTCCGCGACCTCTCGACGCAGGCCCGCCAGCCCATGCCGCGCCTGTACATCTCGCCGACCGAGGCGCCGAACGCGTTCGCGACGGGCCGCAACCCGCGCAACGCGGCCGTCTGCTGCACCGAGGGAATCCTGCGCATCCTGGACGAACGCGAGTTGCGCGGAGTCATCGGCCACGAACTCAGCCACGTCTACAACCGCGACATCCTGATCTCGTCCGTGGCCGGAGCCCTGGCCTCGGTGATCATGTTCCTGGTCAACTTCGCCTGGCTGATCCCCGTCGGCCGGTCCAGCGACGACGACGGCCCCGGCATTCTCGGCATGCTCCTGGTCATGATCCTGGGCCCGCTCGCCGCTTCCCTCATCCAGCTCGCCATCAGCCGCTCCAGGGAGTACGAGGCGGACGCGTCCGGTGCCCAGCTCACCGGCGACCCCCTCGCACTCGCGAGCGCGCTGCGCAAGCTCGACGCGGGCACCAAGCAGCTGCCGCTGCCCCCCGAGCCGCGCATCGAGACGGCGAGCCACATGATGATCGCGAACCCGTTCCGTCCGGGACAGGGAATGTCGAAGATGTTCTCCACGCATCCACCGATGGCGGAGAGGATCGCCCGGCTCGAGAAGATGGCAGGTCGTCAGCAGTGAAGACAATTCTGAACGTCATTTGGCTCATCCTGAGCGGCTTCTGGCTGTTCCTCGGATATCTCGCCGCAGGCATCATCCTGTGCATCACCATCATCGGCATCCCGTTCGGCATCGCCGCGTTCCGTATCGGTATCTACGCGCTGTGGCCGTTCGGCTATACGACGGTGGAGCGCCACGACGCCGGTGCCCCGTCCTGCATCGGCAACGTCCTGTGGCTCGTCCTCGCGGGCTGGTGGCTCGCCCTGGCCCACATCGTCACGGGCATCGCCATGTGCATCACCATCATCGGCATCCCGTTCGGCATCGCGAACTTCAAGCTCATCCCGATCTCGCTGTTCCCGCTGGGACGCGAAATCGTGCGCACGGACGAGCCGTTCGCGGGCCGCTAGCCGTACGGGCCCGCTCGCCCCGCCTCCCGTCGAATACGGGCCGTCGCCCGCGGCGGAAAGAGGGTTGTCCACAGGCCTGCCCGATTGTCGGTGGCGCGCTGCATCATGAATCCATGACCGAAATCGAGCAGTTGCTGGCACGGGTTGCCGTGGAGGCCCGCAACACCCGCCCGTGGGGCTGGCCTTCGCTCCCCGCGCCCGTGGGACCGGACGAGGTGGCCCGCGCCGAGGCCGTCCTCGGCTTCCCGCTGCCCGCGCTGCTCGCCTCGCTCTATCTGCGGATAGGGGACGGCGGATTCGGGCCGGAATACGGCCTGTTGCCCCTGCTGGACGGTCCTCCGTCGGGCGAGCCCGCGGCGGTACCGCAATACCTCGCCAGCCGCGAGAGCGGCCGCAAGGACCCGGAATGGCCCTGGCCCGAGGGCCTGCTGCCCATATCCCACTGGGGCTGCGGAATGTACGCGTGCGTGGACTGCCGGAGTTCCGACGGCGCGGTCCTCCTCTTCGACCCGAACGCGCACCGGGTCGACCGCGCCTGGTACATGGACGCACCCGACCTCGCGACCTGGCTGCTCACCTGGCTGGAGGGAACAGGCTGGTACGAGGAGTCCAACGACGGCGCGGACCTCCCGCCCTGGCCCGACTTCGCCCTGCGCACGACGGCACCCCGGGCCTCCTGACCCACCGAACACCCGGACCCCGCCCGGCACGACAGCATCCTCAAGCTCGGTACGGGGGCCACCCTCACACCCGGCACGACGTCCAGCCCCACGCCCGGACGACGGCCACCCTCACACCCGGCACGACGTCCAGCCCCATGCCCGGCACGACGTCCAATCCCACGCCCGCTACGACATCCGCCCTCCGGGAGCCAGGGGACGGCTCTCAGCGAGAGGCCGCTCCTCTGTTCCGCACGCCGTACGCGGCCGCTCCGACCGCCAGGACGGACGCCCCGACGACCACCGAAGCCCACGGAAGGGCACAGGCCAGCGTCACACAGCCGAGGAGACCCACCACCGGCACGACCCGCGATGCCGGGGCCGGACTCAGCGTCCACGCCGAGGCGTTGGCGATCGCGTAGTACGCCAGCACACCGAAGGAGGAGAAACCGATCGCGCCGCGCACGTCCACGGTCGCGGCGAGCACGGCGACCACCGCGCCGACGGCCAGTTCCGCCCGGTACGGGACCCGGAAGCGCGGATGCACGGCGGCCAGGGCGGCCGGCAGATGACCGTCGCGGGCCATGGCCAGCGTGGTCCGCGAGACACCCAGGATCAGGGCGAGCAGAGAGCCGAGCGCGGCCACGGCGGCCCCCACCCGCACGACCGGCACGAGTCCCGGCAGCCCGGCCGCCCGGACCGCGTCCGCCAGCGGAGCCGGGGCGAGCCCCAGCGCCTCGGGACCGAGCACCGAAAGGACGGCGACAGCCACAGCCGCGTACACCACGAGCGCGATGCCCAGAGCCGACGGGATCGCGCGCGGAATGGTGCGTGCGGGATCGCGCACCTCCTCACCCAGCGTCGCGATCCGCGCGTACCCCGCGAACGCGAAGAAGAGCAGCCCGGCCGCCTGGAGCACCCCGCCCACCCCGGACGACACTCCGACGCCGAGCCGCCCGGCGTCCGAGGCGCCCGACCCCAGACACCCCACCACCACGGAAGCGAGGACAGCCAGGACCACCGCCACGATCACCCGTGTCAGCCATGCCGACTTCTGCACGCCGCCGTAGTTCACGGCGGTCAGGACGACCACCGCGGCGACGGCCACCGCGTGCGCCTGCGCGGGCCAGACGTAGGCGCCCACGGTGAGCGCCATCGCGGCGCAGGAGGCCGTCTTGCCGACGACGAACGACCAGCCGGCGAGATGTCCCCAGAAGGCACCCAGCCGCTCGCGGCCGTAGACGTACGTGCCGCCGGACGCGGGGTACAGGGCGGCGAGCCTGGCCGAGGACATCGCGTTGCAGTAGGCGACGACCGCGGCGACCGCGAGCCCGAGCAGAAGCCCGGACCCGGCAGCCCGGGCGGCGGGGCCGAGCGCCGCGAAGACGCCGGCACCGATCATGGAGCCGAGGCCGACGACTACGGCGTCGCCGACGCCCAGCGTGCGGCGCAACTCCGAGGGGGACTGCGTCATGGGCCGCACCCTACTGATCGTCGCAACCGCCGGGATCCACGGCGGCGTCCTGTTCATCGGCACGGCGTCGAAACGCCATCGATCCACGTGCTCCGCACCGGACCCGGACAGTGCGGGCACGGCCCGGCCGGCCGGAAATCACAGGGTCCGGACAGCGTGAGTACACGAAGGAAGGGCAGGCTCAGAACATGGGCATCATCAGCTGGATCATTCTGGGGCTGCTGGCGGGAGCCATCGCCAAGTTCCTGCTCCCGGGGCGCGACCCGGGCGGCTTCATCGGAACGACCGTCATCGGTGTCGTGGGCGCGTTCGTCGGCGGCTGGATATCGGCCCGCTGGCTGGACCACCCCGTCAGCAAGCACTTCTACGACGGCGCCACCTGGCTCGCGGCCATCGGCGGCTCGCTCGTGCTGCTGATCCTCTACCGCATCTTCTTCGGCGACTCGCGCCGCTGACCCCGCGTCACGGGGCCGGGAGCCGGCGAACGGAAAGGGTGGACACCCCGGGTGCCCACCCTTTCGCTTGCCGTCGGCCGCTGTCGCGGCTGGTTCATGCCACCTGCCGGGGGTTCTACCGGTAGTTCACGAACTGAAGGGCGAAGTCGAAGTCCTTGCCCTTGAGGAGGGCCTGGACGGCCTGGAGGTCGTCCCGGCTCTTCGAGCTGACGCGCAGCTCCTCGCCCTGGACCTGGGCCTTGACGCCCTTGGGGCCCTCGTCACGAATGATCTTCGCCACCTTCTTGGCGTTCTCCTGGGAGATGCCTTCCTCGATGGTCGCGAAGATCTTGTACTCCTTGCCGGAGAGCTGGGGCTCACCGGCGTCCAGCGACTTCAGCGAGATGCCGCGCTTGACCAGCTTGGTCTCGAACACGTCGAGGACGGCCTTCACCCGCTCCTCGGAGTTCGCCTCCATGAGGATCTTCTCGCCGGACCAGGAGATGGAGGCGCCGACGTTCTTGAAGTCGTAGCGCTGCGAGATCTCCTTGGCGGCCTGGTTGAGGGCGTTGTCGACCTCCTGCCGCTCGACCTTCGAGACGATGTCGAAACTGGAGTCGGCCATGTCCTGTGGCTCCTTGTATCGGGGTGCGTAGGGGCGGCCGTCGAGCCCGGCGTAGGCCACCGGCCGCATCCGCATAAGCCTAGCCACCCCCCTCTCCCGAGGCGTCGATCAATTGGGTGGCGAAGCATCCCCGAGCATCAGGTATCGTTTACGTCGTTGCCAGCGAGCACCGCGAGAGCGAGGCTCACAGGCGGCAAACCCGGCGGTGTGCCCGAGCGGCCAAAGGGAGCAGACTGTAAATCTGCCGGCTAAGCCTACCCAGGTTCGAACCCTGGCGCCGCCACAAGTAGGTGAACCCCCTCCGATCTGCGGAAACGTGGATCGGAGGGGGTTCCTTCGTTTTCGGTTCGGGGCGGTCGCGTTCACCGGGGGTGCGGTACCGGCCGGGGGGGACCGTGGGGACGGAACTCCGGGGGTACGGGGCACACTGATCGCATGTCGTCGCGTCGCAGGAGCTGCCCCGAGTGCCGCCGGGAGATCGCCGTCGTCGCGGGGCGGTTCGCCCGGCACGACCCGCCCGGCGCGCGGGGGAGCGGGGAGCTGGTCTCGTGTCCCGGATCGCGCCGGGAGGCGTTCCTCGGCGCGGCGCAGCCCACGCTGGACGGGTACGCCGTTCCCGACTTCCCCGGTCAGCTCCCGCTCTTCTGATCCCTCGGCATCGGGACGGCGGCCGGTGCCGCGGCGGGCACTAGTTCCCGGCCACCGACTTCACCGCGACCGAGATCGGTGTCGAGCCGCTGATGGCCTCCAGGGTCAGACCCGTGGTGGCCGGGGTGTCGACCAGCTCCGCGAGGATCGCGGCGACGTCGTCGCGGGGGATCATGCCGCGGCCGGTCGAGGCCTCCAGGCGTACGAGACCGGTCCCGGCGTCGTCGATCAGTCCGCCGGGGCGCAGGATCGTCCAGTCCAGACCCGCGCGGCCGCGTACGTACTCGTCGGCCTCGCCCTTGGCCCGCAGGTACGCGTCGAAGACGTCGTCGCCCGGGTGGGCCGCGTCCGCGCCCATCGAGGAGACGACCACGTGCCGGCGTACGCCCGCGCGCTCGGCGGCGTCCGCGAAGAGGATCGCCGCGCCCTTGTCCACCGTCTGCTTGCGGTCCGCACCGCTGCCCGGCCCCGCGCCCGCCGCGAAGACGGCCGCGTCCGCGCCCTGGAGGTGCGCGGCGACCTCCTCCACCGAAGCCGACTCCAGGTCGCACAGGACCGGTTCGGCGCCGACCGCCCGCAGGTCGTCCCCCTGCTCGGCGCGGCGGATGATCCCCGCGACCTCGTCCCCGCGCGCGGAGAGCAGCCGCTCCAGCCGCAGCGCGATCTGACCATGACCACCAGCGATGACAATGCGCATGTTTCCGACCGTACGCCCGGATCACCGCGTTCGCCGCACAACCCTGTGGACTTCTCGTGAGTCACATGAGTGATCACTGAGAACGCGTGGGTGATCGTCGCGAGAACGCGCCGGAACGAGTGAACGCGCGAACGAAGGAACGCCGTGCGGAGCCGTGCGGTGTCGTACGAGGAGACCATCATCACCGTCATACGCAAGTCCGTCACCGCGGTCGGCTGCACCGCTGTCCTGCTCACCTCGGCGGCCGCCTGCGGCACAGTCCAGAACCTCACGGCCGGGCAGAAGGTGGACCAGGCCGTCGAGCGGCTCGGCGAACAGAAGTCGCTCGCCTTCCGGTTGGACCTGGACGCCGACGCCTCCGCGATCGACACCCTCGCGGGCCAGGGCGGTCCCGACGAAGCCCTCCCGCCGGAGTTCGCGAAGCTGATGAGCGGGCTGCGCGTCGACGTGTCCGTCAAGTCCCGCAAGAAGCTGGCGGATTCGGGCCAGAAGGACCTCGTCGGGATGGGCATGAAGGTCACGGGGCCCGACGGCGTCCTGGTCGAGTACCGGGTCGTCGGCGACTTCATGTACTACCGCACCGACATGAAGGCCATCGGCAAGGCCATGGGTGTGCCCATGCCCTCCGCCGGCGATCTCCCGCCCGGCCAGAAGGAGTTCGAGAAGGTCCTCGAAGGCGACTGGGTGAAGGTCGACACCAAGGCGCTGGAGCGGGCCGGGAAGGCCGCGGGCGGCACCTCGAAGGGGACCTCCGGGGACATCGACGCGAAGACCCAGAAGAAGGTCCTCGACGCCGTGCGCTCGGTCATCGGCCGGAAGGTCAGGTTCCGGACCGAGGGCGGCGCAGGCGGCGTCGAGCACGTCCTCGCCACGGGCAACGTCCGCGACCTGCTCACCGGCGTCTTCGACAAGCTCCGTCCGCTCCAGGGCGACCTTCCGCCGGGCGCCGAACTCCCCACCGCCAAGGACCTCAAGGACGCGCCGGACAAGAAGGCCACCCTCGACTTCACCCTGAAGAACGGCGATCTCCGGCAGATCCGGGTGGATCTCGCCGTCCTCGCCGACAGCCCGAAGAAGGTGAAGCTGCCCCTCGTCCTGAAGTTCTCCGGCGCGGGTGACGTCAGCGCGCCGTCGGGGGCCACCGAGATCCCCGCCGACAAGATTCCCGGGAGCAGCCCGCTGGGCGGCGCGTTCCTGGGCGGTGGCGGCGGCTTCTAGCGCCAAGGCGGAAGGAGCGGTTCCACGCCCGGCCGGGACCGCTCCATCCGGGCTGGAGCCGCTCCACGCCCGGCCGGAACCGCTCCACCCCGGCAGGGCCCCCTCCACCCGGGCTGGAACCGCTCGACCCCGGCCGGAACCGTTCCGTCCCGGCCGGGACCGCTGCATCCGGACCGGCAGAACGACCCCACCCCGGCTAGGACGGTTCTTCCCGTCCCTGCCGGGGCAGTTCGAGCCCGGACTCGGCCGCCGAGTCGCAGTACTCCCGCACCGCGCTCGTGCGCGCCACCACCCGCCCGCGGTGGATCACGATCCGGCTGTACGCGAGGGACAGCGCCCCCGCCAGCCCGTCCCCGCGCACGGCGAGCAACTCGGCCGGGAACCCCGCCTCCACGCGCACCTCGGGCAGCCCGAGGGCGGCCCTGGCGGCACGGCTCACCGCGTCGTACGCCTCCTCGGGGCGCAGCCCGTACCGGGAGGCCAGCAGGTACGCGGCCTCCAGCGGGTCTCCGCGCCCCACCGGGTTGGACACGTCCCGCAGGGCGCCGCTGCCCGCGGCGACCCGTACGCCGGCCGCGCGCAGCAGCCGTACGGGAGCGGTGCCGCGCCGTTCGGCCGAGCCGCAGGTGCCCTGCGGCAGACACACCACCGTCACTCCGGCCGCCGCGAGTTGGTCGGCCGCGCGCGAGGCCACCTCGGGGGGCAGTCCGCCGAGCCCGCCGCACGGTCCGAGGGTCACCCCGGGCCGCAGTCCGCCCGCCATCGCGGTGAGCCGGGCGAGGCGGGCCGGATCGGAGGCGTCCGTGTGCAGGTCGACCGGACAGCCGTGCTCGGAGGCGAGTTCCAGGACGGCCTCCACGTACCCGGTCGGATCGGGGTCCGCGTCCGGGCAGCCGCCCACCACGGAAGCGCCCATCTTCAGGGCGTCCCGGAGCATCGCGAGGCCGTCGGCACCGGCCGTCCCGGTCAGCACCCGGGGCATCGCGACCGTCGTCAGCTCGGCGAGGCCCCGCAGCGACCGCCGTACCTCCAGCACCGCCGTGAGCGCGTCCAGCCCCTGTACGTCACCGACGCGCACGTGGGACCGCAAGGCCGTGGCCCCGTGGCCGAGTTGCAGCAGCGCCGCCTCGGTGGCCCGGCGCCGGACCGCGCGGTCGTCGTACGCGAGCGGTCCGTGGCCGTCGGCCGTCAGGGCCGTGTCGCTGTGCGCGTGGGCCTCGGCGGGAGCCGGCAGGAGGAGATAGCCGGTGAGGTCCACCTTCGCGGCGAGAGCCCCCGAGGCGCCCGTCGCCAGGCTTCCCGCGGTGCCCACCGCCTCGATACGTCCGCCGCCCAGCCGTACGTCCACGGTCCGGCCGTCCGTCAGTCGCGCCCCGCACAGCAGGAGAGCGGCCGTGTCGGTCTGTCCCGAGGGGGAGTGGGGCGGCTGCTGCTGGCTGTCGGGCATCGCGCTCCTGTGGCTCGGGGACGGCTTCGGGAGGGACGACTGCGGAGCGTGGGGACACAAGATCACGCAGCGTGGGTCGAGCCTAGGACGGCGACCCGTCGACGTCGGGGAGGAGCGCAATAGTCGTACCGGCGTGCCCCCGTGACCAGGCGGAGGGACCGCCGCGACCTGGAAGAAGGACCCCGGCGATCCGGCGGTCGGACCCTCGTGATCCGGCGGTGGGACGCCCGTGATCCGGGTGTCCTGAGAGGCGGGTGAAGGCTCCGGGAACGCCCGGGGAAACGCCCGCGATCAGGCCCGGGCAGGAGCCGCGAAACGGATTTGGGCGATCGGCGGAGGACCGTGTAATGTCTTCATCGCTCGCCCCAATAGCTCAGTCGGTAGAGCGTCTCCATGGTAAGGAGAAGGTCTACGGTTCGATTCCGTATTGGGGCTCTGGTGAGGGAGGTTCCCGTCGCGAGGCGGGGACCGAACCCATCAAAGCGGTGTAGCTCAGTCGGTAGAGCAAGCGGCTCATAATCGCTGTGTCACCGGTTCAAGTCCGGTCACCGCTACAGACAGTAGCCGATTGTGGGGTCGGTCCTTCGATCGGCTACTCTTCTATGCGTTAATGTCCCATCCGTTCGTCAAGGAGCACTCCTGTGGCTGCCACCGACGTCCGCCCGAAGATCACGCTGGCCTGCGTGGAGTGCAAGGAGCGGAACTACATCACCAAGAAGAACCGGCGTAACAACCCGGACCGACTGGAGATGAAGAAGCACTGCCCGCGTTGCAACGCGCACACCGCGCACCGCGAAACGCGATAATTCAGGCTCGTACACGAGGCCGTCCCCTTCGGGGGGCGGCCTCGCGTCGTTGTGGAACCGATGTCCGGCACGGCCCGGGCGGCGTAGGCGGACCGGCGTTTTCGAGCGAAGATGGGCCGTCCGGTCAAAACGGCCGGACCCGCTGCGCCGACAGGCGAAGGCAACGGGAACGGCGACGGTGACGGCAACGGCATCCACCGCCGTGACCGTGACCGTCGGTGACCCGACACGGAAGCCACGACACCCGGCACCGTGACAGCCGACACAGTGCGGACACCCGACACGTGCGGACCGTCGGCACGGTGCGGACCCCCGCCCCGTCGCGGACACCCGACACGGCCCGACGCGGTGCGCCCACCGACACGGTGAACGCACCCGGCGCAGCGAAGACACCCGGCGCGGCGAAGACGACAGACGCGGCGAAGACAACCAGGAGGTGCCGAGCCCATGGCGCTCGACCAGTCCTTCGTTGGGCGGTCCTACCCGCCCACCGACCCCTACGAGGTCGGTCGGGAGAAGATCCGCGAGTTCGCGGAGGCCGTGGGGGACACCAACCCCGTCTACACGGACCCCGAGGCGGCACGTGCCCTCGGTCACCCCGACGTGATCGCCCCTCCCACCTTCGTGTTCGCCATCACGTTCAAGGCGGCGGGCGAGGTCGTCCAGGACCCGCAACTGGGCCTCGACTACAGCCGGGTGGTGCACGGCGACCAGAAGTTCGCGTACACCCGCCCGGTGCGCGCGGGCGACCGGCTCACGGTCACCTCGACCATCGAGTCGATCAAGTCCCTCGCGGGCAACGACATCCTGGACGTCCGTGGCGAGGTCCACGACGAGGCGGGCGAGCACGTGGTGACGGCTGTCACGAAGCTCGTGGCCCGCGCGGCGGAGGTGGGCTGACATGGCGGCGAAGATCTCTTACGCGGACGTCGAGGTCGGCACCGAGCTGCCGGCCCAGACGTTCTCCGTGACACGCGCCACGCTCGTGCAGTACGCGGGGGCCTCCGGGGACTTCAACCCGATCCACTGGAACGAGAAGTTCGCGGTCGAGGTGGGCCTTCCCGACGTCATCGCGCACGGCATGTTCACCATGGCCGAGGCGATCCGTGTGGTGACGGACTGGGCGGGCGACCCGGGCGCCGTCGTCGAGTACGGGGTCCGCTTCACCAAGCCCGTCGTCGTCCCGAACGACGACAAGGGCGCCACCGTCGAGGTCAGCGGCAAGGTCGCCGCCAAGCTCGACGACAACACCGTCCGCGTCGACCTCACGGCCACCAGCGGCGGCCAGAAGGTGCTGGGCATGTCCCGAGCGGTCGTACGCCTGGCCTGAGGGCCGCTCGTGCGCCTGGCGTGACGGCCGCTCGTACGCCTGCCCTGACGGCAGGGGGTACGAGCGGCCTGCCGCAGGCCGACAGGCCGGCCTGGTTCCGGGTCCGGCAGCCGAGTCAGGGAAAGAGGCGCTCTCATTCGAGGGCGCCTCTTTCGCCGTAGCCGGTCACTCGTGGCTGATGACTCCTGGCCCATCCCCCGTAGCCCGTCCCTCCCGACCCATCCCTCGTGGCCGAGCGACACCGACCGCCCGAGCCACCCCCCTTGCTAAGTTAGTGATTGAGTACTAACTTAGTTCCCATGGTCAGGATGAGTGCAGAGG
>NZ_JBHXDQ010000091.1:3265-31684 GCF_042725875.1 Streptomyces sp. NPDC127038 | reverse complement strand
CGACGAGAGCCACAGACATGGAAGCTGGTTCGTGGCCGTTAACGCAACCGGCCCGGGTGTGCTGGGTCACAGCACACCCGGCCCGGTGCGGTTCGGCCGGCGCGGTCCACGCGGAGGCGGTCACCCGCTCCGGTGGGACGACGTCACTTGGTCCAGTCGGCCCAGGACATGTTCCAGCCGTTGAGGCCGTTCGCGGGGTCGACCGTCCTGTCGTGCGAGTGCTTCACGACCACCACGTCGCCGATCATCGAGTGGTCGAAGAACCACGCCGAGGGCACCGAGCTGTCGTAGCCGCCGCGCACGTCGCGCAGACCGACGCAGCCGTGGCTGGCGTTGAAGTTGCCGAAGGCGCCGCCACCCCAGTAGTTGCCGTGGATGAAGGTTCCCGAGTCGGTCAGGCGCTGGGCGTGCGGCACGTCCTTGATGTCGTACTCGCCGCCGTAGCCGACCGTCTCACCGTTCATACGGGTGACCTTGAGGCGCTCGCTGATGACCATCTGGCCGTTCCAGGTGTCGTAACCCGGCTTGCCCGTCGTGATCGGGATGGTCCGCAGGACCTTGCCGTCACGCTTGACGACCATCTTGTGGGTCTTGGCGTCGACCGTGCTGACCTGGCTGCGGCCGATCGTGAACTTCACGGTCCTGGCCTGCTTGCCGTAGACGCCCGGCCGGCCCTCGACCCCGTCGAGGTTCATGGTGACGGTGACCTTCGTCCCGGCCGCCCAGTAGTGCTCGGGGCGGAAGTCGAGACGGTCGTTGCCGAACCAGTGGCCCTCGACGTCGACCGCGGGCTCGGTCGTGAAGGTGATGGCCTTGCGGACGGCGTCCGGGTGCGTGATGCCCCGGGTGAAGCGGATCGAGAAGGGCATCCCGACGCCGACCTTGGAACCGTCCTCCGGCTGGTAGATGCCGACGAACGTGTTCTTCGGCGTCAGCGTGGTGAACGCGGCCTCCTCGGCCGCCTCACGTCCCGCCGCGTCCTTGGCGACCGCGTGGACCTTGTACTTGGTCGCCGCGGCGAGGTGGGTGGAGGGCGTCCAGGTGGCGCCGCCGTCCGTGATGGTGCCCTTGACGGCGTTGCCCTTGGTGTCCTGGACCTCGACCGCGGTCAGCTTGCCCTTGGCCGCCGTCACCTTGAGGGCGCCACTGGTCTTCACGTCGGCCGCGCCGTCCTTCGGCGCGATGGTCACCACGGCCTGCGAGGCCTTGGTGTCCGTGCTGGTGGCGCTCTTGCCCTTGCCGTCACCGGAGCCGGACCCCTTGTCCGAACTCCCGCCCCCGCCGCAGGCGGTCACGGCGAGCATCAGAACTCCCAGCAGCAGCGCCAGGATTCCCTTGCTCGTGCGTGTCCGCGCGCCAACCGACGCCCCCGATATCGGTCGCCCGTTCAAAATTGTCTCTCCCCTCGCACGGCCTGATCAGGCCCGCACTCCAGCGCGTCCCACGCGCGTATCGCGCTAATTAATCACACGGCCAGGAGCGATGGATCCCCGGGAAGGTCACCGTTCAGTCCCAAACTTCGGCCGTACGGGGCGCGGCTGGAGTCCGCCGTGCGCCTGCCGCAATATCGGGCTACTTCACCGCCCCGCCCGATTTCCACGCCTTCCAGCCCATGTTCCAGCCGCCGAGCCCGTTGTCGGGGGCGACGGTCTTGTCCTTGCTGTGGACCACCTCGATGACGTCCCCGACGAGGCTGCGGTCGAAGAACCAGCCCGCCGGGGTGTCCGAACTCCCGCCCTTCACGTCCCGCAGGCCCACGCAGCCGTGGCTCACGTTGGTGTGGCCGAAGGCGTCCGGCGCCCAGTAGTTGCCGTGCAGGAAGGTCCCGGAGTCGGTCAGGCGCATCGCGTGCGGGACGTCGGGGATGTCGTACTCGCCGCCGAAACCGACGGTCCGGCTGTTCATCCGGGTCACTTCGAGCATCTCGGAGACGACCATCTTCCCGTTGTACGTCGTCGTCTTCGGCGCCCCTGCCGTGATCGGCACCGTGGCCACGAGGTTGCCGTCGCGGCGCACCTCCATGGTGTGGGCGCCGGCGTCGACGAGGGACGTCTGGTCGCGGCCGACGGTGAACGAGAAGGTCCTGGACTGGAGTCCGTAGACCCCCGGCGCCCCTTCGACGTCGCGGAGCCTGAGCGCCACGGTGACCTTGGTGCCCGGTTTCCAGTACCGCTCGGGACGGAAGTCGACCCGGCCGCCGCCGAACCAGTGCGGGCGGATCTCGACGGCCGGACGCGCCTCGACGTGGATGGCGCGCTCGACGGCGGCCCGGTTGCGGATCTCCCGGTTGAACTCCAGGGAGACGATCATCCCGGTGCCGACGACGGACCGGTCCTCGGGGGTGACGTAGCCGATGAACCGTTCGTCGGGGACGGCGGTGGTGAACGTCGTGTGGCGGGCCGAGCGGTGCCCGGATCCGTCCAGCGCCACCGCGTCCACGGTGTACTTGGCCGCCAGCGCCAGCCGGGCGTCGTCCGGCTTCCAGGACAGGCCGTCCTCGCTGATGTGCCCGGGCACGGGCGACTCCTCGGCGTCCTGGGACTTGACGACCTTCACGGACTCCAGGCGCCCGTCGGGCACCCGTACGAGCAGGGTCTCCTTCGGGCGTACGCCCTTGCTGTTGTCGTCGGGCGAGACATGGATGGCGTCCTGGGGCGAGCGTGGTTTCCCGAACGCCTCCCCGATCCCCCCGGAGATCCCTCCGGAAGAGCAGCCGGAGGCTCCGGCGAGCAGGCCGGCCCAGGTCAGTACGGCGGCCAGCGCGGCCCCTGCGCGCCGCGCGCGCGTCTGTACGTGCTTCACAAGGGACCCAACGACGCCGCCCCTCCCGGGAAACGTGAGTGCGAGCCACGCTCTGGGCAGAACAGTGGGGAGGACGACGCGCCAAGGAGCCGCGGCCGGGACGCCGTGCACCCTTTTCCGTGACGTTCCACGAGCCGTGGGAGGCTGACCGGTGTCGAGCGCACCCGAGCAGGAGGCGGTCCACGACGGACGCGCCGCGGGCGGCGGACTGCCCGCGCAGACCGTCACGGACCCGGCGGGGCCGTCCGCCGCCGCGCCCGCGACGGCGGACCCCGCGGTGGAGCCGGCCGCACCCGCGCTGAACGGTTCACGGCACCCGGCGGCGCCGGCCGTGACCGCCTGGCCCGGTGCCCCGACACCGCTCGGCGCACGCTTCCGGGTGGGTCCCGACGGCACCACGGGCACCAACTTCGCGCTGTGGGCGGGCGGCGCGGAGGCCGTCGACCTGTGCCTCTTCGACGAGGAGGGCGCCGAGACCCGCGTCCCGCTGACCGAACTCACCCACGAGATCTGGCACGGCTTCGTCCCCGGAGTGCTCCCCGGACGCCGCTACGGCTTCCGGGTGCACGGCCGCTGGGACCCGTGGACCGGCGCCCGCTGGAACCCGGCGAAGCTGCTGCTCGACCCGTACGCCCGTGCGGTGGACGGCGACTTCACGCTGCCGCCGGAGGTGTACGGGCACGTCCGCGACTGGCCCCAGCAGCAGGTCGCCGACACCGTCCGCGACGACCGCGACTCGGCGCCCCTGGTCCCCAAGGGCGTCGTCGTGCAGGACGACGACGACTGGTCGGACGACCACCGCCCCAAGACCCCCTGGGCGGACTCGGTCATCTACGAACTCCACGTGCGGGGATTCACCCGTCTGCACCCCTCGGTCCCCGAGGAACTGCGCGGCACGTACGCGGGACTCGCGCACCCGGCCGCGATCGAGCACCTGGTGAACCTCGGGGTGACGGCGGTGGAGCTGCTGCCGGTGCACCAGTTCGCGCACGAGGACCACCTGCTGCGCCGGGGCCTGAGGAACTACTGGGGCTACAACTCGATCGGCTACTTCGCCCCGCACGCCGCCTACGCGGCCTCCGGCACCCGGGGCCAGCAGGTCGGCGAGTTCAAACGGATGGTGCGCGCCCTGCACGCGGCGGGGATCGAGGTCATCCTCGACGTGGTCTACAACCACACCGCGGAGGCGGGCGAGCTCGGCCCGATGCTGTCGCTGCGCGGCATCGACAACCGGGGGTACTACCGGCTCCAGTCGGACGCCCGCCGCTACGCGGACTACACCGGCTGCGGCAACACCCTGCACGTCGTGCAGCCGCAGGTGCTGCGGCTGATCACGGACTCGCTGCGCTACTGGGTCACCGAGATGGGCGTCGACGGCTTCCGCTTCGACCTGGCGGCGGCCCTGGCCCGGTCCATGCACGACGTCGACATGCTGTCGCCGTTCCTCGCCGTCATCGCCCAGGACCCGGTGCTGCGCCGGGTCAAGCTGATCGCCGAGCCCTGGGACGTGGGCTCAGGCGGCTACCAGGTCGGCGCGTTCCCGCCGCTGTGGACGGAGTGGAACGACCGCTACCGCAACGCCGTACGGGACTTCTGGCGCGGGGCGCTGCCCGACGTGCGGGACCTCGGCTACCGCCTGTCGGGGTCGAGCGACCTGTACGCCTGGGGCGGCCGGCGCCCGTACGCCTCCGTCAACTTCGTCACCGCGCACGACGGTTTCACCCTGCGCGACCTGGTGTCGTACGAGCGCAAGCACAACGAGGCGAACGGCGAGGGCAACCGGGACGGCACGGACGACAACAGGGCCTGGAACGGCGGGACGGAGGGCGAGAGCGGGGACGAGGGCCTGCGGGCGCTGCGCCGGCGCCAGCTGCGGAACCTGCTGACGACCCTGCTGCTGTCCACCGGGGTGCCGATGCTGGTCGCCGGGGACGAGTTCGGGCGCACCCAGCGCGGCAACAACAACGCCTACTGCCAGGACAACGAGATCAGCTGGGTCGACTGGTCGCAGCTGGACGACCCGCACTGGCGGGCGCTGTTCGAGCTGACGTCCCGGCTGATCGCGCTGCGGCACGCGCATCCGGTGCTGCGGCGCCGGGCGTTCTTCTCCGGTCGGGCCCACTCGGCGGACGGGCTGCGGGACCTGGCCTGGTTCACCGCGCGGGGCACGGAGATGACGGAGCGGGACTGGTACGCGCCCGCCGCGACCCTCGGCATGTATCTGTCCGGGCGGGACATCCCCGGCCGGGACGCGCGGGGCGCGCCGGTCGTCGACGACAGCTTCCTGGCCGTGCTGCACGCCGGGGACCGGCCGGCCGCGTTCGAGCTGCCGGGGGCGCCGTGGGCCGACCGGTACGAGGTGGTCGTGGACACCTCCCGCGAGGACCAGTCCGGGGCACCCGCGCTCACGCACCGGGCGGGCACGGCGATCACGGTGCCGGCCAGGTCCGTGCTGCTGCTCAAGGTGCTCGGCTAGCGCGGGGCCGCGGCCGCCGGGCGGCGGAGGTCATACCGGCCGGCTGCCCGGCGGGGTCGGTCACGCGGGGCCGTGGCCGCCCGGCGCGGACGGTCGGCCGAGGATGCCCCGCTCGTACGCGGTCGCCACCGCCGCCGCGCGGTCCTTGACGCCCAACTTGCCGTACACATGGGTGAGATGGGTCTTCACGGTCGCCTCGCTGATGAACAGTTCGCGGGCGATCTCGCGGTTGGACGTGCCCCGGGCCACCAGGACGAGCACCTCGCGTTCCCGGGCCGAGAGGGACTCGACGGCGGAGGCGGGCGCGCGCACGGCCGAGACCAGGCGGGAGGCGACGGCCGGGGACAGCACGGTCCGGCCCTCGGCGGCGGCCCTGACCGCCGTGAACAGGTCGTCGCGGGGCGCGTCCTTGAGCAGATAGCCGGTGGCGCCCGCCTCGATCGCGGGCAGGGTGTCGGAGTCGGTGTCGTACGTGGTGAGGACGAGGACCCGGGCACGGCAGCGACGCCTGGTCAGTTCGGCGATGGCGTCCACTCCCCCGCCGCCCGGCATCCTCAGGTCCATCAGGATCACGTCCGGGTCGAGGGCCGCGACCCGTTCGACGGCCTCGACCCCGTTCGCCGCCTCGCCGACGACCGTGAAGCCGGGAGCGGAGGCGAACATGCCGCGCAGGCCGTCGCGTACGACGGGATGGTCGTCGACGATCAGCAGCGAGATGGGGGCGTCATCGGTCATGGCGCACCAACGGTACGCGAGCCGACAGCGCCGTGCCGTGGCCCGGTTCGGACTCCACGGCCAGGTGCCCCGCGATGCGTTCGGCGCGGGCGCGCATGCCGTCGAGGCCGAATCCGCCGGAGCCGGTGCGGGCGGGGACGGCGATCGGGTCGAAACCGCGGCCGTCGTCGCGGACGTCGAGGGTGACCTCGTCGCCCATGAAGCTCAGCGTCACCCCGACCCGGGTGGCCGCCGCGTGCCGGGCGGCGTTGGAGAGGGCCTCCTGGGCGATGCGCAGCAGGGTGGCCGCGACCTCGTCGTGGAGCTGTTCCGCGGTCCCGGTGACGGTGAACTCCGCTCGTACGCCGTTGCGTTCGCCCCACTCGGCGACCGTCTTCTTCAGCGCCTCGGGCAGACCGTCGTCCGCCAGCGCGACCGGGGCCAGGTTGTGCACCGAGCGGCGGGCCTCGCCGAGGCTGTGCCGGGCGAGCGCCGAGGCGCGTTCGAGGTGGACGCGGGCGACGGCGAGGTCGGGTGCGTTCGCCACGACCTGGAGCTGGGCGATGATGCCGGTCAGGCCCTGGGCGATGGTGTCGTGGATCTCCGCGGCCAGCCGGCGGCGCTCCTCGGCGACCCCGGCCTCCCTTGCCTGGAGCAGGAGTTGGGCGTGCAGGGCGACGTTCTCGTCGAGGGCCTGCTGGAGCGCGGCGTTGGTGCTTTCGAGTTCGGCGATGGTCTCGGTGCGCTCGCGGACCCGCTGCGCCTCCTGGGTGGTGAGGTGGGCGACGACCATCTGCAGACCGGAGTTGGCGGCCAGGAGACCGGCGAAGACGATCCACTGGGTCCCGCTCCCGAACGGCATCCCGCCCGCCTGGGCACCGGCCACGGTGACCGCGCTCGCGAACAGTCCGAGCCGCTGCCACCTGCCCGGTATCAGTTCGTCGGCGTCCATGTAGCCGCAGGCCGCGTAGAACGCGAAGAACGGGGTGATCCAGGTGAGGGCGAAGGCGATGGCCCACCGGACGGCGTAGTAGGCCGTCCCGGCCCGGGACGGCGTCCGGCCGCGGCCGGACCGGCGGGGACGGGTGCCCTGCCACCACAGCTGGAGCGCGACCCCCGCGCCGGCCAGGGCCCAGGCGGCATACCACTTGGCCGGAGCGGCGTGCGGATCGGCGGAGGCGACCGCGAGGACGACACTGACGCCCAGGAGCCCGTAGGGGCCCCAGGTGTGGAGCTGTTCCCAGCGTCGGTCGAGCTGTCGGTCCGTCACGGTCATGGGCCCAGTCTGCACGGCCGGCCGCCTACTCCCACCGGAACCAGCGGGCCGCGGCACCGGTCAGCAGCAGGATCCAGATCGCGAGCACGCCGAGGTGGCCCCAGCCCGGCCAGTGACCGGCCGCCGCCTGGTTCAGGGCCTGCGCCGCCGCGCCGAACGGGGTGAAGCCGACGATCCGGGCCATCAGATGCGGCATGGACTGCACCGGCAGCCACACCCCTGCGCAGAACATCGACGGGAAGAACACGGCCGATCCGATCGCTCCGGCGATCTTCGTCGTACGGGACAGCGCCGACACCACCGATCCGAGTGCGAGGGCGACCAGGACGGCCGACAGCAGGGCGAGGACGTAGCCGAGGGGCTGCTTCGGCAGCCGTACGCCGAAGACGATCCGGCCGACCGCGAGCACGAGCAGCGCGGACGCCAGGGCGGCGGCGCCGTACACCACCGTCTGCGCGGACAGCAGGGCACCCGGGCGGACCGGCGTGGTGGCCATGCGGCGCAGGATGCCGCGCTCGCGGTAGCCGGTGAGGGTCTGCGGCATCGACTGGAGTCCGCCGACGATCAGGCCGAGCAGGACGGCCACCGGGACGTAGGCGTCGATGGTGCGCAGCCCGCCGAGGTCGGCCTGGTGCTGCCGGAAGGAGGGGATCGAGCCGAGGATCACCAGCAGCAGGGTCGGGAACAGCAGGATCCAGAACAGGGCGCCGGGTTCACGGCGGAAGAGCCTCAACTCGGTTCGCAGGACTGAGGTGTTCATGCGGTGGCCTCCGTGAGGTCCAGGAAGGCGTCGTCGAGGGTGGCGTCGGTGACGCGGAGCTGGTGGGCGGTGACGCGGTGCCGGGCGAGCAGGGTGATGACGGCGTTGACGGTCTCGTCGGTGCCGGACAGCGTGACGCGGCCGTCCTTGTGCTCGACGGAGGCGAGCGCGGGGAGCGCCGCCAGGTCACGCTCGTCCAGCGGCGCGGACGGCGTGAAGCTGATGACGGTGGAACCGGCGGAGCGGCGGATCAGACCGGCCGGGGTGTCCAGGGCCGCCACCCGGCCCTTGTCGATGACCGCGATCCGGTCGCACAGCCGCTGCGCCTCCTCCATGAAGTGCGTGACCAGCAGGACGGTGACGCCCTGGTCGCGGACGTCCTCGATGAGCGCCCAGGTGTCGCGGCGGGCACGCGGGTCGAGCCCGGTGGTCAGCTCGTCGAGCACGACCACGCGCGGACCGCCGATCAGCGCGAGCGCGATGAACAGCCGCTGCTTCTGACCGCCGGAGAGCTTGCCGAAGCCGGTGCCGAGCCGGCCGGTCAGGTCCAGGCGTTCGGCGAGCGTGCGCCAGTCCGCCGGGTCCGGGTAGAACGAGGAGTACAGCTCCAGTGCCTCGCGCACCGTCAGTTTCGGCTGGAGTTCGCTCTCCTGGAGCTGGGCGCCGAGGACGCGGCTGGTGGCCTCGCGGTCGGCGACGGGGTCGAGGCCGGTGACCCGGACCCGGCCGGCGTCGGGGACCCGCAGTCCCTCGACGCACTCGACCGTGGTGGTCTTGCCGGCGCCGTTCGGGCCGAGGATCCCGAAGATCTCGCCCTCCTCGACCGTGAAGGACACGTCGTCGACGACGGCCCGGCCGTTGTAGGACTTGCGCAGTCCGTTCACTTCGATGACTGACATGCCCCGAGCGTCCCAGCGCGGACCGCGCCGCCACATCGGCCATCGCGCTCGGACCGGCATCAGCCGATCGGTTGATGCGGCGGTACGACCCCCCGGACGGCCCAGGTGCGCCGAAAACTCGGTGGGCACTGTCAGTGGCGAATCGTAGGCTCGGTCCTGATGAGCACCTCCGACGCAGCCACCCCGGACCACCCCGACCGCTCGACCGTACGCAGCCTGCTGCGCCTGTGGCCGTACGTACGCCCGGTGCGGGCGAGACTCTTCGGCGCGGCGGCCGTCGCCGTGGTCGCCTCCTGTCTCTCGCTCGTGTTCCCGCTGATCCTGAAGTGGATGGTGGACGGTCCGGTCGCCGGGCACGATCCGGCGGGCGTCTGGCTCGGGGCGCTGTATCTGCTGCTGCTCGGCATCGCCGAGGCCGGTCTGTTCGGGCTGCGCCGATGGCTGGTGGCCCGCCCGCTGGCCGGGGTCGAGGCGGACATGCGGGCCGGTCTGTACGCCCATCTGCAACGGCTGCCGGTCGCCTTCCACGACCGCTGGGCGTCGGGCCAGCTGCTGTCACGGGCGACCACCGATCTGATGCTGGTCCGCATGTTCCTGGCGTTCCCGCTGACCTTCCTGCTGGTGAACGGCGTGACGATCCTCGCGGGCATCGCCATCATGCTGGCCCAGCAGTGGACCCTCGGGCTGGTGCTCCTCGCCCCCGCCGTCCCCGTCATGGTCGTCTGCTGGCTCTTCGAGCGGCGCTACTCGGAGGTGGCCCGGCGGGCGCAGGACCAGGTCGGCGACCTGACGACGGTGGTCGAGGAGAGCGTGCTCGGCATCCGGATCATCAAGGGGTTCGGGCGTCACCGCAGCCAGGCGCGCGCGTTCCGCGAGCTGTCCGGGACGCTGCGCGGCACGGAGCTGGCCAAGGCCCGGCTGCTCGCCTCCATCTGGGGCGTCATCGTCACGCTGCCCGAGTTCGCGATCGGCGCCGCCCTCGTCCTCGGCACCGTCCAGGTCGCCGACGGCCGGCTGTCCGCCGGCACGCTGGTCGCGTTCCTGTCGACCGCGCTCGCGCTGCGCTGGCCGGTGGACTCGATCGGCTTCCTCCTCGCGATGAGCCAGGAGGCCGGGACGGCCACGGAACGGTACTTCGAGGTCATGAACGCGACCCCGGAGTCGGACACCCCGTCGGCACCGGCCGGCACCGCGGTGCGTACCGCCGGCGTGACCACCGGGCAGGAGGCCGTACCGGCGAAGGCGCTGGAGTCCGCCGCCACGGCCGCACCCGGCGACGACGCGGCGGAGGCGCGGGACGACCGCCGGGCGGCGGGGCTGAGCGCCCGTGCCGCCGACGGCGAGGGCGGGCTGCGGTTCCACGGCGTCGAGTTCCGCTATCCCGACGCGCCCGCGGACGCGGCTCCCGTGCTGGCCCGGATCGACCTGCACGTCCGCCCCGGCGAGAGCATGGCGCTCGTCGGCGCCACCGGCACCGGCAAGACCACCCTGACCGCGCTCGTCCCCCGGCTGCACGAGGTGACCTCCGGCCGGATCACCCTGGACGGCCGGGACATCACCGCGATGCCCCGCGAGGAGCTGCGCGAACTCGTGGCCGTCGCCTTCGAGGAACCCACCCTCTTCTCCGCCACCGTCGGCGAGAACGTCCTGATGGGCGCCCCCGGGCCGGCCGGCCGCGCCGAGCTGGACCGGGCCCTCTCCGTGGCCCAGGCCGACTTCGCGCACACCCTGCCCGAGGGCACGGACACACAGGTCGGCGAGCAGGGCCTCAGCCTCTCCGGCGGCCAGCGGCAGCGGCTCGCGCTGGCCCGCGCGGTGGTCGGCCGCCCGCGTTTCCTGGTCCTCGACGACCCGCTGTCGGCGCTGGACGTGCACACCGAGGCGGCGGTCGAGGCCGCGCTGCGCCGGGTGCTGGCGGAGACGACCGCGCTGATCGTGGCGCACCGCCCGTCCACGGTCCTGCTGGCCGACCGGGTGGCCCTGATCTCCGGCGGCCGCGTCGCGGCGGTCGGCACCCACCACGAACTGCTGCGCACCCATGCCGAATACGCCCATCTGATGTCGGGTGCAGAGGAGGACGACCGATGACGGCGGCGCCCACGACCACCGCACCGGACAAGGAACCCCACGAGGAACGGAACGGGGGACGGAACGAGGAACGGAACGAGCGGCGGAACGACGGGGCCCGCCGCCGGGGCGGCAGCGGCGGCCGGGTCCGAAGGGGCGGAAGGAACCGGGCCGTGCCCGGGACCGGGGCGCACTCCGTCCCGGGGACCGAGGCGCACGAGGCGCACGGGGCGCACCAGGACCCCTTCGACCACGACACCCTGCCCGCTCCCCCGGGCGCGACCAGGACGCTGCTGCGCTCGCTGCTCGCCCCGCTCCGGGCCCGGGTGGCTGTCACCACCGTCCTGCTGCTGCTCCAGCAGGCCGCCGTGCAGGCGGGCCCGCTGCTGGTGGCGTACGCCATCGACCGTGCCGTACCGGCCGTCCGGCAGGGCGACCACGGGCCGCTGATCGCCGTCGGCGTCGCCTACGCTCTGTGCTCGGCGGCCTCCGGCGCCCTCCAGTACGCCTTCATCATCGCCTCGGCCCGGGTCAACCAGGACGTGCTGCTCGATCTGCGCGGCCGGATCTTCCGGCACGCGCAGGCGCTCAGCGTCGACTTCCACGAGCGCTACACCTCGGGCCGACTGATCTCCCGCTCCACCACCGACGTCGAGTCGCTGCGCGAACTGCTCAGCGAGGGGCTCCAGGAACTCGTCACCGTCATCCTGTCCTTCGTCTACATCTCGGCCATGCTGCTGTGGCTGGACGCCGGCCTGGGCGCGGTCGCGGTGGTCTCCTTCGTGCCGCTGTATCTGCTCATCCGCCGCTACCAGCGGCGCGCGGGCCGTATCTTCGCGGTCCGCTCGACGACGATCGCCGCGGTGATCGTGAAGTTCGCGGAGACGATGAACGGCATCCGCCCGGTGCGCGCGTTCCGCCGGGAGGCCGCCAACGAGGCCGAGTTCAAGGTGCTCAACAAGCGGCACGAGCGGACGAACGGCGACGCGCTGCTGGAGATGGCCCAGTACGTCGTCGGCTCCCGCCTCGTCGCCAACACGGCGGTCGCGGGCATCGTGCTGTGGGGCGCCTACCGGGTCGCGTCCGGGTCGCTCGCGCTCGGCGTGCTCGCCGCGGCGGTCCTGTACCTGCGCAGGCTCTACGACCCCATCGACCGCCTCGGCATGTTCCTGAACTCCTACCAGTCCGCGGCGGCCTCGCTGGAGAAGATCGCCGGACTGCTGGCCCAGACACCGTCCGTGCCCGAGCCCTCCGTGCCCCGGCAGCTGCCCGCCCTCGTCTCCGAACACCCGGGCCGCGCGGTCGAGTTCGACGGGGTCCGGTTCGCGTACCGCACCGGCGGGGAGGTCCTGCCGACCTTCTCGCTCACGCTGCCGGCCGGGCAGACCGTCGCCGTGGTCGGTTCCACGGGCGCCGGCAAGTCGACCCTGGCCAAGCTCTTGGCCCGGTTCTACGACCCCTCCGACGGGCGGGTCCTGCTCGACGGCGTCGATCTGCGCGAGCTGCCGGTGCCCGAACTGCGGCGCGGGGTCGTGATGGTGACCCAGGAGGCGTTCCTGTTCTCGGGCACGGTCGCCGAGAACATCGCGATCGGCCGCCCCGAGGCGTCCCGCGAGGAGATCGAGCAGGCGGCGAAGGCGATCGGCGCGCACGACTTCATCAGCGCCCTGCCCGACGGCTACGACACGGACGTCCGCAAGCGCGGCGGCCGGATCTCCGCGGGCCAGCGGCAGCTCGTGGCCTTCGCCCGGGCCCTGCTCGCCGACCCGGCCGTCCTGATCCTCGACGAGGCGACCAGCTCCCTGGACATCCCGGGCGAACGGGCGGTGCAGCGCGCCATGTCGACGGTCCTTCGCGGGCGGACGGCGGTGGTCATCGCGCACCGGCTGTCGACGGTGGAGATCGCCGACCGGGTGCTGGTCATGGAGCACGGGCGGATCGTCGAGGACGGCACCCCCGGCGAACTCGTCGCGGGCACCGGCCGGTTCGCGGATCTGCACCGGGCGTGGCGGGACAGTCTCGTCTGACCGAGGCGGGGAAGGCGGCGGGCGGGAGAGCGGCCGGCCGAGGGGCGGAACCAGTGACGGAAGAGGGCCGATGATCGACACGTACACGGATCCGGGGACCCCGGACCGCCGGGGCGGCTGGCGGTTCCTGTGGTGGCTGGTCACCCGGCAGACCCGCCGGTCGGTCACCGGGGCGGTGGTCTCCTCCGTGTGGATGGGACTCATGGCGCTGACTCCGTATCTGCTGTCCCGGGCGATCGACGACGGGCTGGCACCGGGCGACGGGGCCGCGCTGGCGGGCTGGACGGCGGCCGTGCTCGCCGCGGGCGTGTTCAACGCGGGTCTCGGCGTGGTGCGGCACCGCACCATGACCAAGCTCCGGATGAACGCCAACTTCCGTACGGTCAAGCTCGTGGTCGAGCACGCGGCCCGCCTCGGCGCGGCCCTGTCGCGGCAGACCGGCACGGGGGAGATCGTCACGGTGGGTGTCCGCGACGTGGACACGATCAGCAACTCGCTGACGGCCGTGGGGCCCGGTCTGGCCGCGATCGTCACCTACGGCGTGGTCGCGGCGCTGCTGCTCCCGGTCTCGGTGCAGCTGTCCGCGGTGCTCCTGCTCGGGGTTCCGCTGACGGCCGGGCTCGTGGGACCGCTCACGGTCCGCCTCCAGGGGACGGAGACGGGCTACCGCGAGAGGCAGGCCGTGCTGACCGCGCGGATCGGCGACCTCGCGGGCGGCCTGCGCGTCCTCAACGGCCTCGGCGGCAAGGGGCTGTTCGCGGACGCGTTCCGCCGCGACTCGCGCAGGCTGCGCGAACAGGGCTACCGGGTCGGCGCGGTGACCAGCTGGATCCAGGCGCTGGGCATGGGGCTGCCGTCCCTCTTCCTGGCCGTGGTGACCTGGCTCGCGGCCCGGCTGGCCGCCCAGGGAGAGATCACCATCGGCCAGCTGGTGTCCGTTTACGGCTACGCGGCCGTGCTGGTCCTGCCGGTGTACTTCTTCATCGACTGCGGCTACGAACTCGCCCGGGCCGTGGTCGCCGCGCGCCGCGTCGTGGGGTTCCTGTCCCTGGAGCCGGTCGTCTCGGCCCCGGACGCGCTCGACGCCCCGGACTCCCCTGCCGTGCTGCACGATCCGGAGTCCGGGGTCCGGGTGGTCCCGGGGAGGCTGACCGTGCTGGCCGGGGCCCGGCCGGAGCAGTCCGCGGCCGTGGTCGACCGGCTCGGCCGGTACTCCGCCTCGGACGTGACCTGGGGCGGCGTACGGCTCGACGAGGTCGCCCTGCCGCAGGTGCGGGAGCGGATCCTGGTCGCCGACAACGAGGCCGACCTGTTCGCCGGCACCCTGCGCGAGGTGGTCGGGGGGCGCCGGGAGCACACGGAGGAGAAGGTCGCCGAAGCCGTCCGCACGGCCGCCGCCGACGACATCGTCCTCGGGCTGCCGGACGGCCTGGACGCGGCCGTCGACGCGCAGGGCCGGAACCTGTCCGGCGGGCAGCGCCAGCGGGTCCGGCTCGTCCGGGCGCTCCTCGCCGACCCCGAGGTGCTGCTCGCCCTCGAACCGACGTCGGCGCTCGACGCCCACACGGAGGCGAGCGTCGCGGCCCGGCTGTGCGCCGCCCGCAGAGGCCGTACGACCGTCGTGACCAGCACCTCGCCGCTCGTGCTCGACCAGGCGGACACGGTCTGCTTCCTGGTCGACGGCAAGGCCGCGGCCACCGGCACCCACCGCGAACTCCTGCGCGCGGAACCGGGATACCGCTCGCTGGTGACCCGCGACACGGAACCGGACGAGGACGCGGGGCCGGACGAGAAGGCGGAACCGGACGAGGAGGCGATGGGGGTCGTGGGTCCCGTGGCGGGCGTGGACGAAGGAGTGGTGCTGTGACGGGCCGGCTGCCGGTGGCGGGTCGTGCCGAGGTGCGGCGCGCGGCGATCCGGCTGATCCGGGCGGACGGACGGATGTTCGCCGCCGTCCTCGCCCTCAACGCGCTGGCCGCCGCGGCCGGTCTGGCAGGACCCTGGCTGCTCGGCCGGATGATCGACGACGTGCGCGGGGGCGCGGGTGTGGAGGCGGTGGACGGGCCGGCGCTCGTCATCGTCGCGGCCGCGCTGGTCCAGCTGCTGCTGTCCCGCTGGGCCGGCTTCGTGGGCTACCGCTTCGGCGAGCGGTCGCTCGCGCGGGTGCGGGAGGAGTTCGTGGAGCGCACGCTGGCCCTGCCCGCCTCGGTCGTGGAACGGGCGGGCACCGGCGACCTCACCGCGCGCGGCACCGCCGACGTCACGGTGGTGGGCAATACCCTGCGCGACACGGGACCCCGGCTGCTGATCTCCGGCGCGCAGGCGCTGTTCGTCCTCGTCGCCGTGTTCGCCATCGACCCGCTGCTCGGCGCCTGCGGGGTGCTGGGCCTGACGGGTATCGGCTTCGCGCTGCGCTGGTATCTGCGCCGGGCGCGCGCCGCCTATCTCGCCCAGGGGGCCGCCAGTTCCGAGGTCGCCGAGATCGTCGCGGCCACCGCGTCCGGCGCCCGCACGGTGGAGGCCTTCGGGCTGGGCGAGCGCCGGATCCGGGCGAGCCGGGACGCGCTGGAGGTCGCCCGGGTGGCGCGGATGCGGACGCTGTTCCTGCGCAGCGTGTTCTTCCCGTCCGTGGAGATCTCCTACGTCGTGCCGGTCGTGGCCGTGCTCCTGGTGGGCGGCGCGCTGCACGCCCGGGGGACGCTGAGCCTCGGCACCGTGGTCGCCGCGACGCTGTATCTGCACCGGCTCGCCGAACCGCTGGACCAGATCCTGAACCAGGTCGAGCAACTCCAGAGCAGCGGCGCCTCGTTCGCCCGGGTGGAGGGGCTGGCCGTGGCGCCGCGCGCCGTCCCGGCCGGCTCCCCCGTGCCGGAGGACGACCGGATCGACGTCACCGGCGTGCGGTACGCGTACGAGCGGGGCGGCGAGGTGCTGCGCGGGGTCGATCTGACGGTGCGCCCCGGGGAGCGGCTGGCCGTCGTGGGCCCCTCCGGCGCCGGGAAGACCACGCTGAGCAGACTGCTGGCGGGGGTCGACGCTCCGGGCGGCGGGACGGTGACGGTCGGGCGGGTTCCGGTGGTCGACCTCGATCCGGAGCAGCTGCGGCGGCACGTCGTCCTCGTCACCCAGGAGCACCACGTGTTCCTCGGCACGGTCCGGGACAACCTGCTCATCGCCGAACCGGGCGCCGGTGACGGCGCGTTGTGGGCGGCGCTGGCCGCGGTCGGGGCCGGTGACTGGGCCGCGGAGCTCCCGGACGGTCTCGACACCGAGCTGGGTCCCGAGGCCGTGCGCGTCGACGGTTCACGGGCGCAGCAGCTGGCGCTGGCCCGGGTGGTGCTCGCCGACCCGCACACGCTGGTCCTGGACGAGGCCACGGCGCTCCTGGACCCGACGACCGCCCGGCACACGGAGCGTGCCCTGGCCACCGTGCTGGAGGGCAGGACCGTCATCGCGATCGCGCACCGGCTGCACACCGCGCACGACGCCGACCGGGTGGCGGTGATGGAGGACGGGCGGCTCACCGAACTGGGCACGCACGACGAACTGGTGGCGGCGGGAGGCCCGTACGCGGCCCTGTGGCACTCGTGGCACGGGGACGGGTCACCGGACAGGACATCGGGCGGAACACCGGTCGGGCCACCGGTCGGGCCACCGGTCGGGCCATCGGACGGGCCGTCGGACGGGCCGTCGGACCTGACACCGGTCGGCGCGTCGGACGGGCCGTCGCCCGCTGCGGAGTGAGCGCTCAGCCGCCGGGGTGCCCGCCACCGGATTCCCCGGATTCCCCCGCTTCCCCGGCGGTCCGGCGGCCCAGCGCGGCGAGGGCCGCTTCGAGCTCCGCGTCGGCCCGGCGTTGCAGTTCCTCCGGGTCGGGACCGGGAACGGGACCGGCCGGTTCTCCGGCCGCGGGCGGACGGGACGCGGGTGCCGGATCCGGGGCGGGCGGTTCCCCGCCGAGGAGCCGGTCGTGGAGCCAGCGGCAGGCCTCGTCCTCGTCGGTGAACCGCTCGAAGACCTCCCGCGCTCCCCGCTCGTGGACGCCCACCGTCCAGTCCCCGTCGTGACCGTCGAGGAACCAGCGGTCGGCCGCGCGGCGGACGCCGGGGCAGTCCGCGATCTCGTAGGAGGCGGCGGGGACCCCGGCCTCCCGGAGGGTCCTGCACAGGGCGAACCGGTCCATGCGATCGGCCTTCCGCCGGGGCGGAGCCGGCCCGGTCGTCGCCGGGTCCGGCTTCCGCGCGCGGTCGTGCGCCACCCTGGAGGGGGCGGGGATCAGTTGCGGGTGCGCACCAGCGTGCCGTTGCTCACGAGGTCCGCGACGGTGGTGCGGGGGATGTCCGGGCAGAACTTGCTCGACGTCACGTACTGGGTGCCGAGGCCGGGCTGCTCGAACCCGGGGGCGGTCCTGCCGGCGCAGACCGTCACGTCCTTGGCCAGCCGGTAGGTGTGGTAGTTGTTCGGGTAGCGCGGGTCCATGGTGTCGAGGCTGGACGGCGGGATGGCCCGCTTGCCGTACTTCGTGCCCTCGGGCGCCAGGAAGCGGCCCGCCTCGCTGCCGAAGCGGTCGAGGCGCAGACCCGCGTGGAGCACCAGCGGGGCGGCGAGCACGGTCCCGTTCCGGTGGGTGTAGCCGTCGTCCGGCGGGTAACGCCAGTCGCCCTGGCCCGAGTCGGCGGTGGGGTCCCACCACTTGTCGAGGAACGTGACGGCGTCGAGGCCGCCGAGGCGGTCGTAGCGGTCGAGGATGCGTCCCAGTACGCCCCGGGTCGGCAGCCACCTGGGGCCGAGCCGCCAGTCACCGCAGAAGTAGAGGCGGCGCAGCCTCGGCGGGATGGGGTCCGGCACGAGTCCCCGGCACACGCGCGACGGGTCGGACCCGGCGTGCTCGTCCGCCGGCTTCACGTGCCCGGGGGCCGGCTTCGGTTCCGGGGTGGCCGACAGCGCGTGGACTCCGGCCGCGCGGCCGGCGTCCGGACGGTCGGGCGCCGCGGACGAGACGGAGGCACCGAGCATCAGAGAGCCGGTCAGGCCTCCGAGTGCCGCCAGGCTCGCACACCAATGTGACCTTCTCACCAAACCTCCTGCGGGAGTTCGTGTCCGGCTCGCACCGCTTCGCCCGGTCGGGGACGCCCGGTACGGACCGGAATGCCGTGGATCACTCAAACCGCAGCGGCCGGAGGCAGGCGAGCGGACGTGCCGGAAGCCGCCCGAAAGGGTCTCGGCTTCATTCCGTTGCTGACGGCGGGCCGGTCATCTGGCGGTACGGGCGCCCGGCCGGAGGTCCGCCCTCCCGCCGGGCCTCGCCCTGTCTCCACCACGCCGAGACGAACACCCGAAGGCCAGTCCGTATATCGAACATGACTAACCGGACAACGGACCGTTTCCGGCCATTTTCGTGATGTGGTCCTGACAGAAAGGGTTATCTCCTGCCACTCTTCCCTCGGCAACTTCACAGCAACCTCACAGCAAATCCGCTGTGTTGTGCCGAACGACCCCATGCACCTGGTTCCGCGTACCGCCCAGTTCTGCCCGGACGGGTTCCTCCATCGTCCGGTCTCCCCTGGCCGCGCGACCCGCGGCCATGCAGAAGGAGTCAGTGTTGAGCAGCAGTTCTCCCCACAGACGCACCTCCCACATCACCAAGCGCCGCGTCGCCGGTGTCGCCCTCGTCGGCGTCTCCGCGCTGCTGGCCGCGGCCGTCCAGTCGGGTGCCGCGAGCGCAGCCCCCGAACAGGCCCCCCGCGCGGGCGGGATGAAGCCGGGCGCCGTCACGATGAGGCTCAGCGCGTCCCAGCGCGCCGAGCTGATACGCGACGCCGACGCGGCCAAGACCACGACCGCGCGGCACCTCGGTCTCGGCGCCGGCGAGAGCCTCGTCGCCCGTGACGTCATGAAGGACGCCGACGGCACCGTCCACACCCGCTACGAGCGGACGTACGACGGACTGCCGGTGCTCGGCGGCGACATGGTCGTCGACACCGCGAAGTCCGGGGCGACCGGACACGTCTACAAGGCGACGAACGCGTCCGTCCGGGTCGCCACCGTCACGCCCTCGGTCGCCGCCGGCACGGCGGAGAAGCAGGCGCTGTCCGCCGCCAGGGCCGCCGGTTCGAAGAGCACCGCCGCGGACCGCGCGCCCCGCAAGGTGATCTGGGCCGCCACCGGGAAACCGACCCTCGCCTACGAGACCGTCGTCGGCGGCCTCCAGGACGACGGCACCCCGAACCAGCTGCACGTCATCACCGACGCGGCCACCGGCAAGAAGCTCTACGAGTACCAGGGCATCGAGACCGGCATCGGCAACACCCAGTACAGCGGCCAGGTGAACCTGACGACCACGCAGTCGGGCTCCAACTTCACGCTCACCGACGGCGCGCGCGGCGGCCACAAGACGTACAACCTGAACCACGGTTCGTCGGGCACCGGCACGCTGTTCTCGCAGTCCAGCGACACCTGGGGCAACGGCACCACGTCGAACGCCGCCACGGCCGGCGCCGACGCGCACTACGGCGCCGCCGTCACCTGGGACTTCTACAAGAACACCTTCGGGCGCAGCGGCATCAAGAACAACGGCGTCGGAGCGTACAGCCGCGTCCACTACGGCAACGCGTACGTCAACGCGTTCTGGGACGACAGCTGCTTCTGCATGACCTACGGCGACGGGTCCGGGAACAACGACCCGCTGACCGCGCTGGACGTCGCGGGCCACGAGATGAGCCACGGCGTCACCTCCAACACCGCGGGCCTGAACTACTCGGGCGAGTCCGGCGGTCTGAACGAGGCGACCTCCGACATCTTCGGCACCGGCGTGGAGTTCTACGCCAACAACTCGACCGACGTGGGCGACTACCTCATCGGCGAGAAGATCAACATCAACGGCGACGGCACCCCGCTGCGCTACATGGACAAGCCCAGCAAGGACGGTGGCTCCGCCGACAGCTGGTACTCCGGCGTCGGCAACCTCGACGTGCACTACTCGTCGGGCGTCGCCAACCACTTCTTCTACCTCCTGAGCGAGGGCAGCGGCGCCAAGGTCATCAACGGCGTCAGCTACAACTCGCCCACCTCCGACGGGCTCCCGGTCACCGGGATCGGCCGCGACAAGGCCCTCCAGATCTGGTACCGCGCGCTCACCACCAAGTTCACCTCGACCACCAACTACGCGTCGGCGCGCACCGGCACGCTCGCGGCGGCGGGTGAGCTGTACGGCACCACGAGCGCCGAGTACACCGCCGTGGCGAACGCCTGGGCAGCGGTGAACGTCGGTTCACGGCCGGGCGGTGGCGGGGGCGGTGGCGGCACGTCGTTCGAGAACACGACCGACGTATCGATTCCGGACAACGGCCCCGCGGTCACCTCGTCGATCGCGGTCACCGGCCGCACCGGCAACGCCCCGTCGAACCTCGCCGTCGCCGTGAACATCGTGCACACCTGGCGCGGTGACCTCCAGATCGATCTGGTCGCCCCCGACGGCTCGACCTACCGCCTGAAGAGCACCAGCTCGTCCGACTCGGCGGACAACGTGAACACGACGTACACGGTCGACGCGTCCTCCGAAGTCGCCAACGGCACCTGGAAACTGAAGGTCCAGGACAAGGCGGCCCAGGACACCGGCTACATCGACAGCTGGAAGCTGACCTTCCCGTAGGCCGCGGCGAAAGTCCGCGAACCACCGGCACACAAGGGGCGCCGCCGGAGAACCCCGACTGTTCACCTGGTCGACGATTTTCGGCCAAGGCCCTTAACCCCTCCTGACATGTACGCGCCTGAGGTGGCACGCTTCACCCGCACGGCTCACCCGCACCGCAACTTCACAACCGTCCTTCCGGCCCCCACGCCGTTCGGACGTCCCCACAAGAAGGAGCTTGCGTGACTCCCCTCTACGCGCGTCACAAGCGCACCACTCTGGCCATCGCCACCGCTGTCGCCGCCGGAGCCCTGCTCACCACCGGTCTGACCACCGGTGCCGCCGCGCAGACGGCGGCCGCTCCAGCCGGCAAGACCACCCCCCTCGCCGGTTCGTCCGTCCTGCTCTCCGCCTCCGCGCGCACCGCGCTCATCCAGAAGGCCGACGC
This sequence comes from Streptomyces sp. NPDC127038, assembly GCF_042725875.1. Lineage (NCBI taxonomy): Bacteria > Bacillati > Actinomycetota > Actinomycetes > Kitasatosporales > Streptomycetaceae > Streptomyces > Streptomyces sp. NPDC127038. The sequence continues at coordinate 10,585 of NZ_JBHXDQ010000091.1, read as the reverse complement.
CGCCAAGGCGGAGACGGCCCGGCAGATAGGCCTCGGCGCCAAGGAGAAGCTGGTCGTCAGAGACGTCGTCAAGGACGCCGACGGCACGGTCCACACCCGCTACGAGCGCACGTACAACGGACTTCCGGTCCTCGGCGGCGACCTCGTCGTGCACGAGAAGGCCGGCAGGACCGAGGGAGTGACGAAGGCGATCAAGGCGTCCATCAAGGTCGCCTCGCTCAAGCCGCTGGTCACCACCGCCAAGGCCGAGAAGCAGGCGCTGACCGCCGCCAAGGACGCCGGCTCGGCCAAGACCGCCGCCGACCAGGCGCCCCGCAAGGTGATCTGGGCCGCCACCGGCAAGCCGACCCTCGCCTACGAGACCGTCATCGGCGGCCTCCAGGACGACGGCACCCCCAACGAGCTGCACGTCATCACCGACGCGGCCACCGGCAAGAAGCTCTACGAGTACCAGGGCATCGAGACCGGCACCGGCAAGACCCTCTACTCGGGCACGGTCACCCTCAACACGACCCTGTCGGGCTCGACGTACAGCCTGACCGACAGCACCCGCGGCAACCACAAGACGTACAACAAGTCGCACGGCACGAGCTCCTCCGCGGGCACGCTGTTCACCGACGCGGACGACGTCTGGGGCACCGGCACGGCCTCCAGCTCCACCACCGACCAGACCGCGGCCGCCGACGCCGCCTACGGCGCCCAGGAGACCTGGGACTTCTACAAGAACACCTTCGGCCGCAGCGGCATCAAGAACAACGGAGTCGGCGCGTACAGCCGTGTCCACTACGGCAGCTCGTACGAGAACGCGTTCTGGGACGACAGCTGCTTCTGCATGACCTACGGCGACGGCGCGAGCAACACGCACCCGCTGACCTCGCTGGACGTGGCCGGCCACGAGATGAGCCACGGCGTCACCGCCAACACCGCGGGCCTGAACTACTCCGGCGAGTCCGGCGGCCTCAACGAGGCCACCTCCGACATCTTCGGCACCGGTGTCGAGTTCTACGCCAACAACTCCTCCGACGTGGGCGACTACCTCATCGGCGAGAAGATCAACCTCAACGGCGACGGCACCCCGCTGCGCTACATGGACAAGCCCAGCAAGGACGGCGGCTCCGCCGACTACTGGTCCTCCAGTGTCGGCAACCTCGACGTGCACTACTCGTCGGGCGTCGCCAACCACTTCTTCTACCTGCTGAGCGAGGGCAGCGGCGCCAAGACGATCAACGGCGTCAGCTACAACTCGCCCACGTACAACGGCTCCACGGTCACCGGCATCGGCCGCGCCGCGGCGCTCCAGATCTGGTACAAGGCGCTGACGACGTACTTCACGTCGACGACCAACTACAAGTCCGCCCGCACCGGGACCCTCTCGGCGGCGGCGGCCCTGTACGGCTCCGGCAGCACCCAGTACAACGCGGTCGCGGCCGCGTGGAGCGCGGTCAACGTCAGCTAGCGCAAACGTGATCGAACCGAGGCGGCACCCAGCACCCGACCGTGCCGGGTGCCGCCCTACTCTTGCCCCCATGCCCTACACGTACGAGGACGTGGGCGCGACCCGCGAGGACCGCTGCCCCCCGGGCTTCCACCGACTGCACGTCCGTTCCCGCATAGGAGAGGGCGAGGCCGTCTTCCGGCGCGCCTCCGAGGCCCTGATGACCTGGGAGCTGCACCGGGCCATGGGGATCCGCATGGTCAGCGACGCGGGCAAGGCTGCGCCCGGCGTCGACGTCACGGTCGTCATCGGCCTGCTCAAGGCCCCCTGCCGGGTCGTGTGGACCGCCGAGGAATCCCGCCGCACCGCGTGGGCCTACGGAACGCTCGCCGGGCATCCCGAGTGCGGCGAGGAGGCCTTCGTCGTGCACCGCACCGGCGACGGCACCGTCTGGCTGACGGTCACGGCCTTCAGCCGGCCGGCCAAGTGGTACGCCCGCGCGGGCGGCGCGGCGACGCGCGGCCTCCAGCGCGCCTACGCCCAGCGCTGCGGCAAGGTGATGCGGCGACTGTGCGCGGGCCTCGACGACTGAGACCGAGACACCCCGCGCTCACCGGCAGGGGCCGGCGGGGCCGTCGGGGGTGAGGCGCCGTCCACGGCCCGCCCTCCTTTACGCGGCAGGGGTGAACCGTCGTCCACGGCTCACCCCTCGTCGAACCGGCCGGTTCGGCGCGTCTCACCGCATCAGCAGGCCCGCGCCCTCTCCCGTCTCCTCCGAGGGCACCGCCACCAGGCCCATCTCGGCGCCGGAGGCCAGCAGCCGGTGGGACGGCAGGATGCGGACGGTGTAACCGAAGGAGCCCGTGCGGTCCAGGGACAGCGGGCCCTCGTACGCCCAGCGGCCCTCCAGGTCGGGGCCGCCGACCGGTTTCAGCGGGACGCACACCGCGTCCGCGATGCGGTCGTCGGTGTCGACGCGGCCCGCGACCGCCTGGACCTCCACGTCCTCCGGGGCGAGGTCGCCGAGGCCGACCCGGACGCGCAGCGACAGCGTGGTGCCCAGTTCAGCCGTGGTGGTCGCCGAGGACGCCTCGACGTGGTCGACGGTGATCCGCGGCCAGGCCGCGCGGACCCGTGCCTTCCAGGCGGCCAGTTCGACGGCCGCCTCCGCGGTGAGGGCACGGTGGGCGTGGGCGGCGGGCGCGTACAGGCGCTCCACGTACTCGCGCACCATCCGGCCCGCCAGGACCTTGGGACCGAGGTGGGTCAGCGTCCGGCGGACCATCTCGATCCACCGGTCGGGCAGGTTCTCCTGGCCGCGCTCGTAGAAGCGGGGGGCCACCCGCTGTTCGAGCAGGTCGTACAGGGCGCCGGCCTCCAGCTCGTCCCGCCGGTCGTCGTCGGTCGCGGTGCCGTCGGCGGTCGGGATCGCCCAGCCGAAGTCGGGCTGGAACCACTCGTCCCACCAGCCGTCCAGGACGGAGAGGTTGAGACAGCCGTTGAGCGCGGACTTCATCCCGCTCGTCCCGCACGCCTCCAGCGGGCGCAGCGGGTTGTTGAGCCAGATGTCGCAGCCCGGGTAGAGCTTCTGCGCCATCGCCATGCCGTAGTCGGGCAGGAAGACGATGCGGTGGCGCACTCGGGGGTCGTCCGCGAACCGGACCAGTTCCTGGATCAGCTTCTTCCCGCCGTCGTCCGCGGGGTGCGCCTTGCCGGCGACGACGATCTGGACCGGCCGCTCGGGATGCAGCAGCAGGTCCATGAGCCGGTCGCGGTCGCGCAGCATCAGGGTCAGCCGTTTGTACGAGGGGACGCGGCGCGCGAAGCCGATGGTGAGGACGTCGGGGTCGAGCACGCCGTCGATCCAGCCGAGTTCGGCCGAGCCGGCGCCGCGCTGCCGCCAGGACGCCCGCAGCCGGTCCCGTACCTCCGTCACCAGTTGTTCGCGCAGCACCCTGCGCAGGTCCCAGATCTCCTGGTCGGCGATCTCGGCCACCGCGTCCCAGCGGTCCGGGCCGCCCACCGACAGCGCGTCCTCGGTGCGCCGCCCGCCGACCTGCCGGGCGCCGAGGCGGAACACCTCGGGCGCCACCCAGGTCGGGGCGTGGACGCCGTTGGTGACCGAGGTGATCGGCACCTCCTCGGGGTCGAAGCCCGGCCAGAGCCCGGAGAACATCTCCCGGCTGACCTGGCCGTGCAGCAGGGAGACCCCGTTCGCCCGCTGGCCGAGCCGCAGGCCCATCACGGCCATGTTGAAGAGGTTCGGCTCGCCTCCGGGATACGTCTCCATGCCGAGGGCGAGGACGCGTCCCACGTCGATGCGGGGGAGCTCGGCGTCGGCGCCGAAGTGGCGGGCGACCACCTCCCGGTCGAAGCGGTCGATGCCCGCGGGCACGGGGGTGTGGGTGGTGAAGACCGTGCCGGCCCTGACCGCCTCCAGCGCGGAGTCGAAGTCCAGTCCCCGGTCGCCGAGTTCGGCGATCCGCTCCAGGCCGAGGAAGCCCGCGTGCCCCTCGTTGGTGTGGAACACCTCGGGCTGCGGGTGCCCGGTCAGCCGGCAGTACGTCCGGACCGCCCGTACACCCCCTATGCCGAGCAGCATCTCCTGGAGCAGCCGGTGCTCGCTGCCGCCGCCGTAGAGCCGGTCGGTGACCCCGCGTTCGCCCAGGCCGTTCTCCTCGACGTCGGAGTCGAGCATGAGCAGCGGAACACGGCCGACCTGGGCCAGCCAGATCCGGGCGCGCAGCGCGCGGCCGCCGGGCAGCGCGAGGGACACCTGGGCGGGTGTGCCGTCCTCCTCGCTCAGCGGCACGACGGGCAGTTCGTTGGGGTCGAGCACCGGATAGTGCTCCTGCTGCCAGCCCTCGCGGGACAGCGACTGCCGGAAGTAGCCGTGCCGGTAGAGCAGGCCCACGCCGATCAGCGGGGCGCCCAGGTCGCTGGCGGCCTTGAGGTGGTCGCCGGCGAGGATGCCGAGTCCCCCGGAGTACTGCGGCAGCGCGGCGGTGAGGCCGAACTCGGGCGAGAAGTAGGCGATGGCGGCGGGCAGGTCGGAGGTCTGCGTCTGGTACCAGCGGTCGCCGCTCATGTACTCGCGCAGGTCGTCGCGGACCTCGGCGAGCCGGCTCAGGAACGCGCCGTCCGCGGCGAGTTCGGCGAGCCGTCCGGCCGGGACGCTGCCGAGCAGGCGTACGGGGTCGGCGCCGGACTCGGCCCAGCGCGCGGGGTCGACGGACCGGAAGAGGTCGCGGGTCCCGGCGTGCCAGGACCAGCGGAGGTTGCGGGCCAGGTCACTGAGCGGGTGAAGGGCTTCGGGGAGAACGGGTCGGACGGTGAATCTGCGGATCGCCTTCACGAATTCCACCTTCACGGAGGACGTACGCGGCTACGGGACGCACGGCGTTGTGCGGCCTTCGTCACCCACGACGTTAGCGGCGAGGGTGCCTTCGCGACACGGCGCATCGCGGCACGGCCCCCGATCGGGGCCGACCGTGTGACGTCGGCGTGAAATCGACGCAACCTTCGCGGAGGGCTCCCGGAGGGGATGGCCGATTCCGCCCGCATGGGCGGCCTTGTGGTGCTTCGCACCGCACGAGAGGCTCACCGGGTGGCGTACGGCCGGACGCTGCCCGCAGCGGTCGGCTCCGGCCCCGCCACGCCGAGTTGAGGAGGGGAACTCAGGTCATGGCACGGACGAGGAAGTGGCGTCTGCGCTGGGCGGCCGGTGCCACCGCGGTCATGACGGCCGCGGTGCTTTCGGCCATCGGCCCGCCCGCGCAGGCGGCTCCGGCGGGGCGGATACTCGGCGCGGGGGAGCCCGGGGCCGTCGACGGCAGCTACATCGTGACGCTCAAGGGGGACGGACGACCCCTGTCGGCGGCCGGCGCGAGAGCGGTCGCCGCTTCGTACGGCGCGAGAATCAGCCACACCTACGGCACGGTCCTGCACGGGTTCGCCGTGCGGGCGGACCCGGGACGGGCCCGGCTGCTCGCCGCGGATCCGCGGGTGTCCTCCGTCGTCCAGGACACCCGGGTGACGTTCGCCGGGGCCCCGGGGACCGGTGCGGCACCGGGCCGCGTCCGGTCGCACCCGCCGTCCTGGGGTCTGGGCCGGATCGACCAGTGGGGCCGCCCGCTCGACGGGCGGTACACGGCGCCCGGCCCGCAGGGAGCGGGGGTGACCGTCTACGTCATCGACACCGGCGTCCGCATCACCCACCGGGACTTCGGCGGGCGGGCGAGCTACGGCTGGGACTTCGTGGACGGTGACGCGACGGCGCAGGACGGCAACGGCCACGGCACGCTTGTCGCCGGGACGGTCGCCGGAAGCACGTACGGCGTGGCCGAGAGGGCCAGGATCGTCGCCGTCCGGGTGCTCGACGACCAGGGGGCCGGGTCCACCGCCCAGGTCATCGCGGGCATCGACTGGGTCACCCGGCACGCGAGGAAGCCGGCCGTGGCCAACCTGAGTCTGGGCGGGTACGCCAACGACCGGCTGGACGCGGCCGTCCGCGACTCCATCGCCTCCGGCGTGACCTACACGGTCGCGGCCGGCAACTACGGGCTGCCCGCCTCGCTCTACTCCCCCGCCCGGGTCGCCCAGGCGCTCACGGTCGGCGCGACCGGCCGCGACGACGCTCGGGCGCCCTTCTCCGACACCGGGCCCGCGCTCGACCTCTTCGCGCCGGGGGTGGACATCACGTCGACTTCGTACACCAGCGACCTGGCGAGAGCGACGTGTTCCGGCACGTCGATGGCGAGCCCGCACGCGGCCGGGGCGGCGGCGCTGTATCTGGCGGAGCATCCGCGGGCCACTCCGGCCCAGGTGGGGAAAGCGCTGGTGAGACGGGCCGTGCGGGGGAAGGTGTCGGACGCGGGCCCGGGTTCGCCGAACAGGCTCCTGAACGTCGGCTGACCCCCGCGCGACGCCGGTGCGACCAGGGTGATTCGGCCACACCGCACCGGCCTCGCCTGCCCGGGAGGAGGCCGGTCTTGTGTGTAGACATACGCGTGAGTAGTTAACAAAGTGCCGGAATGCCCACCCGCATAGGGTGGGAAGGCTCCTCCGGTACGCCCGCAGGCCCCACCTCCCCACACCCATCCGCCCACCCACGTTGACGCGGACAGGAGCGGTCATGCCCGCCACGCACCACACGTCGCCACCCCCGACGACCACCCCCGAGACATCCCGAACCCGCACGGCCGAGGCCGGGCCCCGTACACCCGAGAAACCGTCGACCGCCCCCGGCGCGTCCGCTTCGGACGCGCGCTCGCCGCGCGCCGGTGCCGCCGGTACACGCACCGATGCGCCCGCGACCGAAGCGGCGGCCACCGGATCACCCGCAACCGGCACTCCTTCAGCCGGGACGCCTTCGACTCGTGCGACTTCCGCCGGTACGCCTTCGACTGGTGCGGCCTCGACCGGAACGGCCTCCGCCGGGACGCCTTCGGCCGATGCGCCTTCGACCGGCGCCCCCTCAGGCCGTACGCCTGCGACCGGAACGGCCTCCGCCGGGACGGCCGGAGCGGCCATGGGCGGGACGCCCTCGGCCGATGCGCCGTCCGCCGGTACATCCGTGTCGCCGGAGCCGTCGGTCTCCGGCGTGTCCGTGCCGGGAACCGCGACGGAGACCGCACCGGCCCGCCGCGCGGCCGCCGCCAAGCCCAGGCCGGCCAGGACGGCCCCCGCCGCGAAGCCGGCCAGGGCGTCCGCCGCCAAGCCGGCCAAGTCCTCCGCCGCGAAGCCGGCGAAGGCCGTTCCGGCGGCGGATGGCGGAGGGCTACAAGGACGACGCCGCGGCGCGCAAGCTCTGCCTTTCGGTGCGTACATAACTTCTCTATATGGCCGACATCATGCGTGTACTATTGTTGTTTTGTTGTTTGTGG
>NZ_JBHXDQ010000091.1:0-3255 GCF_042725875.1 Streptomyces sp. NPDC127038 | reverse complement strand
CGCCGCCAATCCGGCCAAGTCCGCCGCCGCGAAGGCGGCGAAGGCCGTTCCGGCGGCTGAGACCTCCGCGGCGAAGCGGGCCGGTACCGCTTCGCGGGCGGGCCGGGCCGCCGTCCCCGCCACCCGCACCCCGGACGCGGCCGACGGCCCCCTCGCCGCCGCGGCCGCCCCGGCCACGGCCGTCGGACGCATCCCCGTCCTGGACGTCCAGCCGGTCGTGCAGCACGGGCGCCGTCCCGCAAAGGCGGTGGTGGGCGAGGAGTTCGAGGTCTCGGCGACGGTCTTCCGCGAGGGCCACGACGCCGTCGCCGCGAACGTCGTCCTGCGCGGCCCGGACGGCCGCCCCGGACCCTGGACGCCGATGCGCGAACTGGCCCCCGGCACCGACCGCTGGGGCGCCCGGGTGAGCGCGGACGCGGAGGGCCGCTGGACGTACACGGTGGAGGCCTGGGGCGACCCGGTCACCACCTGGCGGCGGCACGCGGGCATCAAGATCCCCGCCGGGCTCGACACCGAACTGGTGCTGGAGGAGGGCGCCCTGCTGTACGAGCGGGCGGCCGCGGCCCTGCCCAGGGGAACCAGGGGCAAGAAGAGCAGGGACACGGTTCTCGGGGCCGTGGACGCGCTGCGCGACACCGGCAGGCCCGTCGCCTCCCGTCTCGCCGCCGCGCTGACCCCGGAGGTGGACGCCGTGCTCGCCGAGCATCCGCTGCGCGAACTGGTGACCTCGTCCGAGCCGTTGCCGTTGCTGGTGGAGCGGGAGCGGGCGTTGTTCGGGGCGTGGTACGAGTTCTTCCCGCGGTCGGAGAACGGGCGGGGTGGTCCGTCGGCGCACGGTACGTTCCGCACGGCGGCCGAGCGGCTGCCGGCGATCGCGGAGATGGGTTTCGACGTCGTCTACCTCCCGCCGGTCCATCCGATCGGCACGACCCATCGCAAGGGTCCGGACAACACGCTGTCCGCGGGCCCCGAGGACGTCGGGGTGCCCTGGGCGATCGGTTCGCCGGAGGGCGGGCACGACGCTGTCCATCCGGCGCTGGGCACGATCGAGGACTTCGACGCCTTCGTCGCCCGGGCCGCCTCGCTGGGTCTGGAGATCGCGCTGGACTTCGCGCTCCAGTGCTCCCCGGACCATCCGTGGGTGGAGAAGCACCCGGAGTGGTTCCACCACCGGCCCGACAACACGATCGCCTACGCGGAGAACCCGCCGAAGAAGTACCAGGACATCTACCCGATCGCCTTCGACCGGGACATGCCGGGACTGGTCCGCGAGACCGTGCGGGTGCTGCGCCACTGGATGGACCACGGGGTGCGGATCTTCCGCGTCGACAACCCCCACACCAAGCCCGTGGTCTTCTGGGAACAGGTGATCGCCGAGATCAACGGCGCCGACCCCGACGTCATCTTCCTGGCCGAGGCCTTCACCCGGCCCGCGATGATGCGGACCCTGGCCGAGATCGGCTTCCAGCAGTCCTACACCTACTTCACCTGGCGCAACACCAAGCAGGAACTCACCGAGTACCTCACCGAACTGGCCGGCGACTCCGCCGCCCGCATGCGCCCCAACCTCTTCGTCAACACCCCCGACATCCTCCACGAGTTCCTGCAAGCCGGCGGCCGCCCCGCCTTCGAACTCCGCGCCGTCCTCGCCGCCACCCTCTCCCCCACCTGGGGCATCTACAGCGGCTACGAACTCTGCGAGAACACCCCCCTGCGCCCCGGCAGCGAGGAGTACCTCCACTCCGAGAAGTATCAACTCCGGCCGCGGGACTGGGAGTCGGCGGAGCGGGAGGGCCGGAGCATCGCGCCGCTGGTGCGGGAGCTGAACGCGGTCAGACGACGGAGTCCCGCGCTGCGTCAGCTGCGTGACCTGCACTTCCACCACGCGGACCAGGAGGCGGTGATCGCCTACTCCAAGTCCGTGACGGACGACCGCGGTTCGAACACGGTTGTGGTGGTGGTCAACCTCGACCCGTACCACACCCAGGAGGCCACGGTCTCGTTGGACATGCCGCAACTCGGCCTGGACTGGCACGAGTCGGTGCCGGTGCGCGACGAGCTCACCGGCGAGACCTACAACTGGGGCAGGACCAACTATGTGCGACTGGAGCCGGGCGTCCGGTCCGCGCACATCCTCACCGTCCTGCGACCGTCCTCACCGCTGATCGGAGGGTCACCCACCACATGATCGTCAACGAGCCCGTCCCGGACACGTTCGAGGACACCCCGGCCAAGGACCGCGATCCCGAGTGGTTCAAACGCGCCGTCTTCTACGAGGTCCTGGTCCGCTCCTTCCAGGACAGCAACGGCGACGGCGTCGGCGACCTCAAGGGCCTGACCGCCAAACTCGACTACCTCCAATGGCTGGGCGTCGACTGCCTCTGGCTGCCGCCCTTCTTCAAGTCCCCCCTGCGCGACGGCGGCTACGACGTCTCCGACTACACCGCCGTCCTCCCCGAGTTCGGCGACCTCGCCGACTTCGTCGAGTTCGTCGACGCCGCCCACCAGCGCGGCATGCGCGTGATCATCGACTTCGTCATGAACCACACCAGCGACCAGCACCCGTGGTTCCAGGAGTCCCGCACCGACCCCGACGGCCCCTACGGCGACTACTACGTCTGGGCCGACGACGACAAGCAGTACCAGGACGCCCGGATCATCTTCGTCGACACCGAGGCCTCCAACTGGACCTTCGACCCCGTCCGCAAGCAGTACTACTGGCACCGCTTCTTCTCCCACCAGCCCGACCTCAACTACGAGAACCCGGCCGTCCAGGAGGAGATCATCTCCGCGCTGCGGTTCTGGCTGGATCTCGGGATCGACGGGTTCCGGCTGGACGCGGTGCCGTATCTGTACCAGGTCGAGGGGACCAACTGCGAAAACCTTCCTGCTACCCATGAGTTCCTCAAGCGGGTGCGCAAGGAGATCGACACGCACTACCCGGACACGGTGCTGCTGGCCGAGGCGAACCAGTGGCCCGAGGACGTCGTCGACTACTTCGGCGACTTCCCCTCCGGCGGCGACGAGTGCCACATGGCCTTCCACTTCCCCGTCATGCCCCGCATCTTCATGGCCGTCCGCCGCGAGTCCCGCTACCCCGTCTCGGAAATCCTCGCCAAGACCCCCGCCATCCCCGGCAACTGCCAATGGGGCATCTTCCTGCGCAACCACGACGAGCTCACCCTCGAAATGGTCACCGACGAGGAACGCGACTACATGTACGCCGAATACGCGAAAGACCCGCGTATGCGCGCC
>NZ_JBHXDQ010000090.1:0-32382 GCF_042725875.1 Streptomyces sp. NPDC127038 | reverse complement strand
CGTCTGGTGGGCGGCACGCGCGCGGGGAGCCCCCTTTTTTCTTGACAGCGGCTTCATCCCGGCCCGGGCACACTGGGCGAACGGGGACGCACGGCCGGGAGGAACGGGGATGACGACCGAGGAACCACGGGGTGACGGCGGGGACGTGCCCCGCGAAGGACACGGGGACCGGGCGGCGGACGGGCCCGCGGGCGCGGCGGGGGAGCCGTGGGACGACCTCGTGCTCGACGAGAGCTTCATACGCTCCGCCGAGACGACCGAGCCGTCGGCCCGCGCGCGCATGCTCGCCGCCCGCTGGCGTGAGGGCGGCCCCGATCCGCAGCCCTGGCGCTCCGACGAGCCGCCCGCGGGCTGGTTCTTCAGCAGGGGCCGCCGGCGCAGATGGCGCCGCAAGTGAGCCCCGGCGGACCCGCTCTTTAATCAGTGGCGCCCAAGTCGGCGTACGGGCACAGTGGTTGTGTTCACGCCGCCGCGTCGAGCCGGCGCCGCATTCTGGGAGAGGAGCGAGACGATGTTCATCAGGAGCAGTTCGTCGAGCTCCCGACAGGGCAGCCCGCGGCGGGTTCCGGAGTAGTCACTACCTCCGTCGAACCCGCTCGCAGGGGGAGTTGCCCGGGGCGGCCGCTTCGAGCGCGCGTCACCGCGCGGGCCGCCCACCCGGAGGATTGGCCGAGTGGAAAGGCACCGGCTTGCTAAGCCGTGGTCGGGGGTGAAACCCCGCGCGCGTTCGATCCGCGCATCCTCCGCAAGACACAGCGGTCCAGGCGCTACGAGTCCGCCAGCAACCGTTCCAGCACGACCGCGATCCCGTCCTCGTCGTTCGAGGACGTCACCTCGTCCGCGATCGCCTTGAGTTCGTCGTGGGCGTTCGCCATGGCCACCGAGCGGGCCGCCCAGGCGAACATCGGGACGTCGTTCGGCATGTCGCCGAACGCGATGGTCCCGGCGGCCCTCACGCCCAGACGGCGGGCCGCCAGGGACAGCCCCGTCGCCTTGGACAGTCCGAGGGGGAGCAGTTCCACGATCCCCGCGCCCGCCATCGTCACACCGACGAGTCCGCCGGCGACCTTCACGGCCAGGGCCGCGAGCTCGTCGTCGGAGAGGGTCGGGTGCTGGATGTACACCTTGTTCAGCGGGGCCGACCAGAGGTCCGCCGCGTCCTTGATCGGGACGACCGGGAGCGAGCCCTCCAGCCTGCGGTAGCCGGGGCCCACCAGCACCTCGCCGTCGAGGCCGTCGCGGCTCGCGGCCAGCAGCAGCGGACCCACCTCCGCCTCGATCTTGGCGAGCGCCAGACCGGCCAGCTGCCGGTCCAGGGTCACCGACGTGAGCAGACGGTGCTGCCCCGCGTCGTAGACCTGCGCGCCCTGACCGCAGACCGCGAGGCCCTCGTAGCCGAGCTCGTCGAGGATGTGACGCGTCCAGGGGACGGCCCGCCCGGTGACGACGATGTGGGCCGCGCCCGCCTCGGTCACCGCGGCGAGCGCGTCACGCGTGCGCGCCGAGACCGTCCCGTCGGAACGCAGCAGCGTCCCGTCGAGGTCGGTCGCGACGAGCCTGTACGGGAACGCCCCCGGCTCCGCGGCAGGGGACGGTCCCGTCGAACCGGTGGTGCCGCTCACTTGGAGATCGGCTCCAGAACCTCACGGCCGCCCAGGTAGGGACGCAGCAGCTCGGGAACGCGGACCGAGCCGTCGGCGAGCTGGTGGTTCTCCAGGATCGCGACGATGGTGCGCGGGACGGCGCACAGCGTGCCGTTCAGGGTGGCGAGGGGCTGGACCTTCTTGCCGTCGCGCATGCGGACGGACAGGCGGCGGGCCTGGAAGCCGTCGCAGTTGGAGGCCGAGGTCAGCTCGCGGTACTTGCCCTGGGTCGGGATCCACGCCTCGCAGTCGAACTTGCGGGAGGCCGAGGCCCCCAGGTCGCCGCTGGCCACGTCGATCACCTGGAAGGGCAGTTCGAGGCCGGTCAGCCACTGCTTCTCCCACTCCAGGAGCCGCAGGTGCTCGTTCTCGGCGTCCGCCGGGTCGACGTACGAGAACATCTCGACCTTGTCGAACTGGTGCACGCGGAAGATGCCGCGGGTGTCCTTGCCGTAGGTGCCCGCCTCGCGGCGGAAGCACGGCGAGAAGCCGGCGTAGCGCATCGGCAGCTTGTCGGCGTCGAGGATCTCGTCCATGTGGTACGCGGCGAGGGGGACCTCGGAGGTGCCGACCAGGTAGTAGTCGTCCTTCTCCAGGTGGTACACGTTCTCCGCGGCCTGGCCGAGGAAGCCGGTGCCCTCCATGGCGCGCGGGCGCACCAGGGCCGGGGTCAGCATCGGCGTGAAGCCGGCCTCCGTGGCCTGCGCGATCGCCGCGTTGACCAGGGCGAGCTCCAGGAGGGCGCCGACGCCGGTCAGGTAGTAGAAGCGCGAGCCGGAGACCTTGGCGCCGCGCTCGACGTCGATGGCGCCGAGGGCCTCGCCGAGCTCCAGGTGGTCCTTGGGCTCGAAGCCCTCGGCGGCGAAGTCGCGGATGGTCCCGTGCGTCTCCAGGACGACGAAGTCCTCCTCGCCGCCGACCGGGACGTCCGGGTGCACCAGGTTGCCGAGCTGGAGGAGGAGCCGCTTGGTCTCCTCGTCCGCCTCGTTCTGTTCGGCCTCGGCGGCCTTGACGTCGGTCTTGAGCTGCTCGGCCTTCTTGAGCAGCTCGGCCCGCTCGTCGGGGGAGGCCTTGGGAATCAGCTTTCCGAGCGACTTCTGCTCGGAACGCAGTTCGTCGAAGCGGACGCCGGACGACCTGCGCCGCTCGTCGGCGGAGAGAAGGGAGTCGACGAGCGCGACATCCTCTCCACGGGCGCGCTGGGAGGCGCGAACACGGTCGGGGTCCTCACGGAGCAGGCGAAGGTCAATCACCCCACAAGGCTACCGGTGCCTGCTTCCGCCCAACGACCCGATATTCCAGAGCGTGACCGCTGTCACGGTATGAGTGAAATGCCGGACGGAATCCCCTGAACACCGGACGGCACCGGGGGAAACGGGCCCGCTCCACGGACCGGGGCGGACGGCGCCGCGTCGGCTGTCCGGATTTCCTTGTGCGGGGCGGGACTTGCGGACCGGGTTGTCCACAGGGGGTGGGCCTCCCGGATAGTTATCCACAGGCTGTGTGGAAGATCTGTGGATGTCGGAATTGATCATTCCGATCCCTCTTCGGAAGCCGAGGAATTCCCGGTCCAAACCCTCCGTACACCCACTTTCGGGTGTAAACGATTCGCTCCATAGGGTTGATCAATGGAAAAGGGTAGACGAAGAGGGACGTGCAAGGGTGTGGACGGACTTGGGTCGAGTAGCCGATTTGTCGACGATGTAGTGCTTCGTTGTCGACTTGTCCCCAGGTCGAGAAGCGTGCCTGTGGATAACTTTGTGGATGACGGAAATCGGCAGGCGGGACCTGGGGCAAGCGCTCGGACGGGTGTGGACCGGCGGTGTCAGAACCGGCCGTCGGCGCAGCGCGCCAGCCAGTCCGAGGCCGCGGAGAACTCGCCGTCCGACGTGCCGGGCCGCAGCGGCCGTACGTCCTCCAGCGGAACACCGGCCCGCGGATAGGAACCGAGAAAGCGCACCTGGGGGCAGATCCGCTTGAGGCCCATCAGCGCCTCGGCCACACGGCGGTCGGTGATGTGGCCCTCGGCGTCGACCGAGAAGCAGTAATTGCCGATGCCCTGTCCGGTCGGGCGGGATTCGATCCGCATCAGGTTGACGCCGCGCACCGCGAATTCCTGGAGCAGTTCGAGCAGGGCGCCGGGATGGTCGTCGCCGAGCCAGATGACGACGGACGTCTTGTCGGCGCCGGTCGGCGCGGCGGGCCGGGCCGGGCGGCCGACCAGCACGAAACGGGTCTCGGCGTTCGCCGCGTCGTGGATCTCGGTGACCAGCGGTTCGAGGCCGTACGTGGCCGCGGCGAACTCGCCGGCGAAGGCCGCGTCGTAACGGCCCTCCTGGACCAGCCGCGCGCCGTCCGCGTTCGAGGCCGCGGACTCCCAGACGGCGTCCGGCAGCTGGGCGGCCAGCCAGTTGCGCACCTGGGGCTGGGCGACGGGGTGCCCGGTGACCGTCTTGACGTCCTTCAGTGCCGTGCCGGGCCTGACCAGCAGGGCGAAGGCGATCGGCAGCACGACCTCGCGGTAGATCATCAGCGGGTCGCCCTTGGCCAGCTCGTCCAGGGTGGCGGTGACCCCGCCCTCGACGGAGTTCTCGATCGGGACGAGCGCGCCCGCGGCCTGGCCGCCGCGGACCGCGTCGAGCGCGGCCGGGACGGACACCATGGGGACCAGCTCCCGCGTCGCGGCCTCGGGAAGCGTGCGAAGGGCGGCCTCGGTGAACGTACCCTCGGGGCCGAGATAGGTGTAGCGCGTCGCCGACATACCGTCACCCTAATGGGCCGCACCCGACCTCGTCGGACGCCCGCGGACCCCGGTCAGGAGGCCGGTACGCGCCCCGGTACCACGGTACGGAACGCGGTACCGCAGCCCGGTCCGCCGCCTCGCGTCCCTCACCCCTCCAGCAGCCGCTGTCCCACGTACTCCCCCTGCGCAGCGCCGCCCGGCACCGCGAAGAGGCCGCTCGACTCATGGCGGATGAACGTCGAGAGCGCGTCGCCGCGGTCGAGCTTGCGCTGGACGGGGACGAACCCGCGCACCGGGTCGGCCTGCCAGCACACGAAGAGCAGTCCGGCATCGGGCGTCCCGTCCGCCCCGATGCCGTCGTGGAAGGAGAACGGGCGGCGGAGCATGGCGGCGCCGCCGTTCTGGTCGGGCCGGGTGATGCGGGCGTGCGCGTTGACGGGCACGACCGGGCTGCCGTCGGCGCCGGTCTTGTCCAGGTCCATCGGGGTGGTCTCGGTGCCGCCGCTGAGGGGTGCCCCGGTGGACTTCCTGCGCCCGATGACGTCCTCCTGGGCCTTGCCCGAGAGCTTCTCCCAGTCGTCGAGAAGCATCCGGATCCGGCGGACGACGGCGTAGGAGCCGTTCGCCATCCACTCCGGGGAGGTGGAGGCGGGGACGAAGATGCGTCCGTCGAAGTCGGGCTCGGACGGTTTCGGATTGCGGGTGCCGTCGATCTGGCCCATCAGATTGCGGGCGGTCATCGGCTCGGCGGTGGCTCCCGGCGAGCGGTTGAAGCCGTTCATCTGCCAGCGCACCCGTGCCGCGGTGCCGGCGTCCTTCTGGATCGCGCGCAGGGCGTGGAAGGCGACGAGGGCGTCGTCGGCTCCGATCTGTACCCAGAGGTCGCCGTCGCTGCGGGTCTTGTCGAGGCGGTCGGAGGAGAAGGCGGGCAGCGGGTCCAGGGCGACCGGCCGCTGCTTCTCCAGACCCGTGCGCGAGAAGAAGCTGTGTCCGAAGCCGAAGGTGACGGTGAGGGACGACGGGCCGGCGTCCCGTGCCACGTCCGTGTCCCCGTGGGCCGCGGCCTCCCCCGCCATCAGCCGCGCGGCCGTCACCGACCAGCGGCGCAGCAGTGCGGCGGCCTCCCGGCGGCCCGCTCCGGCCGTCAGGTCGAAGGCGACGAGATGGCCGCTCGACTGGAGGGCGTCGGTGATGCCCGGCTGATGTTTCCCGTGAAACATTGCCATGTTCGCGCCGACGGAGGTGAGCGGGACGGTCTTCGCGGGTGCCGGCGCCGACGCGTACCCCACGGCCGCCCCCGCCGCTCCGAGCGCGAGCCCGGTGGCCCCGGCCGTTCCCAGCAGACGGCGCCGTGACATGACCCCCTGCGGGGAGTCGCCGGACGCCGGAGCGGCGGGGGACGCCTGGGCGGACGGGGTCGTGCGCCCGGAGGCGGAGGAGGTCCCGGGACCGGTGGTCCCCGGGGTGGACTGGTCAGGCATGGTCAGGTTCAGCCGATCTGCGCGGTCTTGTTCACGGTGGCCTGGTCGATGTCGGAGGTGCGCACGGTCACCGCGATCTTCCAGTCGCCCGCCATGGGGATCTGTACTCCGCTCGCCGCCCAGTGTCCGGTGGCGACCCGGTCGGGGGTCACGGGCAGGGGGCCGACGTTCTTCGCGGTGAGGGTGAAGGCGATCTTCACCTCGGGCACGTCGAAGGCCTTGCCGTTCGGCCGGAGCACGAAGACGTGCATCTGGTTGCCGCCGACGCGGGCCGGGTCGAGGGTGATCTCCACCGTGCCCTTGCCGTCCTCGCCGCCGGTGTCGAAGGGGATCTTCAGGGACAGCGGTCCGGAGCGGCGTGCGGAGGACGCGGTGGCCTGCGCGGCCTCCTCCGCCGTACGTCCCGGCTCGGTGGCCGTGAGCACGGTGGTGACCGCGAGCAGGACGACCGCGACCCCGGCCTCGGCGAGCACCGAGCGCCGCAGGCCCGAGCGCTGCGGGTCGGCGTCCCGGACCCGCTTGTCGCGGGTGGAGTCCACGGCGGCCTGCTGCCGGGCGAGCTGGGCGGCGCGCCGGGAGTCGGCGGGGACGGTGGCGGGCGTCCGCACCTCGGAGCGCTGCTCCACGACGACCGGGGTGGCCTCGGAAACCGCCGGTTCGGTCAGCTGGGCCGTCCAGCGGCGCGAGATCCACGCGATGCCCACGAGGACGGCCACGAGACCGACCTTGACGAGCAGCAGCTGTCCGTACGACGTGTCGGTGAGCGCCGACCAGGAGCCGAGCTGGCGCCACGACTGGTAGATCCCGGTCGCCACCAGCACGAGGACGGAGCCGAACGCGAGGCGGGAGAAGCGGCGTACGGCCGCGGCCTCGATCGGCGCCTCGGCGGGAGCCCGGAACAGGGCCACCAGCAGCGTGGACAGTCCGCCGAGCCAGACGGCGACGGCCAGCAGGTGCAGGATGTCGACGGGCATCGCGATGCCCGGCTGGAGTCCGGTCGAGGCGTGCTCGGCCATGGCCCAGCTCGCGGCGAGACCGGCCGCGACGACGGTGCCGCCGACGGCGAGCCCGAAGGTGAGGTCGTTCTTCTCCGCGGCCAGGTGCCCGGAGTCGGCGGCCGGATCCTGGGCGTTCGTGCCCGGGTCCCCGTCGTCGGAGGCGCCTGCGTCCGCGGTCCCGGCGGAGCCGCGGTCGCCCGCGCCGTGGTCCGTGCCGTCGTCCGTGCCGCCCGCCCGTTCGTCCTCGTCGCGCTTCGCGTACGCGCCGAAGAGCACCGCGATGAACAGCGCGGCGGCGGCGAGCAGCAGCAGCCTCGACACCAGCGCCGCGCCCGACTTGGTCTGGAGCACCTCACCGAGCAGGTTCAGGTCGAAGATGTCGCCGACCTTGCCCGACCCCACGTACGAACCGCGCAGGAGCAGCAGGGCGAGGGTGGAGACGGTCAGGGTGAGCCAGCCGCCGACCACGAGCCGCTGCACCGGCCGGACGCCCGCCCCCCGCTGCCAGCAGGCCAGCACGAACGCGGCGCCGCCGACGAGCAGGATGAATCCCGCGTACGAGAAGTAGCGTCCGGTCGAGTAGAGGAAGCCCACCACGCCGCCGCCCACGGCCTGGCCGGTCGGTGAGACGGAGGTCTGCGAGGGGGCGCCGATGGAGAAGGTGAAGGCGCCGGAGACGGGGTGGCTGTCCGCCGACACCACCTGGAAGGTGACGGTGTAGGTGCCGTCGGGCAGCCCCGGCCGCAGCTTCAGGCCGTAGGTGTCGCCGCCGAGGTCGCTCGCGCCGCCGGCGTCGACCCGGTCGCCCTTGGGGTCGAGCACCTGGAGCGAGTCGCCGTTCAGCGAGACCTGTTCGGAGAAGGTGAGCGAGACCTGGTCGGGTGCCTTGTCGACCACCGATCCCTGCGTCGGGTTGCTCCCGGTCAGAGCGGCGTGCGCGGAGGCGGGCGCGGCGCCCGCCAGGAGCGCGCCGCAGACGGCGAGGAACAGGAGCAGGAGGGTCCTGAAGCGGGGGGCGATGGTCGGTTTCACGGTGATGCCTCCCTCAGTGCCCGGTCTTCGGGCTGTAGGTCGCGGGCTTCACCGGCATGGAGACCCTGACGGTGCCGGACTTGGCGAAATGCAGTTCCACGGACACCTTCTCGCCCGGTCCGGGCTTGTGGGTGAGCTTTGCGAACATGAGGTGGTTGCCGCCGCTGGCGAAGTCGAGGGTGCCCTCGGCGGGCACGGCGAACGACTTCCGCTCCTCCATCGCGCCGCCGACGGTCGCGTGCATCGTCACGTCGTCGGAGAGGTCGCTGCTGACGGAGGTGAGGGTGTCGGCGCCGCCGGAGTTGGTGACGGTGAAGAAGCCCGCCGCCATGGTGTCCATGCTCGGGGCCGGCATGTAGGCGCCGGTGACCTTGAGTTCGGGCGCCGAGGAGGACGACGAGGAGCCGTCCGTGCCGCAGCCCGTGAGGGTGCCGGCGGCGACGAGGGAGCAGGCGGCGATGAGCCCCGCGCGGCGGCCCGTACGACGCCCGGTACGACGCCCGGTGCGACGGCTCGCGGGGCGGCTCACGGGGTCTTCCCCTCGACGATCTTGGGCAGGTCCTTGGCGTAGTCGTCGACGGTGGCGTCCTCGCCGTACAGGACGTAGCCCGCGTCGGTCTTCGGCG
Organism: Streptomyces sp. NPDC127038; assembly: GCF_042725875.1. Classification (NCBI taxonomy): domain Bacteria; kingdom Bacillati; phylum Actinomycetota; class Actinomycetes; order Kitasatosporales; family Streptomycetaceae; genus Streptomyces; species Streptomyces sp. NPDC127038. Next base: position 23,859 of record NZ_JBHXDQ010000090.1, on the reverse strand, counting down.
AGAAGGCGATGACCTGGGTGCCGTGCACGGAGACGGTCTTGCCGTGCTTGTCCTTGGTCGTCGGCTCGATGCTGATGCCCAGGCTGCGGGCGCCGGCCTGGATCGTGGCGAAGTCGCCGGTCAGGCCGACGAAGTCGGGGTCGATGCCCTTGAGCCAGGCGCCGAGCGCGGCGGGGGTGTCGCGGGCCGGGTCGGTCGTCACGAACACGACGCGGAGTTTGTCCTGTTCGGCCTTCGGCAGCTGCTTCTTGGCCACGGCGAGGTTGTTCATCGTCAGGGGGCAGACGTCCGGGCAGTGCGTGTAGCCGAAGTAGATGAGCGTCGGCCTGCCCTTGGTCCGCGCGAGCAGGTCGTACTTCTTGCCGGTCGTGTCGGTGAGCACGAGGTCCGGCTTGGTGAAGGGGTTGTCGAGGACCGTCGCGGCCTTGGCGGAGCCGGTCTCGGCGGACACGACGGCGACCGGTGCGGCGCCGTCGTCACCCTTGCCGCAGCCGGAGAGGGTCAGAGCGGCGGCGGCGAGCAGCGCGGCCGTCGCGTACGTCTTCTTGCGCATAGAAAAATGTCCCAGATGTGTGTGCTCCGGTGGGCACCGGGGGTCGGACGGGGCCGAAGGGCCAGGTGGGACCGGCCGGAGCCGGTCCCACCCGACCCGAGAGCCGCGTCCGCGACCCTCCGGTGTCCACCGGGAGCGGGTGTGTCTCAGTGCCTCAGGCGGTTGCCGGCACCTCAGGCGTTGGTACGCCGCCGGCCGGCCAGAACGCCGTACGCCACGCCCGCCAGGCCGACGGCGATGCCCACGGCGCCCAGCACGCGTGCGGTGGTGTCGCTGCCGTCGCCCGCGGAGGCCGCCTCGGTGGTGCGGTCGGCGGTCTCCTCGGCGTGCGAGGCGTCCTCGGCGGCCGCGGCCCCGTGGTGGCCCCCCTCGGCCGCGGCCGAGAGCGCGAGCGTCGGGGCCGGGTGCTCGGGCTCCTCCGCGCCCTCCTTCTGGGGTTCGATCCAGCGCACGACCTCCTTGTCGGAGTACGTCTGGAGGGCCTTGAAGACGAGCGTGTCGGTGTCCTCGGGCAGCGCGCCGATGGAGAGCGGGAACTTCTGGAAGAAGCCGGGCTCGATGCCCTTGCCGTCGGCGGTCCAGGTGACCTTGGTGACGGCCTCGCTGATCTTCTCGCCGTGCGCGGAGACCGGCTTGTCGAGCTTGGACGTGGTGACCTTCACGGTCCAGCCGTCGATCGGCTGCGGCATGACGGAGGCCAGCGGGTGGTCGGCCGGGAGGTTCACCTCGACCTGGGTGGTCGAGGCGTTGTCGCGCTCGTTGGGCACCTTGAAGTCGACGACCGTGTAGCCGCCCTTGGCGGCCGCGCCCTCCGGCTGCACGCTGACGTGCGCGAACGCGGGGGCGGACAGGGCGAGAACGGCCGTGGCGGCGACGGTGCCGGCGGCGGCGAGACGAGAAGCCTTCATGGAAGGAGACACTCCACATTCAGTCGGACGACGAAGGGGACGCGCGTGTGCCTCGGTGCCCCGCGGAAGAAAGGGGGGCGACGGCGCCGGGGAGACCGGCGGGCACGCGCGCGTGCGGCACGACCGCGTCCCCTCCGGGAAGACCCGTGAGGCCCTTCGGATCCGCGGAGTCGAGGACTCGGGGACCGGGGCGTCCGGTGGGCTTCCGTGAAGCGGCGCGTCGTGTCAGGCGACGAGGGTGAACGTGGTGGAGGCGGGCGGTCCGCGCCGGACGACGGTGTGCTGAAGGGCCGTCGTCCGGGGAGCGAGGGGCGCGAGCAGCGCGGTGAGGGGCGCGCGTGCGATCTCGGGTGCCCCGGGAAGTCCCGTACGCAGGGCGCGTACGAGGGTGAGCGCGGCGCGCAGGGACCGTACGAGCGCCGCTTCGGTGACTCCGTGCGCCGACAGCCGCATGAGGCGCAGCAGCGCCAGATCGCCGTGGCGCAGCATCCAGCCGGCGGCGAGGGCCGCGAGCAGGTGGGCGAGGAGCATCGACAGCGAGGGCAGCACCGGCATCGGGGCGCCCGCGGCCGTGGGCACGGCGTCCGTCGCGTGGTGCATGGACGGCATGTCCGCCATCCCCGTCATGCCCGTGTCGATCCGCGCGTCGGCGAGGATCTTCATGGCGTGCGCGGGGGTGATCGCCGCCGCGGCCGTACCGCACACCAGACGGGCGGCGCGGGCCACGAGCGCGGCGTCGGACATCGGCATCCCCGGCATCCCGGACGCCGTCGCGCCCATGGACCCGGTGGCCGTCGCGGAGGCCTGGAGCCCCAGGCCGAACAGCGTGTGCAGCACCGTCTGGCCGAGCGCGAGCAGCGCCACGATGCCCGGCAGCGCGCGTTCACGGCCCGCCAGCGCCGCGGCGACGGCGAAGACTGCGAGGAATCCCGCGCCCAGGGTCCACAGCGGGACCACGGCGCAGGAGGCGATTCCGTGACCGGCCGCGGCCAGCACGACGCAGACCGCGGCGAACACCGCGGCCCTCAGGGTCCGGAGGCCTGCTCCGGAACGCGCCGAGCGCTGGTGGGGGGCAGTCATGGCGGGCTCATCATCGCACTGGGCCCCATGACACCGTGCGGCAGGTCCGATTGACGGCTTGTGACCGGTCCGTCCGCCGTACGGGGTACGCCCGAAGGGCCGACGTCAGGAGCCTGATCGCTCGCGCATACACCGCTTTCCGCGGCGGGCGCGTCGGCCGTATGGGCGGCATCACGTCGTGTATGCGATTGCGCACGGGTCGTTGCGGCAATACGTAACGGTATGTCGAGCCGCGGCCGGGAGGCTGGAGCATGAGCATCTGGTGGTCACTCCATCTGCGGCGCGAGGCTGCGAGTGTTCCGCTCGCCCGGCGCCTGCTGCTCGGCACGATGGAGAGCGCCGGTGTCGACCCGGACATCTCCTACGACCTCTCCGTCGCCCTCACCGAGGCCTGTGCCAACGCCGTCGAGCACGGCGGGGACGACGTACGGGACCCTTCGTGCGGTGCCTACCGCGTGACGGCCTACCTCGACGGCGACCAGTGCCGTATCGAGGTCGCCGACTCCGGCCCCGGTTTCCCCGCGGGCAACGCCCGCGTCCTGCTCCGCCAGGCCGGCGAGGACGCGGAGCACGGCCGGGGGCTGTGTCTGATCCGCGAGCTCGCCGACCACGTCCACATCGGCAACCGGCCGGGCCGCGGCGGTGCGGTGGTGAGCTTCGACAAGATGCTCAAGTGGAAGACGGTCCCCTCGCTGCTGCCGGTCTGACCCGGGGCGCGTACCCCCTCCCGGACACGCCGGTGGCCGGGCCCCCGAGGGGAACCCGGCCACCGGCCGCGCGAGGGCCCTCGCGGGCCTCGCGTCAGCCCTTGAGGGACGCCATCCAGGCCTCGACCTCGTCGGAGCGGCGCGGCAGGCCGGCCGACAGGTTCCTGTTGCCGTCCTCGGTGACGAGGAGGTCGTCCTCGATCCGGACGCCGATGCCGCGGTACTCCTCCGGCACGGTCAGGTCGTCCGCCTGGAAGTACAGGCCCGGCTCCACGGTCAGGCACATGCCCGGCTCCAGCGTGCCCTCGACGTACGTCTCGGTGCGCGCGGCGGCGCAGTCGTGGACGTCCATGCCGAGCATGTGGCCGGTGCCGTGCAGGGTCCAGCGGCGCTGGAGGCCGAGCTCCAGGACGCGCTCGACGGGGCCTTCGAGGAGCCCCCACTCGACCAGCCGCTCGGCCAGCACGTGCTGTGCGGCGTCGTGGAAGTCGCGGTACTTGGCACCCGGCTTCACGGCCGCGATACCGGCCTCCTGGGCGTCGTACACGGCGTCGTAGATCTTCTTCTGGATCTCCGAGTACGTGCCGTTGACCGGGAGCGTGCGGGTGACGTCCGCGGTGTAGAGGGTGTGGGTCTCCACGCCCGCGTCCAGCAGCAGCAGGTCGCCGGAGCGGACCGGGCCGTCGTTGCGCACCCAGTGCAGGGTGCAGGCGTGCGGTCCCGAGGCGCAGATGGAGCCGTAGCCGATGTCGTTGCCCTCGACCCGCGCGCGCAGGAAGAAGGTGCCCTCGATGAAGCGCTCGCTGGTGGCCTCGGCCTTGTCCAGGACCTTCACCACGTCCTCGAAGCCGCGCACGGTGGAGTCGACGGCCTTCTGGAGCTCGCCGGCCTCGAACTCGTCCTTGACGAGCCGTGCCTCGGACAGGAAGACGCGCAGCTCGTCGTCGTGCTCGCCGGTGACCTTGTCGGTCAGCGCGGCCTCGATCGAGGCGTCGTAGCCCCGCACCACGCGGACGGGGCCGGTGGCCTCCTTCAGCGCGGCGGGCAGCTCGCGGACGTCGGACGCGGGGATGCCGTACAGCTGCTCGGCCTCGGCCAGGGAGTGGCGGCGGCCGACCCACAGCTCGCCCTGCCCGGACAGCCAGAACTCGCCGTTCTCGCGGTTGGAGCGCGGCAGCAGGTAGATCGTCGCCTTGTGGCCCTCGGCGGCGGGCTCCAGCACGAGGACGCCGTCCTCGGTGAGGTTGCCGGTGAGGTAGGCGTACTCGACCGAGGCCCGGAAGGGGTACTCGGTGTCGTTCGAGCGGGTCTTCAGGTTGCCGGCCGGGATCACCAGGCGCTCGCCCGGGAAGCGGGCGGACAGCGCGGCGCGGCGGGCCGCGGTGTGCTCGGCCTGGGCGATGGGCGCGAGGCCGCGCAGCTCGGTGTCGGCCCAGCCGGACTTCATGCTCTCGGCCAGCTCGTCGGACACGCCCGGGTACAGGCCGTTCTTGCGCTGCTTGATGGGCTCTTCCTCGCCCGCTTCGTCAGCGGCTTCGTCGAGCACGGCTTCCGGGGTCTCCGGGGTGAGCGCCTCCGACACGGTCTGCCTCCTTCATACGACTTTGGACCACCCCATCGTACGGTCGTACTGAAGGGGGCCCAGGGCCGGAGGACCTGTTACACCGTGCGGAGGCACTCCTCACTCGAAGCGGGCCGCCAGCAGGACGACGTCCTCGTCGCTGTCCGCCCCGTCGAGCCCGTCGGGCAGCACCCCGCGCAGCACGTGGTCGGCGATCGCGTCCGGGTCCTCGCGCAGGGCCCTCGGGACGCTCGCGGCCGCCGCGTGCAGCCGGGCGAACGCGCGGTCCATCGGGTCGCCGGTGCGGTGCAGCAGGCCGTCGGTGTAGAGGAGCACGGTCTCGCCGGGCTCGGCGGTCAGTTCGACGCTCGGGGCCTCCCAGCAGGCGAGCATGCCCAGGGGCGCGGACAGCGAGGTCTCCACGAACTCGGTGCGCCGCGGGCCGATCACCAGGGGCGGGCTGTGGCCCGCGCCGGCGAGCGTGAGCTTGCGCAGGGCCGGCTCGCAGTAGGCGAACAGGGCGGTGGCGGAGCGCGCGGGCTCGGTCAGCCGCAGCAGCAGTTCGAGGTCGGAGAGGACGGCGACCGGGTCCTCGCCCTCCATCACGGCGTAGGCGCGCAGGGAGGCCCGCAGCCGGCCCATGGCGGCGACCGCGCTGGGGCCCGAGCCGGTGACGGAGCCGACCGCGAGGCCGAGCGCCGCGTCGGGCAGCGGCAGCGCGTCGTACCAGTCGCCGCCGCCGCGCGGACCGGTGCGGTGCCGGGCGGCGAGCTGGACGCCCGGGACGCGGGGCAGCCGCGGCGGGAGCAGTTCCTCGGACATCGTCCGCACGCAGGTCCGCGCGCGTTCGAGCTCCAGCAGCCGGGCCAGGTGTTCCGTGGCGTAGCGCGTGTAGTGGCCGATGAGGTGGCGCTGGCGTTCCACCGGCTCGGCGGGTTCGTCGTAGAGCCACACGGCGGCGCCGAGACGGCCCGCCGCCTCGGTGGACAGCGGCAGCGCGTAACTGGCGGCGTAGCCGAGGCGGGCGGCGACCTCGCGGTGGCGCGGGTCGAGCCCGTCCTCCGAGAGGAGGTCCGGCTGGGTGATCTCGCCCTCGCCGCCGGGCAGTCCGTCCAGGATCTTCCCGTACGACATGGAGCTGCGCGGCACCGTCTCGATGTGCCCGAGATCGGCGCGGGCGAGGCCGAGTCCGATCGTGGTGTCGGGACCGAGTCCGTCGCCGGGTTCCATGACGACCAGACCGCGCCGGGCGCCGACGAGGGCGGCTCCGGCGCGCAGCAGTTCCTGGAGCGCGTCGCTCAGTGTCGCGGTGCCCGCGAGGCGCTCGGTGAGCTCGTGGAGCGTGGTGAGGTCCGAGACCCAGCCCGCGAGACGGTCCTGGAGAGCGGCTCCGGGACCGGCCGGCGGGACGGCCGCAGGACCGCCCGTGGGAGCGGGCGCGGGCGCGACAGTGTGTGCGGGCGATGGAACCGTTGAATCGATTCCGGCCACTTTCGGAAGGTGAGGGGCGTTCATGACGTCCGGCTTTCCGACCGGTGCGTATTGCTCAATAGCATCGCAAACCCCCATGTCGTTCTGCGCCGCTAGCGGTGTCTCCACATGTACACGTACTCGTGAGGGGATGTCCAGCATTGTCCTGCCAGGATTCCTGGTGTCCGTGCGACCGGTGGTAACCCTTGCGGGAAATCAAAATTGGCCTAAAACTGACTCGGGCAACGGCTTATTGAGGTCGACTGGCCTCGTTCGACGGAGCGTCACAGCGGTCGTGATGGGTACGTACTCGGTGAAGGCCAGGGGTGGTTGAGATCCGCCCGGAACCTGGCGACGGACCCGGGCGTCTTAACCACCGACGACCGTGCCCCATCCTCCCGTGGCGGAGGCGGCTAGCAATACGCGGGACGTAAAACGCCAGGCGCCGCCACCCCACGCCATGCCCATGCTTTGGATGTACGCGGTATGGGCGCGGACACAGCCACATTGCTCGGCCCAGAGGGGTTCCCCTTGTCTCCAGCAGGGGTGTGATGCGCCAGCAGGTACGCACAGTGAAGTGATCGACACATGGTGTGATGTGATCCTCGGTGTTGCCAGGCGTGCAACGGAAAGGAACGAGCGCTCATGCGCGAGATCCTCGGAAGGCGACGCAGGCTCCTGTCCAGGCGGAACGACGGGAAGCCTGAGATGCTCAGCGCGGCCCTGACCTTCGCGGCCGCGTGGCGGTGGCCCGTACTCCCCGGTGTGGCGGCCGACCCGCAGGGGCGTGCCCGCTGCGGCTGCCCCGACCCGGAGTGCACGGTGCCGGGCGCCCACCCCTTCGATCCCGGCCTCCTCGCGGCCACCACGGACGAGCGCATGGTGCGCTGGTGGTGGACCAACCGGCCCACGGCACCCGTCGTGCTGGCCACCGGCGGCGGCGCCCCGTGCGCGGTGAGCCTGCCCGCCCTCGCGGCGGCCCGCGCGCTCGACGCCCTCGACCGCGCCGGGATGCGCCTCGGCCCGGTCGTCGCGTCCCCCACCCGCTGGGCGATCCTCGTCGCCCCGTACTCCATGGAGCAGCTCGGCGAGCTGCTCTACGCCAAGGACTTCGTCCCCGGCTCCCTGCGCTTCCACGGCGAGGGCGGCTACATCGCGCTGCCGCCGTCCGAGACGGGCCAGGGCCAGATCCGCTGGGAGCGCGCCCCGCTGCCCGGTTCGGCCGCCCCCTGGGTGCCCGGCGTCGAGGCCGTGGTGGATGCCGTCGTCGAGGCACTCACTCGTACGGGTGTGAGCGCCCCCGAGTTGTAAGGGCGACCGGCGCGCGGCGGGCCGCGCGCCCGCCCGCGCTCGTTATCGTCCGCCCATGCAGCGTCATTCCGGGGGGTACCGGGCCGCGACGGCGCCGGACGGCGGCCCGGACCCCCGAAGAATCCGCCTGGCGGCGTTCGCCGGAGCCGTGGTGTCCGTCCTCGCGCTGCCGCTGACGGTGGCGTCGGCCGGCCCGGTGGTCGACGGCGGTTCCCCGGCGGCACGCGGGTCGGCGCCGGCGGACGGCCGGCCGAGGGTGCCGGGACCCCGGCGCTCTCCCCCGCCGTCCGGCCTCGGCCCCGCTCCGGTCACCGCCGCCCGGTGCGGCCCCGAACTCTCCTCGCCCGACGGCGTCGAGGCGCAGACCTGTGTCCTGACGCGGGGTGGGGAGACCTGGGCGCGCACCTACTACCGCAACGCGACCGGCGACCCGCTGAGCTCGGCCCTGACGCTGATGGGGCCCGGCGGCCGCACGGTGCAGATGGACTGCGCGGTGGACGCGGAGGACGACCCGGGAGAGTGCGAGACGCCCGGGCAGCGCACGACGGGAGATCCGGGGGCGTACTCGGCGATCGCGGAATTCGCGCGGGGCGCCGACGAGCCTCTGCTGCTGCGCTCGGGGAGCAACTCCGGCCGGGAGCAAGGCGATTGACATTGTTCGGGATTCCGAACATGGAAAGACCCGGTTGCTGGCGACGGGGGATGCACCAGCAACCGGGCTACTCGAACGGTAACAAGAGATCGGCGGTTCGCAAATTCGATCTCGGCTATTCGGACACGGATTTACCTGTCACAACGGGGAGTTGTGACAGGAGTCACCCGTTTCCGAGGCTCCGACCAGCTGACTGGTCGGTCAGTTTCCCGTTCTGTGGGTCCGCTGTGGGTCAGCTGAGGGTCACCTGGCGGTTGGTGAGCCCGCCGCGCGCACGGCGCTCGTCCGCCGTCAGCGGCGCGTCCGTGGCCAGAGCGGTGGCGAGGCGCTCGGCGAACTCGGCCGCCGGCTTCTCGACGTCGTCGGCCGTGACACCGCTCGGCAGGTCCCAGACCGGCACGGTGAGCCCGTGCGCGCGGAAGGAACCGACCAGCCGGGTGCCCTCCCCGAGGCTCGAACGGCCCTCGGCGTGCAGCCGCGCGAGAGCGTCCAGAAGCTGCTCCTCCGCGTGCGGCATGACCCAGCGCAGGTGGTTCTTCTCGGGCGTCTCGCACCAGTAGGCGGCGTCGACCCCGGAGAGCTTCACCGTCGGGATGGCGGCCGCGTTGGCCCGCTCCAGCGAGGCGGTCACCTCGGCCGTGGCGTTCTCCGCGTCCGGGACCCAGAACTCGAAGCCGCTGTGGACTTCTGGCTCGAAGGCGCCTTCGGGGTCGAGCAGGTCCTGGAGCCGGGGGCCGTCGGCCGGGGCGCGCCGTCCCTCGACCGGGGTGCCGGGCGGCGCGACCAGCGCGCGCTGGAGGGTGTCGGCCAGGTCGCGGCTGATGTCGCCGGACGAGGTGTCGTTCTGCAGGCCGAGCAGGACCGAGCCGTCCTCGCGGCGCAGTGCGGGCCAGGCCATCGGCAGGACCGTGGCGAGGGTGACCGAGGGAACGCCCTCGGGCAGGCTCTCCTTGAGCTTCAGCTCGACCGTCGCGGCGGGCACCAGTTCGCGCAGCGCGACCCAGTCGCCCTCGCCCCGCAGGCCCTCGAAGGGGCGGTGCACCAGCTCGGTCGCGGCGTGCGCGGCGGCCCGGCCGTGGCAGGCCTTGTAGCGCCGGCCGCTGCCGCAGGGGCAGGGCTCGCGGGCGCCGACGACCGGGATCTCGCCGTCCTTGAGCTGCGGCTGCTTGGCCTTCGTCTGGGGTCGCTTCTTGGCCATCGTGGCTGTCTCCCGATCACGGCTCGTCTCGTACTGGCGCGAGCCTAGCCGTTCGTACGGAGACCGACGGGATCCTGTGGACAACGCACCGCGTCGTCCGCGGTCCGGCACCTTCCGCACGCCCCGTCCGGCCCGGCCCGCGTCGCACGCCGACACCCGACCACCCCGGCCGTGTCGTCACCCGAGCCCCGGCCGTGTCGCACCCGAGCCCCGGCCGGGGGCGGGCCGACGTCCCGGACCGCGGCCCCGTCGGGATCGGCCCCGCCGGCCTCGGCCCTGTCGCGCCCGGCCCCGGCGCGCTCAGCCGAGGTCGTCGAACGCGTCCACGAAGTCCAGTGCGGACAGGCCGGACACCCTCGGTGACGCGACGCGCGTAGCGAAATCGTCGCGGCGGTGCGCCGTCTCCACGTCTCCCTGGACGACCACCCACACGGTGACCTCGCCGCGGACGTCGTCCCGTACGCCCCAGTCCTCGGCCAGCGCCCTGATGATGTTCAGTCCGCGACCGCCCCGGGCGGTGACCGACGGGGTGGCGGGCACGGGGCGGGTCGGGCCGCCGCCGTCCGTCACCTCGACCGTCAGCCGGCCCGCGGGGTCGACCCGCCAGGCCGCGCGCACGGTCCCGTCGCCCGCGAGGGCGTCGCCCAGGGGCCTGCCGTGCCGGCACGCGTTGCTGAGCAGTTCGGAAAGGATCAGCACGGCATCGTCGACGACCGCTTCCGCCACACCCCCCGAGCGCAGTTGATCGCGCATCCGGTGTCTTGCTTCCCCCACGCCCGCAGGGCCATGGGGTACGGCCATGCTCGACGACGTGGGCACCTCCTGTGCCACCACCAACGCCACCCCCGAGACCTCCTTCACCCCACGCCACGGTGTGGATGCCCCTTTGGACTGGACCGGAAACCGGCCAATCGACGTCTGCTGACGCACTCGTAACGGTCGAATGCGGAACGAACGCGCCGGTGCACTCCCTGTGACCGCGTGGCCGGTTCTCGACCGTTTCCGAGGCCTGGTCACGGTGTTCCCGGCGGGGTCACCGGCCTCGGGCCGGGCCAGGTCAGCGGCCCAGTTGCCGCAGTACGGCGCGGGGGCGGTTGGTGATGATGGCGTCGATGCCCAGCTCAACGCAGAGATCGACGTCCTCGGGCTCGTTCACGGTCCAGACGTGCACCTGGTGACCGGCGCGTTTCAGCCGCTCGATGTACGCGGGATGGTTCCGCACGATCCGCATCGAGGGGCCCGCGATCCGGACACCCGCGGGCAGCCTTCCGTCCCGCAGCCGGGGCGAGACGAACTGGAGCAGATAGACCGTGGGCATGGTCGGGGACGCGGCCCTGACCCGGTGCAGCGAGCGCGCCGAGAAGCTCATGACCCGTACAGGGGACTCGGCCGGAACGGCGGGGGCGTCCAGGCCGAAACGCTTCAGCAGGTGGAGCAGGCGCTCCTCGACCTGGCCCGCCCAGCGGGTCGGGTGCTTGGTCTCGATGGCCAGTTCCACCCGGCGGCCGGCGTCGGCGACGAGTTCGAGCAGTTTCTCCAGGGTGAGGACGGAGGTGTCCGTGAGGTCCCCGGGGGCGGTCTCCCAGTCGGGCGACTCGTCGCGGTTCTTCCACGAGCCGAAGTCCAGTGCGGCGAGTTCGGCGAGTTCCAGGGCGGAGACGGCTCCGCGGCCGTTGGAGGTCCGGTTCACCCGCCGGTCGTGCACACAGACGAGATGGCCGTCGGCGGTCAGCCGTACGTCGCACTCGAGGGCGTCCGCACCGTCCTCGATCGCCTTCTTGTACGCGGCCAGTGTGTGCTCGGGGGCCTCTTCGGAGGCTCCGCGGTGGGCGACGACCTGAATCGGGTGCTGTCGTGCGAGGGTCACCGCGTCATGGTGCCATCGACGCCCGGCGAGTGTGAGGTGAGATATCTCCCAGACTGTTCTGTTTGATAATAAAAGTCCGTTATAAAGGATGGCCTCGGACGCACAGCCACCGCTTATGGTGCCCTGACGCCCTGTGGGAAAAGCTGTCGGCGTACAAAAGCACATGCACAGCTGAATCGCGCCGGGCCATCGACAAGTGTGAGTGGGCGTGACCGAGTGCGACCGAGAACAACAGCCGTGGATCGAGGAGAAGAGCTGTGAGCACCGAGAACGAGGGCAACGCAGTACCCCCGGCCCCGTCCGCACCTCCCGTGCCGGTGGAAACTCCCGCTGCTTCCGCGCAGGGCGCCTCGCACGCGGGGGGCGCGCCGACGGCTCCGATCCCCGCGGTGCCCGGCACCCCCGGCGCACCGGAGCACGAGTCGGCGCCCGCGGGCATGCCGGCGTACGCGTCGAACGGAGCGGGGCAGGGCGCCGACCCCTACGGACAGGCGCCGGCCCAGGGCTCCGTGCCCGAGGGCGGCTGGCCGCCTCCGCCGCCCGCCACCCCCTCGTACGCCGACGGCGGGGGCGCGGGGCACGGCGGCTGGGGCTCCACCTACCAGCAGCCCGCGCCGAAGCCCAGGAACGGCCGCGGCGGTCTGGTCGCCGCCGTCCTGGTGGCCGCGCTGGTCGCCGGTGGTGTCGGCGGAGGCATCGGTTACTCGCTGGCCAAGAACGACGACAACTCCACCGACTCGACGACGGTCTCCGCGCCGAGCACCAGCGGACAGGTCAAGCGCGCCTCGGGCACGGTCGCGAACGTGGCCGCGAACGCGCTGCCGAGCACCGTCACCATCGAGGCCCAGAGCACCAACGGCGAGGGCGGCACGGGCACGGGCTTCGTCTTCGACAAGCAGGGCCACATCCTCACCAACAACCACGTGGTGGCGGACGCGGTCGACGGCGGCAAGCTCACCGCCACCTTCCCGAGCGGCAAGAAGTACGACGCCGAGGTGGTCGGCCACGCGCAGGGCTACGACGTCGCGGTCATCAAGCTGAAGAACGCGCCCTCGGACCTGAAGCCGCTCGTCCTCGGCGACTCCGACAAGGTGGCCGTCGGTGACCCGACGATCGCGATCGGCGCGCCCTTCGGTCTCTCCAACACGGTGACCACGGGCATCATCAGCGCGAAGAACCGTCCGGTCGCCTCCAGCGACGGCAGCGCCAGCAGCAAGTCCTCGTACATGAGCGCCCTCCAGACGGACGCCTCGATCAACCCGGGCAACTCCGGCGGTCCCCTGATCGACTCCTCGGGCGCGGTGATCGGCATCAACTCGGCGATCCAGTCGTCGAGCAGCGGCGGTCTCGGCGGCTCCGGCCAGTCCGGCTCGATCGGCCTCGGCTTCGCCATCCCGATCAACCAGGCCAAGTACGTGGCCCAGCAGCTGATCCAGACGGGCAAGCCGGTGTACGCGAAGATCGGCGCGTCCGTCTCCCTGGAGGACGGCACGGGCGGCGCGAAGATCACCGAGCAGGGCGCGAGCGGCTCCTCGTCGGTCGAGGCCGGCGGTCCCGCGGCCAAGGCGGGTCTCAAGCCCGGCGACGTCATCACCAAGCTCGACGACATGACGGTCGACAGCGGCCCGACCCTGATCGGTGCGATCTGGACCCACAAGCCCGGTGACACCGTCAAGCTCACCTACACGCGGGACGGCAAGACCCACACGGTCGACGTCACCCTCGGCTCCCGCGAAGGCGACAACTGATCTTCCGGCCGCGGCCAGGCGCAAGGGGTGTCTCTCATTTGAGGGACACCCCTTCCGCATGCGGGGCGGTCCCGCCCGGGATCAGGCGCGGGTCTTCTTCGCGGGCGCCGGCTTCTTCTTGACGCCGACGCGTTCCTGGGACGGGGAGGGGGCCGGAGCCGAGGACGGGGAGGCGGACGGGGGAGTGGGCGCGGACGGGGGCGGTGAGGGACGCCGCTGCCGGTGGCGGGACACGGTCTGGCGGGGCGGCCGGGTCAGCGTGATCTGACGGATTAACTGCTGGAAGCAGGTCAGCGACGCGAGGGCGGGTACGACGGCCGTGGCGACTCCGGTGATCGTCTGGTGGGCGTCGGCCACACAGAACATCATGGCGACGGAGGAGAACAGCAGGACGACGTACCAGGAGTGCACGGCCCGGCGCTGGTGCAGGGCGGCCCGCAGGATGGAGAGCGAGGCCACCATCCAGGGGCCGTAGACCAGCAGGGGCCACCAAGGTCCGGTGCCGCTCTGGGCGTTGGACGCGATGCGCTGGAGCGGCGAGTAGGCCACCATGCCGCTGAAGACGCTCACCATCGACACGGTGGCGGCGGCGACCGCGGCGATCACGAAGCTGACGGTCTGGATCCAGTTGCGTGGATTGCGGACCCGTACCTTGCGGTGCCCGGCCGAGGAGCGCCGGATGGGCGGCAGCTCGGCGGTGATCTGCACCAGGTTGTCGATCGGGTCGCCGGTGAACTCGTCGGCGTACACGGGCTCGAACCCGTCGGCGTGGACCGGCTCGAAGGCGTCGCCGTACGCCGGTTCGAACCCGTTGCCGTACGCCGTTTCGTTGCGCGGGGGAGGCACGGTGACCTCCTGCTCCGCCGCGGCGTCCTGGAGGAGGTAGGTGAGTTCCTCGACCGGGTCCCAGCCCTGCTCGTGCAGGGCGCCCACGGGTTCGCCGTACGGGCCGGTCTCCGATCCGGCGAAGTGCCCCGGCTGGTGTCCGTACCGGGCGAAGGAGAGGTTCGGGTAGTCGTCATTCACGGAAGTTCGTCCCGGTCCCAAGAGGGCTTCGGCGGCCGGAAGGTCCTCCGCCGTTCCATCGCCGGCCGGTGTCCCGCCGGATCGTGCGGGGTGTGCGGGCGCATCGTCCGGCCGGAACCGCACGGGCGGGGGCCGGGCCCGCTGCCGTCGCTCCGGGGACGGCAGGAGCGAGAGATCTTGCTTTCGCCATGTTCCGCTAACGCGGCTTCCCCGCCTCCAGGTGTGCGGCAATCGAGTGAGCGCGCGGCGACGGAAGTAGTCACCAAAGCGGCTTTTCGTGTCCGTGCGCCGAGGGCTTACGGGGCGTCGACGGCGCGTTGACGGGCGGGTGCCGCGGGTGCCCGCCCGGTGCCGCCGCGGAGCGGGATCGGCGCTGGTGGACCAGGCGCCGGGCATGCCTCCGCGGGACCCCCGGGGCCGGGTACTCTGTACCCGCTCCACCCGCCTGGGCGGGGAGCGGGGTGGGTTGCCCGAGCGGCCTAAGGGAACGGTCTTGAAAACCGTCGTGGCGCGAGTCACCGTGGGTTCAAATCCCACACCCACCGCAGGTGAACGGCCCTCGACCGGGTATTCCGGTCGGGGGCCGTCCGCGTTGTCCCGCACCGTCGGCCCGGGGCGCGAGGCCCGCGGACTTCCTTTGCCACAGCTTGATCGGCCGGCGTTCCCCGACCCGCTCTGTCATGCCCCTGACGTGCCTAGGATTGGACAACTTCGTTTTCATGGGGGGAAGTTGATGATGACACGACGAAGATCTCTCGCATTCGTCGGCGTGGCCGTGCTGGCGCCGCTGGTCGCGTCCGGCGCTTCCGCGCAGGCGGCGTCGGCCTCCCTGGCCGTCACCACGCTGGGCCGGCACGGCACCAAGGTGTCGACGACGGTCACCGTCGTCGCCGTGCCGTCCGGCGAGACGTACAGCGTCAGGTCCGGCAGGCGGATCAGTCTTCCGTCGGGGCGCTACATCGCGATGACCGACATCTACGAGAGCGCGCCCGACGGGCTGGGCACCGACACCCTCGGCGCGCAGGTCGTGCAGGTGTCGGGCACCAGGACGGTGACGCTCGACGCGCGCAAGGGCAAGGCCGTCAAGGTGTCGCTCGACACCCCCGCCGACGTCACCGACCCTCCGCGGATCAGCGCGCAGGTGTGCGCCGCCTCCGTCAGCAACATGCCCTCCGCGTTCGGCGTGAGCGGCTGGAACGACGAGGGCGCCCTCTACGCCATTCCGAACTCGTCCCGACTGCTCCAGTTCGGGTACCTGGCGAAGTGGTCGGGGAACGACGGCTACGTCGCCGTGAAGAACACCACGGGCATCCCGGCCGCGCCCGGCGGATCGTTCAGGCGCTCGAAGCTGGCGACGATGCGTTTCTCCGTGCGCGGCGGTACCCAGATGGCCCGTCAGAACGACACCGCGCTCCAGGCGCAGCCGAAGACCGACGACTGCACGACCGACATGACGGCCCAGGTCGGCAACGACGACGCGCCGTACAGCGCCACCGTCCATGTGACCCCCGGAGGCTGGCAGCCGCGCGACGACATCTTCGCGAGCAACGGCGACGACATCGGCGGCGGCTTCCCGAAGACCAGGACGCTGACGGCGGGGCAGAGCGTCACGCAGTCCTTCGGCCGGTCCGCGTGGGGCCCGATGCACTTCCTGCCGACGGTCGACCGGAGGTCCGTCACCTTCCTTCCGGACGCCTTGATCGGCGACCCCGACGTGGGCAGCGGCTGGGGCGACCCGACGAAGGAGACCGTGGTCCTGACCAAGGGCGGCACCACGGTGAAGAAGAAGACCCTGACCGGCTGGCACTCCTCCGATCCCGAATTCTCCGCGGGCATCCGCTCGGCCGGCTGGTACCGCCTGACCGTCGACGGCCATCGCTACCGTCCCGGTATCACCTTCCCCGGCGGCATGCTGTCCTCGCGCGTCGTCCTCGACTGGCACTTCAAGGCCGATCCGGCCAGGTCCATGGTCGCGCCCGTCTTCCTGACCCGGTTCCTGCCCACCGGGCTGAACAGCCGCAACCAGGCCGCGCCCGGCAGCACCACGACGGTCGGCGTGACCGTGGGGCGCGGCTCCCAGGGGCCCGACGTGCGGTTCACCCAGGTGAACGCCAAGTCCGTCCGGCTCTGGTCGTCCGCCGACGGCGGCAGGACCTGGCAGGCGGCGACCGTCAGGCACTCCGGCTCGGCCTGGCAGGCGTCCGTCCACAACCCGGCCTCCGGCGCCGTCGCCCTGCGCTCCGAGGTGACCGACTCCGCCGGGGACCGTTCGGTGGAGACGGTGTACCGGGCCTACGCCATCGGCTGAGGCCGTCGCCGCTGACGTCGCGGGCAGGAAGGGGTGCCGCTCTCCGGAGCGGCACCCCTTCCGTCGGTCGTGGCCCGGTGTGTCCGGCCCCTGCCCTCCGCAGCGGGAGCGAGGTCCCGGCCGGTCCGGAGGAGCCGGGCCCCGGGAGGCCCCTACGGCTGTGGGGGCGACGGGGCCGTCATCCGGGCCGCCGAGGCGATCGTCGAGCGGGCCTCCCGTTCGGACAGGCCCGTGCGGACGGCGGCCTGGACGAGCGGGGCGGTCAGCTCGGGGCCGATGCCGTTCTCGTAGGCGCGGCAGGCGGCCCAGAACAGCCGGGTGTTGCGCTGGCCCGTGTGGGCGGCGAGGACGAACTGCACGAGACCCTGCCCCTGTTGTCCGTCCACGGCGGGCGCCGGACGGCGGGCGCGGGCCGGGGGCGCCGGCGGGGGCAGGAGCAGCCGTAGGAGTTCGGGCGGGCAGGGCGCGGGCGCGAGCCGGGAGGTGCCGGGCGCCGTCCCGTACACGCCGTGCTCGGTGCGTGAACCGGGGCCGACGAGGTAGCCGCCGGCGCCGCGGATGTCGATGCCGGGGGCGAGCCGGCTCGCCGAGTTGGGGACGACGACGTCGGGCGGCCCGCTCAGCCAGAGATGACGGCCGCCGCTCGGGGTCAGGACGACGACCGTGTCCGGGATCGTGAAGAGATGGCGCAGGGCCAGTTCGCGCAGGGCGGCCGAGGAGTCGGTGGCGGACTTGGTGTCGAGGTCGACACCGATGAGGTGGTGCGGGTGCAGCCCGCAGGCGATGCCGTAGCCGGTGGCCCAGGGGGCGGCGGCGAAGAGCTCACGGATGCGCCGGGGCTCGGTCGAGGCGTCGTACACGCCGTGCCCGAGCCGGCCGCATTCGCCGTGGCACGGGCGGGGTTCGGGGTCGTCGCGGTGGGGGGAACGCAGGGCCGGGAGCTTCGTACGGGACAGCGGGATCACCGCGAGACCGCGCTCGGCCGCGGACAGGGCATGGGCCAGGGCCAGGGTGGTGGCCCGCCGGTCGATGGTGGCCATGGATCCATAATCGTACGAACGTTCGAGAAAAGGAAGGGTGCGGAAGGCCCTCGGGGCGCGCCGAGGGGCCGGTCGGGTGAGCGGCGGGACCGGCCGGGGGCGTGCCGTGACCCGTCGGCCGTTGCGAGACCTGGGCCGCGCGGCCGGCAGGGTCCTGAACAGGGGTTTTGTGCAGGTGAGGGAGGTTTATCGACATGTCATCACGCTTGAGGGGGAATCGCGTCGTCCGATGTGGTTCGCCGGGATGCGCTGGGCAACTCTGGACTCGCGACGTCGTGGACGGCGCCGGGGCGGTCGGCCAACCGCCTTGAGACAAGCCGCATTTCGCGTACGGCCCGGCTCGCCGCCGGTGCGTACGACCCGCTCTGGAGGAATTCGCATGGCAAGCATCCGCACCGCTCGCGTTCTCGCCGCCGTCGCGGCCCTGCCCCTGGCCGCCGGCTTCTTCGCCGGGGTCGCGGCGGCCGACGACGGCTCCATCGCGGACACCGGATCGAACGCGGGAGTGGCGACCGCGTCCGGCACCGGGGTCGGGCGCGACAACAGCGGCAACTCCGGGACCACCCAACAACAGGCGGTCGGCGGCGGGGCCTCGAACCAGAGCAACACCGCCCAGGTGAACGGCTCCGCGTCCACCGCCCTCAACCAGGGGAACTCGAACGTGCTCGTCGGCTTCACCAAGCTCTGGTGAGCCGGGGGCCGACGGTGCTCCGTCGGCCGGGGGAGGGGGCTTTCGGGTCGCGGTAGGGGGCGAGGGGGCTGGGATCGAGTGCCCGGTGGGGCGGGCACTCAGGGGGGCGGACGCCCGGTGGGGCGGGTGTCCGGGAGGGGAGCGGGTGCTCCGTGGGGCGGGTGTCCGGTGGGGCGGGCGCCCGACCAGGGGAGCGCCCGGTGGGAGGTCCGGGGGCGGGGGGTAAGGCGTCCGCGCGGCGGTGCTTCGGTGCCGTCGCGCGGACGTGTTTCCGGGGGCGTTCGCGGGCCCGTCCGCTCGGGCGGCGCCCGCCCGCCGGGGCGGTGTCCACGACCTTGACAGCACAAGATATCTGACGGACAGTCAGAAAACCTTGTTCGTACGAGGTCCGGGAGGGCCGCCGCCGTGCACCTCGCCCCCACCGAGCGCCAGCAGCGGCTGCGCGCCGAACTCCGCACGTACTTCAGGGATCTGATGCCGGACGGTCCGCCGCCCGCCGACGAGCCCGGCCTCCAGCGGGACCTGCTGCGCCGCATCGGCGCCGACGGCCTGCTCGGGCTCGGCTGGCCGGTCGCGTACGGCGGGCAGGGGCGCGGCGCGGACGAGCAGTTCGTCTTCTTCGACGAGGCCTACCGGGCCGGCGCTCCCGTCTCGATGGTCACGCTGAACACCGTGGGACCGACCCTCATGAAGTACGGCAGCGAGGCGCAGAAGGAGTTCTTCCTGCCGCGGATCCTGAGGGGCGAACTCGTCTTCGCCATCGGGTACTCGGAGCCGTCCGCCGGCACCGACCTGGCCTCCCTGCGCACCCGCGCGGTCCGGGAGACCGGGGGAGACGGGGACGCGGGGGACGCCGGAGACGGCGCGGGCACCGGGGACACCGGCGGCACCAGGGGCGTCGACGGCGCCGGGGGAGGCGGGCTCTGGCGGGTCGACGGGCAGAAGATCTTCACCTCCAACGCCCAGAACGCCGAATGGATCTGGCTCGCCTGCCGGACCGACCCGGACGCGCCCCGGCACCGGGGCATCTCGATCCTGCTCGTCCCCACCGACGCCCCCGGCTTCTCCTGGACACCGATCGAGACCGTCGGCGGCCAGACCACCACGGCGACCTACTACGACGGGATCCGCGTCCCGGCCGGGAACCTGGTCGGCGAGGAGAACGGCGGCTGGGGGATCATCACCTGCCAGCTGAACCACGAGCGGGTGGCCCTCGCCGCGATCGGCATGCAGGCCGAGGACTTCTGCGCCGCCGCGCTGGAGGCGGCCCGCACCCCCGATCCGGTGACCGGGCGGCGCAGGGCGGACGAGCCGTGGGTGCGGTCGCGGCTCGCCGAGGCGCACGCCCGGCTGGCCGCGTCCCGCCTGCTCAGCTGGCGTCTGGTGGGTGACGTGGGAGCCGGCGGCCCGGCGCCCGGGGACGCGAGCGGGGTGAAGGTCATGGGGACCGAGTCCGCGGTCGCGGTGTACCGGATGTGCCAGCACGTCGTCGGACCGGAGGCGCTGGTCCGCTCCGGCTCCCCGGGGGTCTTCGGGGGCGGGGAACTGGAGCGCATGAACCGGGCGGCGCAGATCAACACGTTCGGGGGCGGGGTGAGCGAGGTGCAGCGGGAGATCGTCGCGACGATGCGGCTCGGTATGCGCAGGGGGCGGCGGTGAGCGGCCGCGGAACGGGCGAGCCCTCCGCCGGGTCCGACCTGGACGTGGACGGCGCGGGCAGGCATGGCCGGGACGGCGACGGCGGGCTCTCGGAGCGGCTGAAGGAGTACGAAGGGCGTGCCGCCACGGCCGGGGGTGTCGGCAGGGACCTGGTGAACGCGCCGATGATCCGGCACTGGTGCGAGGCCATGGGGGACACCAACCCGGCGTACACGGGGCCGGACGCGGTGGCCCCGCCCACCATGCTCCAGGCGTGGACGATGAGCGGCCTCTCCGGGCACACCGACCGCCCCGGCCGCTCCGGGACCTACGACGAGCTGTTCGCCCTGCTCGACGGCGCCGGGTACACCTCGGTGGTCGCCACCGACTGCGAGCAGGAGTACCTGCGTCCGCTGCGCCCCGGCGACGAGATCACCTTCGACTCGATGATCGAGTCCGTGTCCGGGCGCAAGACGACCAAGCTGGGCACGGGCTACTTCGTCACCACCCGCATGGACATCCGGGCGAACGGCGAGCTCGCCGGGACCCACCGGTTCCGCATCCTCAAGTACGCCCCGGCGCAGCGGAGTCCGAGGCCCGGTGCCGGGGAGCCGCGGCCCGCGGAGGCGGGGCCCAGGCGTCCGCGTCCGGTGATCAACCGCGACAACGCCGGGTTCTGGGAGGGCGTCGGGCGGCACCGGCTGCTGATCCAGCGCTGCACGGACTGCGGGGCGCTGAGGTTCCCGTGGCTGCCGGGCTGCGGGGCGTGCGGCGGCCCGGACTGGGACACGGTCGAGTCGGGCGGCGAGGGGACCGTGTACTCGTACGTCGTCATGCACCATCCGCCGTTCCCGGCCTTCGACCCTCCCTACGCCGTGGCCCTGGTCGAGCTCGCCGAAGGGGTGCGGATCGTGAGCAACGTGGTGGGCGTGCCGCACGACGAGGTGCGGATCGGGATGCCGGTGCGGCTCGCGTTCCAGCGGTGCGACGAGGAGCTGGAGCTGCCCGTCTTCCGTGCGGCGGAGACCGCGGGCGGTCCGGGCGGGAGGAGCTGACATGGACTTCACGCCCACCGAGGAGCAGACGGCAGCCGCCGCTCTGGCCGCGCGGATCTTCGGCGACCTGTCCACCCAGGAGCGGCTCGCCGCGGCGGGGACGGGCAGCGACGCCGGGCTGTGGAAGGAACTGTGCGCGGCGGGGCTGGTGGGCGCGGTCGCGGACACCGGGCTCCTCGGGCTCGTACTGCTGCTGGAGGAACAGGGGCGTGTCACGGCGCAGGTGCCGTTCGCCGCGAGCTGTGTGTACGGGCTGCTCGCGGTGGCGGCCCACGGTTCGCCCGAGCAGCGCGGGCGCCTGCTCCCGGGGATCGCCGACGGCACGGTCGTGGTGACGGGGGCGCTCACGGAACCGACGTCGGTTTCGGCCTCCCCGCCGTCCGCTTCCCCGGCGTCCGCTCCCCCGTCCACCGCTGAATCCTCTTCCTCTCCTGCCTCTTCTTCTTCCTTTCCAGTGGAGTTGACGGGTGTTCTTCCCGCAGTGCCGTGGCTGCGTGACGCCACCCATGTGCTCGTCGCCGACGACCGGCGCCGGCTCCGGCTGGTCCGTACGGCGGAGGCGGTGACCGAGCCGGTCGAGCTGACGGCGCCCTGGTCGGCGGGGAGGCTGACGCTGGAGGGGACTCCGGCCGAGACGCTGGGCGGCACCGGGGCGTACGACGACGTGCTGGCGACCGCCCGTACCGCCTTCGCCGGACTCCAGGCCGGGGTGTGCGCGGGATCGCTGGCGCGGGCCGTGGAGCACACGAACACGCGCGAGCAGTTCGGGCAGCCGCTGGCCGCCCGGCAGGGAGTCCAACTGCGGGCCGCCGACGCGTACATGGACACCGAGGCGATCCGGGTGACGGCGTACGAGGCGGCGTGGCGGCGGGACGCGGGGCTGCCCTGGGCGACGCACGCCCTCACGGCCGCCTGGTGGGCGTCCGAGGCGGGGAGCCGGGTGGTGCACACGGGCCAGCACCTGCACGGCGGGGCGGGCGCCGACCTCGGGCATCCCGTGCACCGGCACTTCCTGTGGGGCCGGCAGCTGGACGCGTATCTGGGCTGCGGGGCCGAACTGCTCCAGGAACTGGGCGAGTTGATCGTGGACGGGGAGGCGGGAACATGAGGGTGGGCGACGAACTGCCGCCGCTGGAGATCGAGATCACCCGCACGCTGATCGTGGCCGGGGCGATCGCGTCCCGGGACTACCAGGACGTGCACCACGACGCCGACCTGGCGCGGGCGAAGGGCTCGCCGGACATCTTCATGAACATCCTGACGACGAACGGCCTGGTCGGACGGTACGTGACCGATCACTTCGGCCCGGCCGCGGTGCTGCGCAGGGTCGCGATACGCCTCGGCGCCCCCAACCACCCAGGAGACACCATGGTGTTGACCGGCTCCGTCGAGGAGGTCGACGGCGACACGGCGACGGTGCGGATCCTCGGCGCCAACGGCATCGGACGGCACGTCATGGGCACGGTGACCGTGACGGTCCCGGCCGCCCCCGGCGAGCAGCCGGCCGGAGCGCCGTCCGCGGGCGGTGCCGTATGAGCGTGCGCGGGCGGGACGCCCTCGGGGGTCGGGCGGCGATCGCGGGGATCGGGGCCACCGAGTTCTCCAAGGACTCGGGGCGCAGCGAGCTGCGTCTCGCGGTGGAGGCGGTGCGGGCCGCGCTGGACGACGCGGGGCTGACGCCGGGCGACGTGGACGGTCTGGTGACGTTCACGATGGACACGAGCCCGGAGATCACCGTCGCGCAGGCGGCAGGGATGGGCGAGCTGTCGTTCTTCTCGCGCGTCCACTACGGCGGCGGGGCTGCGTGCGCGACGGTGCAGCAGGCGGCGCTCGCCGTCGCCGCCGGGGTGGCCGAGGTCGTGGTCTGCTACCGCGCGTTCAACGAACGCTCGGGCCGCAGGTTCGGTTCGGGCGTCCAGCGGCGGGAGCCGTCGGCGGAGGGGGCGGCGCTGGGCTGGGCCCTGCCGTTCGGGCTGCTCACCCCGGCCTCCTGGGTGGCGATGGCGGCCCGGCGGTATCTGCACACGTACGGGCTGACGCCCGAGGCGTTCGGCCATGTCGCGGTGCTGGACCGCAAGTACGCGGCGACGAACCCGGCCGCGTACTTCCACGGCCGGCCGATCACACTCGCCGATCACGCGGCCTCGCGCTGGATCGTGGAGCCGCTGCGGCTGCTGGACTGCTGCCAGGAGACCGACGGCGGCCAGGCGCTGGTGGTCACCTCCCTGGAACGGGCCCGCGACCTGCGGCGCCCGCCGGCGGTGGTCGCCGCGGCCGCTCAGGGGGCGGGTCGCGCGCAGGAGCAGATGACCAGCTTCTACCGGGACGACCTGACCGGGCTCCCGGAGATGGGTGTGGTGGCCCGGCAGCTGTGGCGGACGGCGGGGATTGGCCCGGCGGACATCGACGTGGGGATCCTGTACGACCACTTCACGCCGTTCGTGCTGATGCAGCTGGAGGAGTTCGGCTTCTGCAAGCCGGGTCAGGCCGCGGACTTCGTCGCCGAGGAGAGGGTGCCGTTGAACACGCACGGGGGGCAGCTCGGGGAGGCGTATCTGCACGGGATGAACGGGATCGCGGAAGGGGTACGGCAGCTGCGGGGCACGTCCGTGAATCAGGTACCGGGCGCCTCCCGCGTCCTGGTGACGGCGGGAACCGGGGTCCCGACCTCGGGCCTGATCCTCGGGGCGGACGCCTGAGAGGGGCGCCGCCGGGAATCACCGTACTTCCCGGTCCAGCCAGCCCCGAGGACCGACCTGCCCAGCCGGGCGCACCCCCTTCTTTCTCGCCCCCTCCGCCCCTACCCATCCCGTACCCAGGGGCTCCGCCCCCGGACCCCCGCTCCTCAAACGCCGGAGGGGCTGAATCTTTCCCCGCGCTGAAAGGTGACCCGGCAGGCCTGAACTTTCCCCGGCCGGAGCTGAAACGCGGCCGAAATAGGGACGCACCCGCAGTCGGCATCGCACCGTCGGGGCCGTGCCGGTACATCGATGGCCGTCGCCACCGACGGTCACGCCTCATCCAACGGCGACGGCCTGATGCACCC
>NZ_JBHXDQ010000089.1:0-32693 GCF_042725875.1 Streptomyces sp. NPDC127038 | reverse complement strand
CCGACTCTATCAGACCGTTTCCGTATCCGATTTCCTCGGCGCTTTCCAGGTTTCCGCTTTCGCGTTTCCCTTTCCGGCGAGTCCGACTCTATCAGATCCTTTCGGGCCTGATTTCCTCGGTGCTTTCAAGGTAATCCGCTCTCGCGTTTCCCTTTTCAGCGGCTCCGACTTTATCAGAATCTGCGGGCCGGATTGACCGGCGGCCATTTCTGAATCATCAGGAGGGGCTTCTTCTGAATCGACATGTCGATTCCTTCGAGAAGCGAGCAGACTCTAACCGTCGCCACCGGACGTGTCCAGTTCTAGGCAACTGTTCGAATCTACCTCCCCGAGCGACCCGTGTCAACGAGTTTTCTGGGGTAACGAGAAGGCTAGCAGGTCTTCAGGGGCCCGCGCACATCAGGCGGCCGTCGGCAGCGTGGCGCTGCGCTCGGCCACCGAGACGTCCCCTGTCTCGCCGGAGCGTGCGGCACGGCCGCCGAGGACATAGACGTACGTGAGAAAGGCCAGTTCAGCCACGATTCCGATGCCGATGCGGGCCCAGGTCGGGAGGCCCGACGGGGTGACGAAGCCTTCGATGGCACCCGACACGAAGAGGACCAGCGCCAGACCGATCGCCATGCCCAGCGCGGCGCGACCCTCTTCGGCGAGGGCCGTCCGGCGGGATCGCGGACCCGGGTCGATCACGGTCCAGCCCAGCTTCAGTCCCGTGCCCGCGGCCACGAAGACGGCGGTCAGTTCCAGCAGACCGTGCGGAAGGACCAGCCCCAGGAAGGTGTCGAGGCGGCCGGCCGACGACATCAGACCGATGCCGACACCCAGGTTGAGCATGTTCTCGAAGAGGATCCAGAGGACCGGGAGGCCCAGGAAGACGCCCAGCACCAGGCACATGGCGGCGGCCTCGGCGTTGTTCGTCCACACCTGGGCGGCGAAGGCGGCCGCGGGATGACTGGAGTAGTAGGTCTCGTACTCACCGCCGGGACGGGTCAGGGAACGCAGTTCGCCTGGGGCCGCGATCGCCGCCTGGACCTCGGGATGGGTGCCGATCCACCATCCGAGGAGCACGGCTGTCGCCGTGGACAGCAGCGCCGTGGGCACCCACCAGTGACGGGCGCGGTAGACGGCCGCGGGGAAACCCTGTGTCAGAAAACGGGTGACATCGCGCCAGGAGGCCCTGCGGGTGCCCGTCACGGCCCCGCGCGCGCGGGCCACGAGCCGGCTCAGACGCCCGGTCAGCTGAGGGTCGGGCGCACTGGACTGGATCAGTGAGAGATGAGTGGCCGCCCGCTGGTACAGGGTGACGAGTTCGTCGGCCTCGGCTCCGCTCAGGCTGCGCCGGCGGCTCAGCAGCGCGTCGAGTCTGTCCCACTCGGCGCGGTGGGCGGAGACGAAGACGTCGAGGTCCATCGGTTTGCCTGCTCCTCGGCTGCGCAACGGGGACTCATCATGGATGTCAGCTTGTCCTACTGGGGCGCGATGTGCCCTCAGCTTGGCAGACTGGCGGTTGTCGGGGCAGGTCAGGGGAAGGGCGGCGCGCGTGAGTGAGCTGGTGACGGGCGAGGCAGTGGCACTGGAGCTGCGGCCCGCGAAACTGCCGAGCCGGGCGCTCGCCGTGATGCTCGACCTGGCCGTGGCGGTGGCCGTCTACATCGTCGTGACCATCGGTCTGATCGCCGCGACCTCGGGGCTGGACGACGCCGCGCAGATCGCCGTGTCCATCGCGAGCTTCCTGCTGGTGCTGGTCGGCGGCCCGATCGCCGTGGAGACGTTGAGCCACGGCCGCTCGCTGGGGAAGCTGGCGTGCGGGCTGCGGGTGGTGCGGGACGACGGCGGTCCGATCCGGTTCCGGCACGCCCTGGTACGCGGTGCCGTGGGAGTGGTCGAGATCCTGATGACGTTCGGGATCATCGCCTGCATCGCGTCTCTGGTCTCGGAGCGCGGTCGGCGGCTCGGGGACGTGTTCGCGGGGACGCTGGTCGTGCGGGAGCGGATTCCGGAAGGGCGTGTGCCCTACGTTCCCGCGCCGCCGACCTGGCTGGCGGGGCGGTTCGCCGAGCTCGATCTGTCCGGGGTGCCGGACGGACTGTGGCTGGCCGTGCGGCAGTACCTGACGCGGTGGCAGCAGCTGGATCCTCAGGTCGGGGCGGCGATGGCCGAACGCCTCGCCGCGGACCTCTCCTCGCGCACGGGTGCTCCGGCGCCGCAGGGTGTGCCGGCGGGCGCGTATCTGGCGGCCGTCGTGCACGAGCGCCAGATCCGGGAGGCCCGTCGGACCTTCGGTGCCACGGCGGGCGGCTTCCCGCCACCCGTACCCGGCGGTGCTCCCTTCGCCCCGCCTGGTGCTCCGTTCGCCCCGCCGGGCGGTCCTGTCCCCCATCCGCCCCGGCTCGACGCTCCCGTCGCCCCTTCCTTCCACCCGGTGCCCGGAGCGCATCCCGTCGGTCCGGCCGGCCGGACGGACGGGGACGAGCGGCCGTCGACCGGCTTCGCACCGCCCGCGTAGTCGCCCCGGCGCCGCCGTCAGGTGAACACCGACGGCGGTGATTCGAGGTGCTCCAGTTCGATGCCGGGGGCTGCGAGCACCACGTCCCCCGCGATGTGCACGGCGTGCTGTTCCCCGGTGTCCAGCGCTGTGACCTGGTATTCGTCCACGGTCAGCGGCCCGTTGTCAGTGGCGTGTGTTTCGCTTGCGATCAAGGCCCAGGACTGGTCGAGGGTGCGCGGGGCGAGGACCGGGTCGGTGAAGGCGACGAGGCGGACTCGGGTCGCCGCGACGGTGGCGGAGGGGGTGAGGCGAAGAAGACGGGCGGTGGCGACGAGGAACGCGGGGGAGGTACCGGTGAAGGCGTGGGCGGGCACGTTGCCTTCGGTGGCCTCGGCCCCGGTGGGGTCGGTGCGGACCCAGGTCACGCCGTCGAGAGCGGCGCCCCGCACCTGCCAGCCGGCCGCGTGGAGTTCGAGTCGGATGGGACGGCCGAGATCGTCGAGGGCGAGGTCGACGGAACCGGTGACCGTCGTCGGTCCGGGCTCGGGCAGGCCGTCGGGTGTGGTGCCGGAGGGCGCGGTGAGCTGGGAGACGTAGCGCCAGCCCGAGGGGCCGGGCGCGCAGTGGAAGTGTTCGTCGGCGAGAGGGGTGTGATCGTGCGGATCATGGAGCGAATAGCGGCCGCGGGGCATGGGCGTTCAGGTCCTCATCGGGGACAGGCCCCCGCCGGGACGGCGAGGGCCTGCTGACATCCGGACGCCGAGCGGTGGTACCGCTGCTCGGCGGGCGTGCTCAGTAGCGGTAGTGGTCCGACTTGTACGGGCCGTCGACCTCGACACCGATGTACGAGGCCTGCTCGGGGCGGAGCGTCGTCAGCTTCACGCCGAGCGCGTCGAGGTGGAGACGGGCGACCTTCTCGTCGAGGTGCTTGGGCAGCACGTAGACGTCGGTCGGGTACTCCTCGGGCTTGGTGAACAGCTCGATCTGGGCCAGGGTCTGGTCCGCGAACGAGTTGGACATCACGAAGGACGGGTGGCCGGTCGCGTTGCCCAGGTTCAGCAGGCGGCCCTCGGACAGCACGATGATGACCTTGCCGTCGGGGAACTTCCAGGTGTGGACCTGGGGCTTGACCTCGTCCTTGACGATGCCGGGGATCTTCGCGAGGCCGGCCATGTCGATCTCGTTGTCGAAGTGACCGATGTTGCCGACGATCGCCTGGTGCTTCATCTTGGCCATGTCCGCGGCCATGATGATGTCCTTGTTGCCCGTCGTGGTGACGAAGATGTCGGCCTTGTCGATGACCTCGTCGAGGGTCGTGACCTGGTAGCCGTCCATCGCCGCCTGCAGGGCGCAGATCGGGTCGATCTCGGTGATGATCACGCGGGCGCCCTGGCCGCGCAGGGACTCCGCGCAGCCCTTGCCCACGTCGCCGTAGCCGCAGACGACGGCGGTCTTGCCGCCGATGAGGGTGTCGGTGGCGCGGTTGATGCCGTCGATCAGGGAGTGGCGGCAGCCGTACTTGTTGTCGAACTTCGACTTGGTGACGGCGTCGTTCACGTTGATCGCCGGGAACAGCAGGGTGCCGTCGCGGTACATCTCGTACAGGCGGTGGACGCCGGTCGTGGTCTCCTCGGTCACGCCGCGGATCTCCGAGGCGAGCTGGGTCCACTTCTGCGAGCCGTTGCTGATCGTGCGGTTGAGGAGTTCGAGGATGACGCGGTGCTCGTCGTTCTCGGCGGTGTCGACCGAGGGGACCTTGCCGTCCTTCTCGTACTGGACGCCGTTGTGAACCAGGAGGGTGGCGTCACCACCGTCGTCCAGGATCATGTTCGGGCCGCCGGTGGGGGTGTTCGGCCAGGTCAGCGCCTGCTCCGTGCACCACCAGTACTCCTCCAGGGTCTCGCCCTTCCAGGCGAAGACCGGGACGCCCTGCGGGTCCTCGGGCGTGCCGTTCGGGCCGACCGCGATGGCGGCGGCGGCGTGGTCCTGGGTGGAGAAGATGTTGCAGGAGGCCCAGCGGACCTCGGCGCCGAGGGCGACCAGGGTCTCGATGAGGACGGCGGTCTGCACCGTCATGTGCAGGGAGCCGGTGACGCGGGCGCCCGCGAGGGGCTGCGTCTCGGCGTACTCCTTGCGGATCGACATCAGGCCGGGCATCTCGTGCTCGGCGAGGGTGATCTCCTTGCGGCCGAAGGCGGCCAGGGAGAGATCGGCGACCTTGAAGTCCTGTCGGTTGTCGACAGTCGTCATGGAGAGCTGCTCCTCGGTATCGGGGCGAGGTGGGTAGGGCTGTTCTGCGCGGCGGCGGCACGTGCGGGTGCCCGACGGGGCACGGTCGTGCCTCGGCAGGACACAGCTGTGCCCGGTGCGCGCAGCGCAGTCCGTCGGAGGCCCTCTCTCCCTCGGCCGGTCCGCGGTGGGACCGCCCGACCGCCATCAGCAGCGACGTCTGGCTCAGTCACCAAGCTACACCGGTGGGCCTGTCCCTCCCCAGTCCACCTACGGACAAAGCGGCCTTCACGGGCCTGATCGGGAGGGCCCGGCGCGGTTTCCGGGGGCCGGAGCGGAGTGGGGGCGCCGGAGTGCGGGGGTGGCGTCGGGTGCGGGACGAAAGAAACACCGCCGGGGCCCGTCCGTGTTGTCGGACGGGCCCCGGCGGGTACGAACGGTGGCGCGAACGCCGGTGGTGCGGAGGCCGGTCGGGTCAGTGGTCGGTGACCGGCGCGGTCGGTGACCGGTGGGGTCGGTGACCGGTGAGGTCAGTGGTCGGCCGGTGTCAGCGTCGGTCCGCCGGGCGTGGCGGCGGGGTCCGGGCCCTTGGCCGCCGCGGCCTCGCTGTAGATGTCCGGCTCCAGGTAGATCACCCGGGCGATCGGGACGGCGGCGCGGATGCGGGCCTCGGCGGCGTCGATCGCCCTGGCGACCTCGGCGGCCGTGTCGTCGTGCTGGACGGCGATCTTCGCGGCGATCAGCAGTTCCTCGGGGCCGAGGTGGAGCGTGCGCATGTGGATGATGCCGGTGACGGTGTCGCCGTCGACCATCGCCGCCTCGATCTTCGCGGTCTCCTCCGGGCCGGCCGACTCGCCGAGCAGCAGCGACTTGGTCTCGGCGGCGAGCACCAGGGCGATCATGATGAGCAGGACACCGATGCAGACCGTGCCGATGCCGTCCCAGACGCCGTCGTCCGTGAGCAGGGCGAGGCCGACGCCGCCGAGCGCGAGGACCAGACCGATGAGCGCGCCGAAGTCCTCCAGGAGGACGACCGGCAGCTCGGGTGCCTTGGCGCGGCGGATGAACTGGGACCAGGAGTGCGAGCCGCGCAGCTCGTTGGACTCCTTGATGGCCGTACGGAAGGAGAAGCCCTCGGCGACGATCGCGAAGACCAGGACGCCGACCGGCCAGTACCAGTGCTCGATCTGGTGCGGGTGCTTGATCTTCTCGTAGCCCTCGTAGACGGCGAACATGCCACCGACCGAGAACAGGACGATCGAGACGAGGAAGGCGTAGATGTAGCGCTCGCGGCCGTAGCCGAAGGGGTGCTGCGGGGTCGCCTGGCGCTGGGCCTTCTTGCCGCCGATCAGGAGCAGCGCCTGGTTCCCGGAGTCGGCGAGCGAGTGGACGCCCTCGGCGAGCATCGAGGAGGAGCCGCTGAACGCGAACGCCACGAACTTCGATACCGCGATCGCGAGGTTGGCGCCGAGTGCCGCCACGATCGCTTTGGTGCCGCCTGAAGCGCTCATCTGCTCCTGCTGTCCCTTCGTACGCCGTCCGGACCCGTTCGTACCCTCGTACCCCGCCCGGTCCGGGCTTTGCCCGCCCTTTGCGGTGGGTCATTCTTGCAGCCCGGCCGGTCGGCGGCGCGCCTCAGGTCTCCTCCGGCGTCCCGTCAGACGACCACTGTCGCACGGAAGATCGTGCCGGACCCGGACACTTCGGCCTTTTCCCCGGCCGGTACGAAGACCGAGGTGCCGGGGGTCAGGTCGATGCCGTCGGCCCGTACGGAACCCGAGGTGCAGAGCAGGATCTGCGGGGTCTCGCGGGTGAGGTCGCGGGGATCGGCGCCCTCGGCGACGACGTAGCGGGAGAGGCGGAACTCGTCGATGGGGGTCGCGTAGACCTCTTCGCCGTCGGGGGACGCCTCGGGACGCAGGACGCCGGGGTCGGCCGCCTCGAACCGGACCACGCGCAGGAGTTCGGGGACGTCGACGTGCTTGGGGGTCAGACCGCAGCGCAGGACGTTGTCGCTGTTGGCCATGATCTCGACGCCGAGGCCGTCCAGATAGGCGTGCGGGATGCCGGCGCCGAGGAAGAGGGCCTCGCCGGGCTGGAGCCGGACGTGGTTGAGGAGCATCGCGGCGATGACCCCGGGGTCGCCGGGGTAGTGGTGGGCGAGACCGGCGTACGGGGTGTAGTCGCCGCCGAGGCGTTCGCAGGCGGCGGTGGTCTCGGCGACCGTACGGGCCATGTCCTCGGGGTCGGCGCTCAGCACGGCCGTGAGGACCTCGCGCAGCGCCGCCTCCTCCGGGTGGGCGCGCAGCAGGTCGGCGTACGGCTTGAGGGAGTCGACCTCCAGGGCTTCGAGGAGCGCGGCGGCCTCCTCGGGGGCGCGGAAGCCGCACAGGCCGTCGAACTCGGTGAGGGCGCAGATCAGTTCGGGCTTGTGGTTGGCGTCCTTGTAGTTGCGGTGCGGGGCGTCGATCGGGACGCCCCGGCGCTCCTCGTCCTCGTAGCCCTCCCGCGCCTGTTCGAGGTCGGGGTGCACCTGGAGGGAGAGGGGGGCGCCGGCGGCGAGGAGCTTGAGGAGGAAGGGCAGGCGGGGGCCGAACCTGGCGACGGCGGCGCGGCCGAGTTCGCGCTCCGGGTCCTCGGCGACGACCTCGTTGAGCGGACCGCGCTCGGTGCGCGAGGGTGCGCCCGGGTGGGCGCCCATCCACATCTCCGCCTGCGGTTCGCCGGTGGGCTCGACGCCGAGCAGCCGGGGGATGGCGGTGGTCGAGCCCCAGGCGTAGGGGCGGACGGTGTTGTCGAGGCGGTCCATCGGTGTCTTCTTCTCCGTACGTGCTGGCCGGGCCGCGGTGTGCGGGGCGTCGGCCGGAGGCGTGGTGTCAGGGGTGCCGGCCGCGGGGTCCGGCGCCGGGACGCGCCGGATGCGGGGTCCCGCCCAAGATCAGGCCCCCGAGGCGAGCGCCAGGTAAACGGCGGCGAAATCCGTGATGGCGATCAGCTCGGCGAGGGTTTCCAGTTCGCCGCCCTCCTCGGGTTCGAGCTCGCTGATCGCGGTGTCGTGGCTGAGGGCGAGTTCGCGGGCGGCGGGGGCCGCGCTGATCCCGCCGATGGGACGGTCGCGGAGCAGCACCACGCGCGCGTGCAGTGCCTGTGCCTCCTCGACGCGGTCCCGGAAGAAGTCGTCGGGGTCCGCGCCTGCGGCGAGCGCGCCCGCGAGCAGCACGCTGTGCGAGGCCAGGGCCTCGGGGAGTTCGGCGGTGAGGGCGGGGCGGCCGGCGAGTTCGGCGAGCGCGGCGGTGAAGCGGCGCCCGGCCGGGCCCGCAGAGGTGCCCTCGGTCCAGATCACCGGGAGGGCCTCGGCCAGTTCGACCGCGAGGGTCTTGGCGGGGTTGCTGTAGGCCTCGATGGCCGGGCCGCAGCGCTCGGCGACGCGGTCGAGGCGGTCGGCGACCTTCTGGAGCGCCTGCGGCGGTGCCGTGACCAGGCCGGTGCGGTCGAGGAGGGCGAGCAGCGGGGTGAGCAGCGCCCAGAGCACGCCGGGGGCCGAGGCTCCCAGGGGTTCTTCCTGGTCGTACGGGGCGCTCGCCATGGGGACGAAGAGGCCGTGGCTGGCCTGCACCCACTCGGCGAGGGGGGAGCCGGCGGGGGCGACGGCGGCGACGGTGCTGCCGCGCCGGTAGGCCTGCTCGACGAGGAGTTCCAGGCCGGGTTCGCTGCCGTCGGGGGTGGCGATCAGCAGGAGGTCGACGGGGCCCGCCCAGCCGGGCAGGTCCCAGCGCAGGGCGCCTCCGGCGGGGGCGACTCCCGTGGGGGTGATCCGGGTGAGGGGGCAGCTCGCTCCGGCGAGGGTGCCGAGCAGTTCGGCGACGCCGGTGGCGGCCATGCCGGGGCCCGCGATCAGGACGGCGCGCGGGCGGCCGTCGGGCTTGAGCTCGGAGATGCCGGCCTCGTTGGCGTGCCGGACGGCGGTGCGGACCCGGGCGCCGGCCTCGGCGGCGCCGCGGAGCAGGGCCCGCCGGTCGGCCCGGGTGAGCGCGTCGGGATCGTCGAGCAGCGATTCGTCGAGCATGGGGTCGGGAGCCTCCGATCGCCGGGGGGCGCTTGCGCGTGAGCCGCCGGGGTCGCTTGCACGGGGTCGCTCGCGCGAGGTGCCGAGCGGCGCTGGGTCGGACCGGGTGCCGGCCTGGTGGGCGCCGGCCGCCGGTCGGGACGGCCGCGTCGCCGTCGTCCGTGCGGTTGGCTGTGCCGGCGCTCGTCGTCGGGTGTCGTGGCTCGTCTTCGTGCCTGCCGCGCCGTCGCCGGCCCGCGGGCGGCGACGGCGTCCCGGTCTCGCGTGCGGCGGCCGCGGTGCCGCCGTGCGCGAGGCGGGTGGGTCGGTTACGCGGGGCGCCGGGCCTCGTCGACCAGGAGTACGGGGATGCCGTCGCGGACCGGGTAGGCGAGGCCGCAGTCCGCTCCCGTGCAGATCAGCTCGTTGTCCTGCTCCTTGAGCGGGGCATGGCAGGCCGGGCAGGCGAGGATCTCCAGGAGGCCGGCTTCGAGCGGCATGGGGTGTCCTTCCGAAACGGTGGATGCGGCCTGGTCAGGGTACCGCTGTGGGAAGCCCGGTGCCGGGGCGCGCCCACGGTTCGTGGACGCGCCGATCGGGTGCACCGGCCCCGTCCCCGGCGCCGCTCAGGGGCCCGGGGAGGGGCTCCGACCTGCTGAACCCGCCGCCCGCGGCGACCGGGCGGGGTCGGTCAGGGGGGCTCAGTCAGAGGTGGGGTCGGTCAGGGGGTCAGTCAGAGGTGGGGTCAGGATCGGATGAGGGTCAGGACCTCGTCGCGGAGCTTGGTCATCGTTGCCGCGTCCCTGGCCTCGGCGTTGAGGCGGAGCAGGGGCTCGGTGTTGGAGGGGCGGACGTTGAACCAGGCGTCCTGGAACGTGACCGTCAGACCGTCGAGCTCGTCGATCACGACGCCCTCGCGGCCCTCGTAGGCGGCCCTGACGGCGGCGAGGCGGGCTCCCTGGTCGTCGACCTCGGAGTTGATCTCGCCGGAGCCGGCGTAGCGGTCGTACTCCGCGACGAGTCCGGAGAGCGGGCCGCTCTGGCCGCCGAGGGCGGCGAGGACGTGGAGGGCGGCGAGCATGCCGGTGTCGGCGTTCCAGAAGTCGCGGAAGTAGTAGTGCGCGGAGTGCTCGCCGCCGAAGATGGCGCCCGAGGTGGCCATCTCGGCCTTGATGAAGGAGTGGCCGACGCGGGTGCGGACCGGCGTGCCTCCGTGCTCGCGCACGACCTCCGGGACCGACCAGGAGGTGATGAGGTTGTGGATGACCGTGCCGCCGCCGTTCCTGGCCAGTTCGCGCGCGGCGACCAGCGCCGTGATCGCGGACGGGGAGACCGGCTCGCCCCGCTCGTCGACGACGAAGCAGCGGTCGGCGTCGCCGTCGAAGGCGAGGCCGAGGTCGGCGCCCTCCTCGCGGACGCGCTTCTGGAGGTCCACGATGTTCGCCGGGTCGAGCGGGTTGGCCTCGTGGTTCGGGAAGGTGCCGTCGAGTTCGAAGTACATCGGGACGAGTTCGAGCGGCAGGCCGGAGAACACGGTCGGCACCGTGTGTCCGCCCATGCCGTTGCCCGCGTCGACGACGACCTTCAGGGGGCGGATCGAGGTCAGGTCGACGAGCTGGCGGAGGTAGGCCGCGTAGTCCTCCAACGTGTCCCGCTGCGTGATCGTTCCGGGGGTGGCGTCCGAGACGGGTGCACCGGAGTCGAGCCAGGTCTCGGCGAGCCTGCGGATCTCGGCGAGTCCGGTGTCCTGGCCGACGGGGGCCGCGCCGGCCCGGCACATCTTGATGCCGTTGTACTGGGCGGGGTTGTGCGAGGCCGTGAACATGGCGCCGGGCAGGCCGAGCGCGCCCGAGGCGTAGTAGAGCTGGTCCGTGGAGCACAGGCCGATCTCGGTGACGTCCACCCCGCGGGCGGCGGCGCCGCGCGCGAAGGCACGGGAGAGGCCGGGCGACGAGGGCCGCATGTCGTGCCCGATCACGATGGCGTCCGCTCCGGTCACCTGGACGAAGGCGGCGCCGAACAGCTCGGCGAGCGGCCCGTCCCACTGGTCGGGGACCACCCCGCGTACGTCGTACGCCTTCACGAGCTGCGACAGATCAGCAGTCACGGCCAACCCTCCAGAAGTCCACTTCGGTCACCCCAAACTACCCGTCCGGGCGACGCCCGGTGGCGCCCGGCCCGGGCGGGGCGCGTCCCTGTTCAGGAGGGCGTCCAGGAGCGTGTCCGGGAGGTGTCAGGCGGACGGGGCGTGGCCGCGCGCCAGTTCATGGCACGGGTCCGGGTGGACGGGATTCTCGGCGTGTCCGTGCGGCACGGTGCCCGGGACCGCCGCGACGGCCAAGGTGGCGTCGGTCCGCGTGAGTTGGGCGTGCGTCCTGTCGTACGCGGTGAACACGCCGTGAACTGGACGGCGGCGAGGGCCAGTCCGCGGACCGCGGCGGGTGTCCGGGGGCGCCGCTCCGCCGGGTGCGGACGGTCCTCCGTGCGCGCACCGGGCGTTGACGGCGGGCCCGGGGGCGGGAAGAGGTCCGGCGAGGCGCCCTGCGTGGCGCGGGAGGGCCTCCGGGGCGTGCGTGCACCGCGGGGCGAGAGGGGCGCCCGCGAGGCTCTCAGGCGCGAGGGGAGCGTGACCGCTCACGAACCGCGTACGGGTGCTTGGGCGGTGCTCAGTTGTCGGGTGAGCGCAGGATCCGCAGATGGCCGCGGCGCGCGACCTCCATCGGGTCCGCCGAGCGGGCGCTGCCCCCGGCCTCCGCCGCGCGCTTCTGCGGACGGGCCGCCTCGCGCACCGCGTTCGCCAGGGCCTCCAGATCGTCGCCGCTGGGGCGCGCGGGACCGGAGGAGTCGGCGAGGCGGACGACCTCCCAGCCGCGCGGCGCGGTCAGGCGCTCGGAGTGCTCGGCGCACAGGTCGTAGCAGTGGGGTTCGGCGTAGGTGGCGAGCGGGCCGAGGACCGCGGTCGAGTCGGCGTAGACGTACGTCAGCGTCGCGACGGCGGGACGGCCGCAGGCGGTGCGCGAACAGCGACGTACAAGGCTCACGACGTTGGACGGTACCGCACTCTTGAGCGGGCCGCGACGACTCTCCCCCAGGTCACCCCACCGTGTCGTGCTGTGACGCGCCCCACACCGCTTTCCGGGCATCAGACCCTGACCTGGGGCGACATCGGGTGCCGAGATACCGAACACACCTGAATCCGGTCACTACTTGGTGCGAATCATGTCAATTGCCATGCCGGATACGGTCTTGGAGAGGTAGGGAATCGAGCTGATTCGTGACCGGAACGGCCATCGGGCATCGTCCGGACGACGGCGGAGCCCGCGGCCCCGGTGCGCCCGCGGCTCGGTGACCGGCGCGTGGGGCCGGGCGGCCGGGCCGGGCGGGGACTACTCTTCGTCAGTGATGGACAACCCCGTACCGCCCCGCGCCGCACCAACCGGTCCCCGTCGCCGTGACCGCCACGGCAGGGGCATGCGCGGCCCCGTGGCGCCGCCCCAGGTTCCGCTCGCGGCGAGCCGCTCCGAGGTCTTCGCGGACCTCGTGCAGGACTCCGTGGAGCGGCTGGAGCGACGCTGGCCGCAGCTCGCGGACATCGACTTCATGGTCCTCGAAGTCCCGCGCCTGGAACGCTCGGGCGATGGCTGGAGCGACGAGGCCGTGCCGCTGGGCGGCACGATCGCGGCCCGCGAGGGGCATCCCGCGCGCGTGGTCGTCTACCGCCGCCCGATCGAGATCCGCACCAAGGGGCGGGACGAGCGCGCCGCCCTGGTGCACGAGGTCGTCGTGGAACAGGTCGCGGAACTGCTGGGCCTGACGCCGGAGACGGTCGACCCGCGCTACGGCGAGGACTGAGAGAGGACTGAGAACGGCCCCGAAAGGGACCGTTCCCGCACGTCTCAGTCCCGCGTCACTGCTTGAGCAGCACCGAGAGGTCCTGCCGGGCGTCCGGCACCGAGACCGTCCCGCGGTCGTCCGGAAGGTTCTGGATGGTGAAGCCGGACACGCCCTCCTGGGTCGCCGAGAGCATCCGGGAGGCGTAGACCGGGCCTCCGGAGACCTGTTCGACGGTGAGGGCGTACGTGCCCTTGACGCCGCTCGGGACGGGCGCTTCGACGTTCTGGGTGGTCCCGCCCTTGATGGTGAACGTCTTCGAGACGGCCGTACCGCCCCCGCTGCCGGCGGACGCGGTGACCTTGACCGTGGCCCCCTCGCCCGGGGCGGTCACGGCGAGCGTGGACCCCTTGGCGGTGTTGTCGGCGACCGTCGCGCGCGCGCCGACCGGAGCGGTGGCCGGGATGAACGCGCTCTCCTGGGCGGCGCCCTTGCCGCGCACCACCCGCAGGGCGGCGACGACCGGCACCGACGTGCCGGTGGGCGTGAGGACCAGGGAGCCCGCCTCGC
Source organism: Streptomyces sp. NPDC127038 (assembly GCF_042725875.1). Classification (NCBI taxonomy): domain Bacteria; kingdom Bacillati; phylum Actinomycetota; class Actinomycetes; order Kitasatosporales; family Streptomycetaceae; genus Streptomyces; species Streptomyces sp. NPDC127038. Next base: position 19,533 of record NZ_JBHXDQ010000089.1, on the reverse strand, counting down.
CGCGGGTGACGTCCCCGAGGTCGACGGCGGAGGTCATGCCGGCCTTCACGTGCAGGGTCTCGTTGCCCGCCGGGGTGATCGTCCCCGAGGGCGAGGCGAGGCGGACCTTCAGGTCGGCGTCCGTGTCACCGGGCGCGAAGACGACCAGGCGCACCGAGGTGGCGTCCTTGGGGATGCCCGGCATGACGAGACTGTCCGCCGGATCGGCGGAGGCGGCCAGCCAGTCGCCGCCGGTCTTGGTGTCCAGCGCCTGCACGGCGGCCCCGACCCGGCCGCTGCGGACCTTCACGTGCACGGTGAGGTCGTCCTGCGGATCGCCGGCGAGCGTGTTCAGCAGGATCGGCTCGCTCGCGTGCGCCTGGACCGTGATCCCGTCGGCCACCGTGGACTTGAGGGTGCCGTCCTTGCCGTACAGATCGATGTCGACGACCGCGGCCGCGTCGTCCGGGTTCGTCAGGTGCACGTAATCGGTGCGCTGTGCCGCGGTGCTGGCGCCCGGGAACCAGAACTCGGTGTCGGGAGCGGTGCAGTTGGCGCCGAGCAGGCCGCGTCCGACGCCCGCGACGACCTCGGTGGTCTGCTGGACGGTCCAGCCGGGGGCGAACCTGCCGGACGCGAGGCCGACCAGCGCGGGCGTGTCGGGTCCCGAGGCGTCGCCGGTCGCGGGCTTGCCGGGCTCCTTGGGCTGGACGACCGGCTTGGCGGCCTTGGCCCCGCCCTTGGCCCCGCTCTTCCCGGCGCTCTTGCCGCCGGAGGAGGCGGTTCCGTCGGCCGACTCCTCTGTGGCCGACTGGAGTTGGGCCTTGCCGCCGGCGCTCGTACCCTCCACGACGGGCGTGTACGAGGTGTACGAGGTGTCCGCGATGTCGGAGGTGCTCGGCTGCGGACACAACAGGCTGGTGCGCTCCACGGGCAGCCGCGCGGCCGTGGCGGCCACGCCGCCGGCCGTACCGGACGACGTGCCGGACGGCTTGAGGGTCGCGAACCCGGTGACGGCGCCGAGCGCGGTCACCGCGGCGATCAGGGACAGGGTGGTGCGGTTCACTGACGGCTCCCGTCGGGGCGCTCATTGTCGGTGCCGTGCGGCTGCGAGGGGCCGTAGCCGGGGTCGTAGCCCTGCTCGCCCGTCTCGTAGCCCTGGCCCCGGGAATCGAAGGGCCGGCCGTTCGCGTCGTAGCCCTGGCCGTAGTTCTGGTCGTACGCCGCCGTGCCGCCGTAGGCGTACGGGTCGTACTGGCCGCCCTGGTACTGCTCCGAGCCGTAGGGCTGCTCGTAGCCGCCCGCCGGGTACCCCTGGCCGCCCTCGTACTGCTCGCCGCCGTAGGTGTCGTACTCGGCGTTCGCGTAGCCCGGGCCGTCCCAGTCGCCGTACGACTGCTGGTGCGGGACGGAGACGGCCGGCGCCTCCTGGTCCTCGTCCTCGTCCCCGCCGGCGTCCGCCGGGAACCCGTCGTCGAACTCCTGGTCCTCGTCCGGCTGCCCGGACCCGGCCTCCGCCTCGGCCTCGGCCTGGGCGCGCAGACGGCGGGCACGGCGGCCGTCGCCCGTCAGGTCCTCGGCGGTGACCGGCTGCTGCTCCTCGGGGAGGTCGTCGTCGATGTCCTGGCGCCGCCCGGGCAGGGCGAGCACCACGAGGACCAGCGCGAGGGCGCCCTGGGCCCACGTCCAGGCCGTGTGGGCCAGCGGGGCGTCGAAGGTGATGTCCAGCTTTCCGCCCTCGGCGGGCAGTTGGAAGCCCTGGGCCCAGCCGTCGACCGTGGTGCCGGTGAGCGGCTTGCCGTCCAGGGTCGCCGTCCAGCCGGGGTCCGCGCTGTCGGCGAGCCGCAGGACGCGTCCCGCGGAACCGGTGGGGATCTCGGTGTGGACCTCGACCGGGCCCGCGGCGATGGACTCCGCCTCGCCGGACGGCGGGACGATCGCGGCGCGCGAGACCTGCTGGTCGACGCGCCACAGGGCGCTGCCGTCCTGCTGGCTCAGCCGGGACAGGCCCGTGGTGGCGTCCAGGACGCGGCTCACCTCGCGGGGCGCGCCCTTGCGGACCAGGACGTAGCGCACGGCGAAGCCGCCGAGCTCGTCGGCCTGGTCGGCGCCCGATCCCGCCACCAGGTTGGCGACGACCTTGTCGAGCTTCTTGTTCTCGCCGCCGGACGCGGCGAGTTCGGCGTCACCGAGACGGGCGCCGGAACCGCGGACGAGGACGTAGCCGACCTCCGCGGCCGAGCGGCTGTCCAGGACGAGCGTGCGGGCCTGGTCGCGGGTGCCGCTCTCCTCGGCGACGAACGCGGGCACCTGCACCGGGTCGCGGCGCTCCACGGGTCCGTCGGCGCCGCGGATGATCCATCCGGCGGCGACCAGCAACGGGCCCGCGGCGCAGGCGAAGGCGATGAGCGCGGCCACCGGCTGGCGCCAGCCGAAGCTCTGCTCGGCCACGCGCGCGCGTGCCCCGTCGGAGCCGACGGCGGCGGCCGCGAGCAGCGCGAGGCCGTAGACCAGGGTCGCGGGTCCCGCCCAGGTGGAGCGGTTGGACAGGGCCGCGAAGACGAGTGCCACGACGGCGATGACCCAGGCGGTACGGATCCCGGCCTGGCGCTCGGAGCGCAGCAGGGCGGCCAGCGCGGCGAGCACGATGCCGAAGAGCATCAGTCCGCTGACGGTGCCGGGTCCACCGGGGCTGGCGCTGAGCAGGTCGAGCGCGGAGGCCGCGCTCGTGCCGTAGTCCAGGCCGGCCTGCTTGAAGAAGCCGAACGGCAGCAGGGTCAGCGACCAGGGGGCGAGGACCAGCAACGGGGTGCCGAGCTGGGCCAGGAAGCGCAGTCCGTAGGCGGGGATCTCCCGGCGGCGCACCACGAGGAGCGCGAGGCCGAGGACGAGCGCGATGGGCCACACGATCGGGGTGAAGGCCGTCGTGAACGTGAGCAGCAGGGCGTACGCCCAGGTCGCGCGCCAGCTGCCGCGGGCCCGGGAGCCGTTCGCGAGGCCGCTCGCCGCGATGCCCGCGCGCGCGATGAGCGGCAGCAGGATCGCGAGGACGGCGGTGCCGATGCGGCCGCCGGCGAGGGCGCCGGTGGCGGCGGGCAGGAAGGCGTAGGCGACGGACGCCCAGGCGCGGAGCAGCCGGGACTCGACGAGGGGCCGTGAGGCGAAGTACGCGGCGAAGCCGGCCAGCGGCACGGATCCCACGAGGAGCACGGTGACCGCGAGCCCGGTGGAGCCGAGAAGCACGGAGGCGAGCAGGGCGACGAGCGCGAGGTAGGGCGGGGCGGAGCCGGTGGAGCCCGCGCCGACCGGATGCCAGGCGTCGAGGTAACGCGCCCACAGTTCGGAGGAGTCGGCGGGGGCGGGCAGCAGCGCGCCGCCCGAGAGGGCCCCGCCGCCGAGGAGCTGGCGGCAGGCGAGGAGCGAGACGAACAGCAGCACCAGGAAGAGCATCGGGCCGGGGTTGCGCGCGATGCGCTTGATCCGGGCGAACTGCTCGATCTCCAGGAAGTCCCCGTCGTCGCCGCCCGGTCCGGACTCGACGGCGCCTCCGTGCCGTCCGGCGCCGGTGGTGGCCTCGGCGTCGGAGCCGCTCGTCAGGTTGCCGGCGACCTGCTCGAAGGTGGCCCGCACGGTGGCGCCCGGGGGCGGGAACAGGGGCCGCAGTTCGCCCTTGTCGACCTGGGGACGGCCGCGCCTGCGCCGCCCGGCGATGATCCGCTCGGGTCGCAGCAGGACGCTCAGCAGGCCGCGGATCTCGTCGACGGCCTGTCCGGGGACCTTGCCCACGAGGTAGGCGAGGGTGCGCATCACGGTGCCGAGGACGAGACGGATCAGGATCCAGGGGACCTGCGCGGTACGGGCGTTGACGAGGAGGGTGTAGACGGCGCCGGCCTTGTCGACCCGGTGCGGGGACGCGGCGGTGCGGCCCACGCAGTCGACGGCGCGGCGCTCGCGGGAGGCCGCCTCGGCGTGCCGTACGACGGCCTCCGGGGCGACGAGGACCCGGTGGCCCGCGGCCTGGGCGCGCCAGCACAGGTCGACGTCGTCGCGCATGAGGGGCAGCCGGCGGTCGAAGCCGCCGAGCTCCTCGAAGACGTCGCGGCGGATGAGCATGCCGGCGGTGGACACGGAGAGCACGGGGTGGACGTGGTCGTGCTGTCCCTGGTCCTGCTCGCGCCGGTCGAGACCGGTCCAGCGGCGGCCCGAGTTGGCGATGGTGACGCCGACCTCGAGGAGCGCCCTGCGGTCGTACCAGCCGCGGAGCTTGGGGCCGACGACGGCGACGTCCTGGCCGGCCTCCGCCTCGCTCTCCACGACGCGCAGCATCTGGGCCAGCGCGTCGGGTTCCGGGGCGCTGTCGTCGTGCAGCAGCCAGAGCCACTGCTCGGGTTCGCCGTGCGGGAGGTCCGGGAGGTCGTAGGTGTCGTCGCGCCAGCTGCGGGTGACGGGGTCCCAGCCGCTCGGACGCTTGAGATAGGGCAGATCGTCCGGGGTCAGCTCGGGGGCGGTGCGCGTCACCTCCTCGACGGCCTGGCCGAAACCGGTGCGCCGGGCCAGGTGCAGCACGCGGTCGGCGCCGAGCGCCTCGGTGAGCAGCTGGGCGGATTCGTCCGCGCTGCCGGTGTCGGCCGCCACCGCGTTCTGCACGGGGCGGTCCTGGCCGAGCAGCCCGGCGAGCGCCTGCGGCAGCCAGCGGGCGCCGTCGTGGGAGACGAGCACCGCGGTCACTACATGGCGCGGGAACTCAGGGGCGGCAGCGGCGTCGTTACTGGCTGCCGAAAGGCTGTGCACGGACATCGAGGTACGGGCCCCGGTTCGATGGACTGCGGTGGACGTCTGTGTCCGGCGGGGACAGCGGGACGTCTCGGACGAGGGCCCACACTAACGGCTGGGAAAGACGGCGGCCCGCCGCCTGTGGATAACCTGTGCCGTTTGGTCGGTGGCACCCGCCGGTACGAACCGGTGTTCCTTGTCCGCTTATGTGTGCGGTCGTTCTCAGACGGCGGCCTTCTTCAGACGGCGCCGTTCCCGCTCGGACAGACCGCCCCAGATGCCGAACCGTTCGTCGTTGGCGAGCGCGTATTCGAGGCATTCGGAGCGGACCTCGCAGGCGAGGCAGACCTTCTTGGCCTCGCGAGTGGAGCCGCCCTTCTCGGGGAAGAACGACTCGGGGTCGGTCTGGGCGCACAGCGCGCGCTCCTGCCAGCCGAGTTCCTCGTCCGCGTCGTCGACCAGCAGTTGCTGCACCAGCTCGGTCATGTGCGCCCCTCGTCTGTCTTTCGCGTCCCCGTGATGCTGCCGTCACCTGTTCCGGCTGAACGACACGAGTGAAATTACAAGTGTGCCGATCCGGGCCAGTCAAGCCGAGATCTGCTATTGGGCCCCTTATTCACTCTGCGGAACCAAGGCAATGCAGAAAGTGTTCAAATCGGCATAAACCCTGACAGCCCAAGAGGTCCAGGTCAGACGCCCACCCCTCACAAGAGGAGGACGTCCAGGCGTTCGATCTCGTTCCGACGGAGACCCCGAAGCGAATCGGATCACATTTAGATCACGGGTCCGCGGCGAGGTTTGTTCACCCGGTTGTGCGCCATGTGTCCGGGGAGCTCGCTGAACAAACCTTTCGCCTGCCAGATGAACCGGATGAGGTGAAACATCTCCCACATACCGGACATGCAGTTGACAGTCGAGGTGTGAACCGGTGTCCTTGTGGGCATGTTCGCGTACTCGGCTTCCACCTCGACCCGCACCGCCGGGTCCCTCGGTGCTGCCCGCGCGCGCTGTAGCTGTTGTTGCTGTCCCAGCTGTTGAGCCCTACCGCGCTCCGGCTGCCTCGCCGCCACTGAGGCGAACCCCCCGCCCCTCACCGGGGCCACCGCCCGCACCCGGGCTCCTCCCCACCCCCGACCAGGGCGGAATCCCCGCTCGTGACCCGCGCGGGAACGGCCAGCGACACCCAGCACTCTCCCGCCGAGGAACCACCGCACCCATGAACAGCGACAGCGACCTCCAGATCGCCGGCGACATCCTCGAAGTCCCGCACCTGCTCCAGCCGCCGCGCGAACACCCCTCCACCGTGGCCGAGTTCGCCGGTCTCGCGCGCTCCATCGCCGCCGACCGCCCCCGGTGGGAACACCTCGTCCGCTACGACGCCGCCTCACGCTGGTACCACCGGCTGAGCACGGGCCCCGGCTACGAGGTGTGGCTGCTGTCCTGGGTGCCGGGACAGGGCAGCGGACTGCACGACCACGGAGGCTCCTCCGGCGTGCTGACGGTTCTGGACGGCGCACTGACCGAGCGCACCGAGCGGGGCACGCGCGCCCTGGGCTCCGGCGCGCAGCGCGTGTTCGCGCCCGGCTATGTCCACGAGGTCGTCAACGACTCGCTCGAACCGGCCGTCAGCCTCCACATCTATTACCCGGGTCTCACCGAGATGCCGATGCACGCGGCGCGCTGCGCGGTCGCCGAGACCGTGTGAGGCGTTCGCCGTGACCGGGGTCCCGTAACCGGCTGACACGATGTCGTAGCCGCCTGCGAGACTGAACCCCATGCGCATTGTGGTTCTGGCAGGCGGTATCGGTGGTGCACGGTTCCTGCGTGGTCTCCAGCGGGCCGTGCCGGACGCGGACATCACGGTCGTCGGCAACACCGGCGACGACATCCATCTCTTCGGGCTGAAGGTCTGCCCGGACCTCGACACGGTGATGTACACGCTCGGCGGCGGCATCAACGAGGAGCAGGGCTGGGGGCGGGCCGACGAGACCTTCCACCTCAAGGAGGAGCTCGCGGCGTACGGACTCGGGCCGGAGTGGTTCGGGCTCGGCGACCGCGACTTCGCGACGCACATCGTGCGGACGCAGATGATGGGCGCGGGCTATCCGCTCAGCGCCGTCACGGAGGCCCTGTGCGACCGGTGGAAGCCGGGCGTGCGCCTCATCCCCATGTCCGACGACCGCGTCGAGACCCATGTCGCCGTCACCCTGCCCGAGGGCGACCCGGCCGGGGCCGCCGGCGAGCGCAAGGTGATCCACTTCCAGGAGTACTGGGTCCGGCTGCGCGCCTCCGTGCCGGCCGAGGCGATCGTGCCGGTCGGCGCCGAGCAGGCCAAGCCCGCTCCCGGGGTGCTGGAGGCCATCGCGGAGGCGGACGTCATCCTCTTCCCGCCGTCCAACCCCGTGGTGTCCGTCGGCACCATCCTCGCCGTGCCCGGCATCCGCGAGGCCATCGCCGAGGCGGGGGTGCCGGTCGTCGGCCTCTCCCCCATCGTCGGTGACGCGCCGGTGCGCGGCATGGCCGACAAGGTCCTGGCCGCGGTGGGCGTCGAGTCCACCGCCGCCGCGGTCGCCGAGCACTACGGCTCGGGCCTGCTGGACGGCTGGCTCGTCGACTCCGTGGACGCCTCCTCCGTGGAGCGCGTCGAGTCGGCCGGCATCCGCTGCCGGGCCGTACCCCTGATGATGTCCGACCTCGACGCGACGGCGGAGATGGCGCGGCAGGCGCTGGCGCTGGCGGAGGAGGTACGGACGTCATGAGCGCGATGGACGCGGCGGCACCCGGCGGCTCCGGGCACGAGGAGCATGCGGAAGGACACACGGAAGTCCACCCCCTCGGGGAACACCGCGGGGAACACCCCGGGCGGCCCGCCGGCACGGGTTACCGGGTCTGGGCGCTGGACGGGCTTCCCGAGGTGCGGCGGGGGGACGACCTGGCGAAGCTCGTCGCCGCGGCCGAACCCGGGCTCGTGGACGGCGACGTGCTGCTCGTCACCTCCAAGATCGTGTCGAAGGCCGAGGGACGGATCGTCGAGGCCACCGACCGGGAGGCCGCCATCGACGCCGAGACGGTCCGGGTCGTGGCCCGCCGGGGCGCGCTGCGGATCGTCGAGAACCGGCAGGGCCTCGTGATGGCCGCCGCCGGGGTCGACGCCTCCAACACCCCCGCCGGGACGGTGCTGTTGCTGCCCGAGGACCCCGACGCCTCCGCGCGGGCAATCCGCGCGGGACTACGGGACGCGCTCGGCGTCGACGTCGGCGTCGTGATCACGGACACCTTCGGACGGCCGTGGCGCACCGGGCTCACCGACGTCGCGATCGGCGCCGCGGGCGTCGAGGTGCTGGACGACCTGCGCGGGCACACCGACGCGCACGGCAATCCGCTGAGCGCGACCGTCGTGGCCACGGCCGACGAACTCGCCGCCGCCGGCGACCTGGTCAAGGGCAAGTCCTCCGGGCTGCCCGTCGCCGTCGTGCGCGGGCTGGCCCACCTGGTGGCCGCCGGGGACGGCACGGGGGCGCGGGCGATGGTGCGCGGCGCGCGGGACGACATGTTCCGGCTGGGCACCTCGGAGGCCGTACGGGAGGCCGTGACCCAGCGGCGTACGGTACGGGCCTTCACGGACGAGCCGGTCGACCCCGGTGCCGTACGCCGTGCCGTCGCCGCGGCGGTGACCGCGCCCGCGCCGCACCACACCACGCCCTGGCGGTTCGTGCTCCTGGAGTCGGAGGCGTCGCGGACGCGGCTGCTCGACGCCATGCGGGACGCGTGGGTCGCGGATCTGCGGGCCGACGGGAAGAGCGAGGAGTCCATCGCCAAGCGGGTCCGCCGGGGTGACGTGCTGCGCAACGCGCCGTATCTCGTGGTGCCGTGTCTGGTCATGGACGGCTCGCACACCTACGGCGACGTACGGCGGGACGGTGCCGAGCGCGAGATGTTCGTGGTCGCCACCGGAGCGGGCGTGCAGAACTTCCTGGTCGCGCTGGCCGGGGAGCGGCTGGGCTCCGCGTGGGTGTCGTCGACGATGTTCTGCCGCGACGTCGTGCGCGAGGTCCTGGAGCTGCCGGACGACTGGGACCCCATGGGTGCCGTGGCCGTCGGACACGCGGCGGAGGAGCCGAGGGCACGGCCCGCACGGGACGCGGCCGCGTTCGTCGCCGTTCGCTGACCGGCCCGGGGCGCCCTCCGTGTGGGGGCGCTTTCGGGGTGTTCTGCTCGGGGGTGCGGGGGAGCGCCTACTCTCGTAGGACAGCCCCTGTGTCTCCCTAGGACCTCATCCTTGTCCGGACGTTTCGCTCCCCGGCCGACGCGTACGAGCGTGCGCGGCGGGCATGTCGCGGTGCCCGCCGCGGCCGGAGGGCGGCTGCCGGGCGCGGTGCCCCGTCAGGCGGCCGAGCCCGGGCGCGTCCGCACCTGGACGCCCGACGGGCCGCTCGATCTCGGGCTCGTGCTCGGGCCGCTGCGGCGCGGGCCCGGCGATCCGACCTTCCGCACGACCCCCGACGGGGCCGTGTGGCGCACCAGCCGTACGCCCGCCGGGCCCGGGACCCTGCGGGTCTCCCTGCACGGCGCGGTGGCCCGGGGCGAGGCCTGGGGGCCGGGCGCCGACTGGCTCCTCGAAGGGCTCCCCGATCTGCTCGGCGCCGCCGACGATCCCGCCGCCTTCGAACCGCGGCACCGACTCGTCGCGCTCGCCCGGCACCGGCGGCCCGGTCTGCGGCTGGTGCGGACCGGGCTCGTGATGGAGTCGCTGATCCCGTCCGTCCTGGAGCAGAAGGTCACCACCGACGAGGCGTACCGGGCCTGGCGGCTGCTGGTGCGGAGGTTCGGGGAGCCGGCGCCCGGGCCCGCCCCCGAGCGGATGTACGTCATGCCGGCGCCGCGGACGTGGGCCCTGGTCCCGTCCTGGGAGTGGCACCGGGCCGGGGTCGACGACAAGCGGGCCGGCACGATTCTGCGGGCCGTGCGGGTCGCGGCGCGGCTGGAGGAGGCTGTCGGGTTCGATGCCGTGGGGGCTCGGCGGCGGCTGGAGCTGGTGCCCGGGGTGGGGCCCTGGACCTCCGCGGAGGTCGTGCAGCGGAGTCATGGTTGCGCGGATTCGGTGACCGTCGGGGATCTGCATCTGCCGGGGATCGTGGGGTACGCGTTGGCCGGGGACCGGGACGCGGACGACTCCGTCATGCTGGAGCTGCTTGAGCCCTACGCCGGGCAGCGGCATCGGGCGGCTCGGCTGATCCTGCTGTCCGGGCGTACTCCGCCCCGGCGTACGCCGAAGATGCCTCGCACGGACATCGGGCTGCTCTAGTCCTGGGCCGGGATCGGGATCCGGCTCCGGGCAAGCGGGATTTCGCCCCCTCCGCCCCTGCCCGACCCGTACCCGGGGCTCCGCCCCAGACCCCGCTCCTCAAACGCCGGAGGGGCTGAGTCTTTCCCCCGCGGCCGAAAAGGGACCGGAGCGGCTGAGCCTTTACCCCGGCGCGAAGAGGGGCCGGAGGGGGCTGAAACTTGCCCGCGCGGCTGAAAAGGAGTCCGGAGCGGCTGAACCTTTGCCCCGGCCCGAAGAGGGACCGGAGGGGCTGGAGTCTTGCCCCTCCGGCGTGCAGCAGTGGGTTACTGGTCCGAGGAGAAGCGGAGCGTTGATGCCGGGATCCGGGCGTCGCACCAGACGCGGACTCCCTCGCGGAGTTCGTTGTCGGGGCCGACGACCGCTCCGTCGCCGATGACCGCGCCGGACAGGACGGTGCGTTCGCCGATGCGGGCCCCCGCTCCGACGAAGGAGTCGGTGACGACAGCGCCGGGTTCGACGACCGCTCCGGCGAGGACCGTGCTGCCGGAGATCCGGGCACCCTCGCCGATCCGGGCGCCCTCGCCGACGACCGTTCCGCCGGTGAGCTTGGCGTCGGCGGCCACCGTGGCCGTGGGCAGGACCAGCCGGTCGCCGCAGCGGCCCGGAACGGCCGGGGACGGGGCGCGGCCGAGCACCAGGTCGGCGGAACCGCGGACGAAGGCCTGCGGGGTGCCGAGGTCCAGCCAGTAGGTGGAGTCCACCATGCCCTGGAGGTGGGCGCCGGTGGCGAGGAGCTCCGGGAAGGTCTCCCGCTCCACCGAGACCGGGCGGCCCGCGGGGATCGTGTCGATGACCGAGCGCCGGAAGACGTACGCGCCCGCGTTGATCTGGTCGGTGACGATCTCCTCGGGGGTCTGCGGCTTCTCCAGGAAGGCCGTGACGCGCCCGGTGGCGTCGGTGGGGACCAGGCCGAAGGCGCGCGGGTCCTCCACCCGGGTCAGGTGCAGGGAGACGTCCGCGCCCGTCGTCTCGTGGACCGACACCAGCGCGGGGATGTCCAGGCCCGTGAGGATGTCGCCGTTGAAGATCAGGACCGGGTCGTCGGGACCGGAGTGCAGCCGGGACGCCACGTTGCGGATGGCGCCGCCCGTGCCCAGCGGCTCCTCCTCGGTGACGTACTCGATGTGGAGGCCCAGCGAGGACCCGTCGCCGAAGTACGGCTCGAAGACCTCGGCGAGGTAGGAGGTCGCCAGCACGATGTGCTCGACGCCCGCCGCGCGCGCCCGCGCCAGCTGGTGCGTGAGGAAGGGGACCCCGGCCGCGGGGACCATCGGCTTGGGCGTGCGCACGGTGAGCGGGCGCAGCCGGGTGCCTCTGCCGCCGACCAGGAGGATCGCTTCTGTCACCTGTCGTCTCTGCTTCCTGCCGGGACCGGCCGAACTGTCTTTCGGCCGGCCAGTTTATGCAGACCGTTCGATGGCGCCTTCGATGGCCGTGCGGTAGTCCTTCGACGGGCCTCTGCCGTGACCTCGGGTGATCTCCGCCGGAACGGCCCCGCCGGTCCGTCGTCGGCCGGGCCGTTCCGGGTGACCGCGGGGCGGTCTAGCGGCCCTGGTAGCGGGCCGCCGTCGTTCTGGCCGTGCCGAGCTTGCCGTAGAGGAGCCGTCCGGGGCACTCCGTGGCGAATCCGTCCCGATGGCCGGAGATCACGTTCAGTCGTACGTTCTTTCCTTTTCGGTAGAGATTGCCACCGGCCGACTTCAGGTATGTCTTGCCACGCGGATCGGCTCCGTACAGACCGAGTTTCCACGCCGTGAGCCGGGAGATCGCCTTGAGCGCGGCGTCGGTCGGCTTGGTGCTGCCGAAACTGCCGATCACGGCGATGCCCATGCTGTTCGTGTTGAACCCGCGGGTGTGGGCGCCCATGACCGCCTTGGCGACTCCTCCGGCCCTGCCCTCGTAGATGTTTCCGCACTTGTCGATGAGGAAGTTGTAGCCGATGTCACGCCAGCCGCTGCTCACCACGTGATAGCGGTAGATACTGCGGATGACCGAAGGGGCCTGCGAGCAGCTGTACTTGTTCCCCGACGCCGTGTGGTGCACGAAGGCCGCCTTGACGGACTTCGTGTAGAGGAACCCGCGCTCGCGGAGGTTCTCGTTCGCGCCCCAGCCGCGCCGCGTGATGATGGCCGGGCGCGGGCCGATGTACGGCGTGGCGCGGCGGTCGGTCCTGCCGTCGGGGAAGTACGTGCGTTCCGTCTCCGCCCGCGAGAGGGCGGGGATCACGGTCCCCCGCGCACCCTCGCCGCCCGCGACGCCCGAGGCACCCGAGGCCGAGGCGCCCGGCACACCGTCGGCGCCCGAGACCCCGGAGCCATCCCGTGCGCCCACGTGCACGCTCCTGGCGCGCAGGCCCGAGGGCGCTCCCCCGGCCCGGCCGGCCGGCCGGGTGGCGGGTGCCGGGGGATCCCCGCCGGGGTCGACGAGTTCGAGGCGCAGGCCGCCGGGGAGGGCCGCGGCCGCCGGGGAGGTGAGGCGCCGTTCCTGCGGCGCGTCCTCGCCGCCCTGCTCCAGCCCCTCCGTGGCGTCCCGCGCCGCCTGTGCCGCCTCGACGCGGACCTCGACACCGTCCGAGTTCCCCACCCACAGGGGGGCGGTGGAGCCGTGCACCCGGTGCGACGTGCTCTCGGCGGTGTCCGGATCGGGGGCGTGCTCGTCGTTGTGGGTCTCGACGTCCTGCCAGTCCGACCAGTCGCCGGTCCCGGCCGCCCGGGTGCGGACCTGGACCCGGCCGTTCAGCTCGCTGGCCGGGTCGTCCCAGATCACGCCGACCAGGGAGAACGGCCGTACGTGGCGGGGGGCGAGGCCCTGCGTCTGCGCCGTCGGGCCGAGGGAGCGTTTGCGGGTGAGGGGGACGAGGGGCAGGGACTGGGTGCTGCCGGGGGCGGCGGCCTCCGACGTCACCGTCGACGGCCCGGCCTGGGCCGGGGTGGCGGGCAGGGTGAGCGGAAGGGCGAGAGCGGCCGCGCAGGTGACGCCGACCGAGGAACCAAGGAATCCACGCATGCTCCTGATCCTGGACATAGTCATACATATCTGTCCATTGCGGAATTGACGGACCGTCGGACGCGCTCCGCCGAACCGGTGGCGCGCTCGGGCCGTGTCGCGCGACGCCCCCGCGTACGCTTGCGCGCGTGAAAGCCACCGACCGCACCCCTGCCGACCTGCTGCGATCCGCGCTCTCCGAGGACCCCGCGCGTCCTTTGGTGACCTTCTACGACGACGAGACGGGCGAGCGGGTCGAATTGTCCGTGGCCACCTTCGCCAATTGGGTGGCCAAGACCGCGAACCTGCTCCAGGGCGAGATGTCCGCCGAGCCCGGCGAGCGAGTCGCGCTGCTGCTGCCCGCGCACTGGCAGACGGCGGTGTGGCTGCTCGCCTGCTCCTCGGTGGGCGTCGTCGCGGATCTCGGCGGCGACCCGGCGGCCGCCGACCACGTCGTCGCGGGCCCCGGCCGGTTCGAGGCCGGCCTCGCCTGTTCCGGTGAGCGCGTCGCCCTCTCGCTCGCCCCGCTCGGCCGGCGTTTCCCGACGCCGCCCGCGGGATACGCCGACTACGCCGTCGAGGTGCCGAGCCAGGGCGACCGTTTCGCGCCGTACGCGCCCGTCGACCCGGAGGAGCGCGCGCTGATCGTCGCCGGGGCCGCGTACACGGGTGCCGAGGTGGTGGAGCAGGCCCGCGCCGACGCCCCGGCGCTGGATCTGACGGGGCCCGGTTCCCGCATCCTGTCGGCGCTCCCGTACGACACCTGGGAGGGCGTGGCCGCGGGGCTCTACGCGCCGCTCGCCACCGGCGGATCCGTGGTGCTGTGCCGCAACGTCGGCCTGCTGGACGAGGACGCGCTCGCCCGGCGCATCGAGAGCGAACGGGTGACCGCGACGGCCCGCTAGGACGTTCGCCGGGCTCCGCCGGCCGGAGGCGACCTCGCGGACGCTCTCCGAGGCCTGTCCGCGGGCGGCCTCCGGCCTGCCCGGTCCCCGCACAAGGCGCCGGACGCGTCGCCCGTTCGGCCCATCACCGGCCCCCCTCGCCCGCCGCCCCGGGACATGGTCGTAGGAGCAGCCCGACACGCTCGTACGCCATGAGGGGTGGTGGTCCCGAGGTGACCGACTCCGACTCCGCGGGTACTCCCTCCGGCCGGCCGGGGGAAAAGGGGCGGGGCGCGGCGCCCAAGGGGACCGGGACCGGGCGCAGGCGGCGGCGCTGGCTGCGCTGGACGGCGACCGGGGTGGCCGTGGTGGTCCTGGGCGCGGTGGCGGCCGGCTGGGCCGTGTACGAGAAGCTGAACGGGAACATCAAGGCCGACGAGGACGCGGCGGCCGAGCTCGCCCGGTACGAGAAGGAGCGGCCCACCGCGCTGGTGCGCGGCGCGCAGAACATCCTGCTGATCGGGTCCGACTCGCGCTCGGGCGCGGGCAACGGGAAGTACGGCCGCGACTCGGGGACGGAACGGTCCGACACCACGATCCTGCTGCACCTCGCGGCGGACCGGCACAGCGCGACCGCCATGTCGCTGCCCCGCGACCTGATGGTGGACGTGCCGGGCTGCCGCCGCCCCGACGGGACCCGTACCCGCCCCATGCTCGCGATGTTCAACCACGCGTTCGAGGTGGGTGGTTCGGCCTGCACGATCCGGACCGTGGAGCGGCTCACGGACATCCGCGTCGACCACCACATGGTGGTGGACTTCCACGGCTTCAAGGACATGGTCGACGCGGTGGACGGCGTCGAGGTGTGCCTGAAGAAGCCGATCCACGACAAGGCGGCGAAGCTGAACCTGCCCGCGGGCAAGGTCGTGCTCGACGGCGAGCAGGCCCTCGGCTACGTGCGCGCCCGCAAGAGCATCGGCAACGGCAGCGACACCGACCGCATGGACCGTCAGCAGAAGTTCCTCGGCGCACTGATCGGCAAGGTGCGCAGCGACGACGTCCTGCTCAACCCGGCGAAGCTCTACCCGGTGCTGGACGCGGCCACCTCGTCGCTGACCACCGACCCGGGGCTCGCGAGCCTGCGCGGTCTCTACGACCTGGTCCGTGGCATGCGCGACATCCCCACGGAGCACATCCGGTTCCTGACCGTGCCCCGGACGTCGTACGTCCTCGACCCCAACCGCGACCAGCTCGTGGAGCCCGACGCGGCCCGGCTCTTCGCACGGCTGCGCGCGGACGAACCGGTCGCGGTCGCCGAGCGGCCGAGAGCGGCCCGGAACGGCTCACCGCATTCCGTGAATCTGTACGGAAACGGCTCGTACGGGAACAGTCCGTACGGGAACTCCCCGCGCGACCACGAAGAGGAGTCGGGCGGCGACGGAATGTCGACCGCAATAGGAGTCGCCCTCCTCTCCGGCACACCCGATCCGGCCCCGACTTTCCGCGGCAACACGGCGGCACAGGACGCCTGCGGGTAAAGCACGCGCCAAGCCGGGGAACAGGCGAGCTAAGAAGTCTCTGAAAATGGGTCGGATTGCCCGGTTGTAGGGACGTCGAATTTGTCACGGCCGTCGCTCCGCGCTGAACTGGGCGGATAGTGTGAGCGATCCGGTGCACCCGGCCACGAGGTCCGTCCTGGAGGCCGCGCACTGTTTGACCGAGACCCGAGCGCCTTTTGAGGGGGAAAGGGCGCCGCGTGGCCCCGACGGAGGATTCAGACAACCGTGGACGCGCAAGGCCGTGGGCGGGCGGACAACATCGACCCCGCAGACCAGTGGGTACTCAACCCGAGCACTGGTGAATACGAACTGCGACTGCCCCCTTCCGGAGCGCAATCGGGCGTGCCGCGACCGCGGAGGGGCGCGCCCCCGGCGGCGGCCCGCACGCGGAGCGCACCGGGCCGGGACCGCGCGGCGACGGGGCGGGACCGGGAGGCACCCGGACGGGACCGTGACGCGCCGAGGCGCGACCGCGAGCCGTCAGGCCCCGACGTACCGGGACCGCGCCGCCGGCGCGCCGAGTCGCCGGAGCCGCCCGCCGGGCGGCGGCGCGGGCGCAACCAGAAGCCCAAGAAGTCGAAGACGAAGAAGATACTGCTGTGGACCGGCGGCACCATGGCGCTGGTCCTGGTCGCCGCCACCGGCGCCGCGTACGCCTATCTCAAGCACCTCGAGGGCAACGTCACCACGACGGACGTCGGCAGTTCGGGCAAGAGCGGCTTCAGCAAGGACGAGGCCTTCAATCTGCTCATCATCGGAACCGACAAGCGCACCGGTGCGGGCAACTCGGGGTACGGCGACAAGGGCAGTGTCGGCCACGCCGACACGAACATCCTGCTGCACGTCTCCAAGGACCGGACGAACGCGACCGCGCTGAGCATCCCGCGCGACCTCATCGTCAACATCCCCGAGTGCAGGACGAAGCAGCCCGACGGGACAGAAAAGATCATTCCGGGCACGGACAATGTCCGCTTCAACACGAGCCTCGGGCAGGACGACCGCAACCCGGGCTGCACGATGGACACCGTCAAGGCGGTCACCGGCATCACGGTGGACCACTTCATGATGGCCGACTTCAACGCCGTGAAGACGCTGACCACCGCGGTCGGCGGTGTCGAGGTGTGTCTCGCGAAGAACGTCGACGACGCCAACTCGCATCTCAAGCTCTCCGCGGGCAAGCACGTGGTCGAGGGCGAGCAGGCCCTCGCCTTCGTCCGCACCCGGCACAGCTTCGGCAACGCGGGCGACCTCGACCGCATCAAGGTGCAGCAGCAGTTCATCGGCTCCCTGGTGCGCAAGATGAGTTCGAGCGACACCCTCACCAGCCCGACCAAGCTGATCAAGCTGGCCGAGGCCGCCACCAAGGCGCTCACCGTGGACACCGGCATCGGCAGCGTCAGCACGCTCAAGGACATGGCGCTGGAGCTGAAGAAGGTGCCGCCGAAGAACATCACCTTCACCACCGTGCCGGTGATAGACAACCCGGCCGAGAAGGTCCACGCCACCGTCGTGGTCAACCCGACGACGGCTCAGCCGGTGTTCGACGCGATCAAGAACGACGTGTCCTTCACCGCGGTGAAGCAGAAGGCGAAGAAGGAGAAGGCCGCGGAGGCCGCCCGCCTCAAGGGCTCCCGTTCCGCCGCGTCCGACGTCCGCATCGACATCTACAACGGCGGCGCCGAGGCGGGCTCCGCACAGGAAACTCTTAACTGGCTGCAGAATGATGAGGGCGTGCTCAAGTCCAGCCAGCTGGGCAACGCCGACGCACCGCTGAGCAAGACGACCCTGGAGTACGCTCCCGACCAGGCCGACCAGGCACGCAAGCTGGCGGATCTCATGGGGCTGTCCGGCTCGGCGCTGAAGCCCGGCAAGAGCGAGAAGAACTCACAGGGGCTGCCCGCGATCGTGCTGACCCTGGGCAAGGACTTCAAGGGCGCCGGTGTGCCTTTGACCGCTCCGACGAAGGCGCCGGACGTGGAGAAGTCCACAGCGGACAAAACAGTGTGCGCGAAGTGACCTAGCGGGTCCGTCAAGCGTCCTACAGGGCGCGAGCGGTGTCCGGCCGGGCGTGTGAACGCCCGGCCGGACGCTCGACGGACCCGTTTGTCAGGCGCAGGGTGGGGAGAGGCTGGGAGATGGCGCAAAGCAGTGTGCGCGGGGAGGGAGCACGGCCACGTGTCCCGCGAGCCGGCGAACTGGGCTGGGACGACAGCATGTACGACGAGGGCGGCCGTTCCGTTCAGACGGCGGACGACGGACCCGCCCGGCAGGACGGTGACGGCGACGCCGCGCATCCGGCCGACGGCACCCCGCAGACCGGTCCGCAGGGGCGGGGGCCGCACGGCGGGGACGACGACGGACGGCACGGGACCAAGGAACGCCCCCGGCGCAGACGCCGAATACTCCGCTGGTCGGCGACGGTGCTGTCGGTCCTGATACTCGGCACCGCCGGGGCCGGCTACGCCTACTACCGGCATCTGAACAACAACCTCAAGCAGGGCGACCTGAACATCGGCGACGCGAAGGACCGCGCCGCGAAGAGCAAACCGAACGCGGCGGGCCAGACCCCGCTGAACATCCTCCTGATCGGCTCGGACGCCCGGAACTCCACCGAGAACCAGAAGCTCGGCGGCGCCAGGGACACCTTCGACACCCCGGCCCGCGCCGACGTCCAGATGCTGCTGCACCTGTCCGCCGACCGCACCAACATGTCGGTCGTGAGCATGCCGCGCGACACCCTGCTCCAGATACCCAAGTGCACCGACCCGAAGACCGGGACGACCTACGCCGCGAGCACCTCGCTCACGATGACGAACGACTCCCTGGGCCGCGGCGGCCCCGGCTGCACGGTCGCCACCTGGGAGAAGACGACCGACATCCACATCGACCACTTCATCATGGTCGACTTCGCCGGTGTGGTGTCGATGGCCGACGCGATCGGCGGCGTCCCCGTCTGCGTGGACGCCAACATCTACTCGCACACCTCCACCGGCCACGGCTCCGGTCTCAAGCTGGAGAAGGGCACGACGTCCGTCAAGGGCAAGCAGGCCCTGCAGTGGCTGCGCACGCGGTACGGCTTCGGGGACGGCAGCGACATCGGCCGGACCAAGGCCCAGCACCAGTACATGAACTCGATGGTGCGCCAGCTGCGCGAGAACGCCACGCTGAGCAACCCGGACAAGCTGCGCAACCTCGCCGAGACGGCCACCAGCGCGCTGACCGTCGACCGGGGCCTGGGCTCGGTGACCAAGCTCTACGACCTCAGCAAAGAGCTGAGGAAGGTCCCGACCGACCGCATCACCATGACCACCATGCCGTGGGTGTACTCCAGCGACGGCAACCGGGTGCTGCCCAAGCCGACGGACGCCGACAAGGTCTGGAGGCTGCTGCGCGAGGACATCGCACTGGACGGCAAGGACAAGAAGAAGCCCGCCGAGAGGACCACCTCGGACCCCGCCGCCGCGGACGACCGGATCGCCGTACAGGTGCAGAACGGCACCCGTACCAGCGTGCTGGCCCCGGTGCCCGGACGCGCGAGCGCCGTGAGCGACCTGCTCGTCGGCAAGGGGTTCACCCAGTCCAAGGCCGACCCGTCGACCGTGACCACCGAGGCCACCACGGTGATCCGCTATCCGAGCGCCGATCTGGAGGGTGACGCCCTGCGGGTCGCCAAGGCACTCGGGATCTCGACGCACGCGGTGGAGAAGTCGGCGGACGTCTCCGGGGTCACGCTGATCGTCGGCGCCGACTGGCGGGACGGCACCACGTACAAAGCCCCCGCGGACGACGACTCGACGCCCGAGTCCGCGAAGCTCGACAAGGGTGCGGACACCGGCGCCTGCATGCACGTGGACCCGAACTACACCTGGTCGTAGAACAGCCCTCCGGCAGAACGGAGTCGGGGCCCCCTCGCGGGGGGGGGGGGGGCGCCACGTGTGCGGGGCGGGGCAGTTGGGGCCGCGGTGCACCGCGGGCCGCCGCGGGGCGGGGTACGAGCGGGGCCGGG
>NZ_JBHXDQ010000088.1:0-32982 GCF_042725875.1 Streptomyces sp. NPDC127038 | reverse complement strand
GCGTCGCGGGCGGTGCCCGCGCCGCGTACCCGCAGGCCCGTTTCCGTGAGAGGCGCTTGCACTCGCAGGGGTCGAGTGCTAATCATTGGCGTTAGCACTCTCCGAGTGAGAGTGACAGAACTTGGATCGGGCCGGCGAGGCTCACGGGCCTGTGGGGCAAGGAACCACAGGGTTCGAGGGCCGTCCGTCGCGGGCGCGGGCGCGATCCGGAGCAATCCACCCCGTCCGGGAGGACCACTTCACATGGCCAAGATCATCGCGTTCGACGAGGAGGCACGGCGCGGTCTCGAGCGCGGGATGAACCAGCTCGCCGACGCCGTCAAGGTCACCCTCGGCCCCAAGGGCCGTAACGTCGTCCTCGAGAAGAAGTGGGGCGCGCCCACGATCACCAACGATGGTGTTTCCATCGCCAAGGAGATCGAGCTCGAGGACCCGTACGAGAAGATCGGCGCCGAGCTGGTCAAGGAAGTCGCCAAGAAGACGGACGACGTCGCCGGTGACGGTACGACCACCGCCACCGTCCTCGCCCAGGCGCTCGTCCGCGAGGGCCTGCGCAACGTCGCCGCCGGCGCCAACCCGATGGCCCTCAAGCGCGGTATCGAGAAGGCCGTCGAGGCCGTCTCCGGTGCCCTCCTTGAGCAGGCGAAGGATGTCGAGACCAAGGAGCAGATCGCTTCCACGGCCTCCATCTCCGCCGCCGACACCCAGATCGGCGAGCTCATCGCCGAGGCGATGGACAAGGTCGGCAAGGAAGGCGTCATCACCGTCGAGGAGTCCCAGACCTTCGGTCTGGAGCTGGAGCTCACCGAGGGTATGCGCTTCGACAAGGGCTACATCTCGGCGTACTTCGCCACCGACATGGAGCGTATGGAGGCGTCGCTCGACGACCCGTACATCCTGATCGCCAACTCCAAGATCGGTTCCGTCAAGGACCTGCTCCCGCTCCTGGAGAAGGTCATGCAGTCGGGCAAGCCGCTGCTGATCATCGCCGAGGACGTCGAGGGCGAGGCCCTGTCGACCCTGGTCGTCAACAAGATCCGTGGCACCTTCAAGTCCGTCGCCGTCAAGGCCCCGGGCTTCGGTGACCGCCGCAAGGCCATGCTCGGCGACATCGCCATCCTCACGGGCGGCGAGGTCATCTCCGAGGAGGTCGGCCTCAAGCTGGAGAACGCGGGTCTGGACCTGCTGGGCCGCGCCCGCAAGGTCGTCATCACCAAGGACGAGACCACGATCGTCGACGGGGCCGGCTCCGCCGACCAGGTCGCCGGCCGTGTGAACCAGATCCGTGCCGAGATCGAGAACTCCGACTCGGACTACGACCGCGAGAAGCTCCAGGAGCGTCTGGCGAAGCTGGCCGGCGGCGTGGCCGTCATCAAGGCCGGTGCCGCCACCGAGGTCGAGCTCAAGGAGCGCAAGCACCGCATCGAGGACGCCGTTCGCAACGCGAAGGCGGCCGTCGAGGAGGGCATCGTCGCCGGTGGTGGCGTGGCCCTGCTCCAGGCTTCCTCGGTCTTCGAGAAGCTCGAGCTCACGGGTGACGAGGCGACCGGCGCCAACGCCGTGCGTCTGGCCCTTGAGGCCCCGCTCAAGCAGATCGCCGTCAACGGTGGTCTCGAGGGTGGCGTCATCGTCGAGAAGGTGCGCAACCTCCCCGTCGGCCACGGCCTGAACGCCGCGACCGGTGAGTACGTCGACATGATCGCCGAAGGCATCATCGACCCGGCGAAGGTGACCCGTTCCGCTCTGCAGAACGCCGCCTCCATCGCCGCGCTGTTCCTGACCACCGAGGCCGTCATCGCCGACAAGCCGGAGAAGGCCTCCGCGGCCGCTCCGGGCGGCATGCCGGGCGGTGACATGGACTTCTGATCGACCCCGGTCGATCAACCGTCCTGACGTTCCGAGGGCGGCACCTTCCCCCAGGGGAGGTGCCGCCCTCGGGCGTTTCCCGGACCGGATCCGGGCCCGGGGCGGGCGATCCGGGCCCGTGGCGTGGCCCGGATCACAGAGGCCTGTGCGGGCCCGGCGGAATGCCGCGCCCGGCGCGGCGGTTGACGCTGACGAGCAGTCGATGCATGTGCACATACCGCACGGAATCTCCTGCCTCGCAGACCGCCCGACGTCATACCGCCCACCTCTTCGAGGAGCCCCCACGTGACCGCTGACGCCGCGTCCCGCGCCGCCGAGATCCTGTCCCGTCCCGTCACCATCAACGGCCTGACCGTCCCCAACCGGATCGCCATGGCCCCGATGACCCGGATGTTCTCGCCGGGCGGTGTCCCGGGCGAGAACGTGGTCGGCTACTACTCCCGCCGCGCCGCCGCGGGCGTGGGTCTCATCGTGACCGAGGGCACCTACGTCGGCCACGACTCGGCCGGGCAGAGCGACGACGTGCCGCGCTTCCACGGCGAGGAGCAGCTGGCCGGCTGGGCGAACGTGGCCGACGCCGTGCACAAGGCCGGCGGCACGATCGTCCCGCAGCTGTGGCACATAGGCATGGTCCGCAAGGCGGGCGAGCCGCCCATCGCGGACGCCCCGCCCGTCGGCCCCTCCGGCCTCTACAAGGAGGGCGCCCAGGTCACGGGCAAGTCCATGACGCAGCAGGACCTCGACGACGTCATCGAGGCGTTCGCCAGGGCCGCCGCGGACGCCGAGCGCATCGGCTTCGACGGCGTCGAGCTGCACGGCGCCCACGGCTATCTGCTCGACCAGTTCCACTGGGCCGGCACCAACCGGCGCGAGGACGCGTACGGCGGCGACCCGGTGGCCCGTACGAAGTTCTCCGCGGAGATCGTCGCCGCGGTGCGGGCGGCCGTCTCGCCCGAGTTCCCCGTCATCTTCCGCTACTCGCAGTGGAAGCAGCAGGCGTACGACGCCCGGCTCGCGGAGACCCCGGAGGAGCTGGAGGCGATCCTCACCCCGCTCGCCGCGGCCGGAGTGGACTCCTTCCACGCCTCCACCCGCCGCTACTGGGTGCCCGAGTTCGACGGCTCCGACCTGAACCTCGCCGGCTGGACGAAGAAGCTGACGGGCAAGCACACCATCACCGTCGGCTCGGTCGGCCTGGACGGCGACTTCATCAAGGCGTTCGTCGGCGAGGGCTCCCCGGTCAAGGGCATCGACGACCTCCTCGACCGCATGGAGCGCGACGAGTTCGACATGGTCGCCGTCGGCCGCGCGCTGCTCCAGGACCCGGAGTGGGCCGCGAAGGTCCTGGCCGGCCGCTACGACGAGCTCGCCCCGTACGACGCGGCGGCGCTGGGTTCGCTGAGCTGATCCACAGAGCTTCCCGGTGAGCCGGGAGGAACGGGGGAGGGAGGGCGCCCGCGGTGACGCGGGTGCCCTCCCTTTTTTCACAGGTGGCCGACGAAGGTGCCCCACGCTTCCGCGCCGAAGGCGATCACGGGCCCCGGGTTCTTGGAATCCCGAACGAGGTGGCCTTCGCGGCCTGCACCGGGGGCTACTTCCAGGCAGTTCCCGCCCTCGCCTCCGCTGTAGCTGGCCTTGCGCCAGGTGGCGGGGGTCAGGTCGTCCTCACGGGTGTTGGTCTCCATGCTCGTAATCCTGCGCCACGGACTCGATCAGGGCCAGCGACTCGTGCGGTGAAAGGGCGGCAGCCTGAAGGAGGTTGAAGGTGAGGCCGTGCCGGGCGACGGTCGCCGGATCGTCCAGCAGCTTCCCCATGTCCGGCCCTTCGACGAACGACAGCGGGGGTGCGTCCTCGAACTCCATCAGCTTCAACGGGCCGGTCATCGAGGCGTGGGCTCCGCAACTGAACGGCAGTACCTGCGCGATGATCCGGCGCCGACGGGCCAGTTCCGCGATGTGCCGCAGGGCCGTTGCCATCACCGCGTTGCAGCCGACCGGGCGCCGGAGCACGGCCTCGTCCAGAATCACCCACAACAACGGCGTTGTTGGATCGCAGATGAGCCGAGCTCGATCAAGTCGGGCCGACACCAGTGCCTCGATCTCCTGGTCGGGTGCCGTCGGCTTGTAGGCGCGGAAGATCTCCTCCGCGTACTCCCGGGTCTGCAACAGCCCCGGAATCAAAAGCGTTGCATACTCCCTGATCCCCCTGGCCAAGGCTTCCGCCTCCGCCGCCTCCACGAAGTGGTCCGGGTACTTCGACCTGGCCAGGGCCCGGCAATTGCGCTCGAAGAAGCCCTTCGTCCCGAGGATCTCGTCCATCTGGACGGCGTACTCCAGCTGGAGGCGCCGCGTGCCCGACTCCAGCTGGCCGATGAACGAACCGCTGACGAAGAGCGGTTCGCCCAGTTCGGACTGGCTCAGGCCGGCGTTCTCGCGGGCGTGCCGCAGCTCGGCGCCGATCATCGCGCGGGGGGAGGCGGACGGGTCGAGGTCCTTGGGGCCGGGCATGGCGACTCCCTGTCGAACAGGTGGGTTTGTTGGAGCGCCGACTCTGGCCAGGCTACGGATCTGCCGATCACTTTGGGTGGTGAACAGGAACACTCAGCGTGGAGGGATCGGTGGGATGGAGATGACGTCGGGCGAGGAGTACGCGATCGACGTGCGGGACGGGCGGCTCGGCCAGGTGATGGGGCGCGAGGGCGGCCTCGTACAACTGCGGCCGCCGGGCGGCGGGATCGAGTGGGACTGTCCGCCCGAGGCCCTCGGGGAGGCGCCGCCGGGGGAGGTGCTGCGGGCCCGGGTGCGGCGGATCAACGCGGAGGGACGTCTGCCCTGACCGGAACCGTCCCCGGGGGCCGCGGGGGCCGGCCGCCTACAGGTTGCCCATCGGTTCGATGTCGACCTTCACCGGTGTGCCCCAGATGCGCAGCACCTCGTAGTCGGTGAACTCGTGGACCAGGCGGTACGCCATGCCGGGGCGGGGGGCCCGGCGTTCGGCGGCCAGGTAGCGCTCGGCCTCCTGGCGGTCGCGGCGGGGGGTGCCGCACAGGAGCCACGTCTGGCCGTTCCAGACCTCGGGGAGCCAGCGCTG
Source organism: Streptomyces sp. NPDC127038 (assembly GCF_042725875.1). NCBI lineage: Bacteria > Bacillati > Actinomycetota > Actinomycetes > Kitasatosporales > Streptomycetaceae > Streptomyces > Streptomyces sp. NPDC127038. The sequence continues at coordinate 28,025 of NZ_JBHXDQ010000088.1, read as the reverse complement.
CTGGGGCTGGGGGCGGTCGCCGCGGACTCCGTAGCGGGACATCGTGCGGTCGGGCAGCTCGTCGGGAGCGGGCGCCCGGCCGTGCGCGTACGAGTCGTGGACCTCGGTGCGGCGGGCGGTGCGGCGGCGGGTCTCGCAGAGCAGACAGCGGTCCGGGGCGCTCTCGTCCACCGGGCCGTTGGGGTGCTCGGCGCAGCGGGTGGTGGGCTTGGCCGTCGTCACCGTCTCGTCGAGCAGGTCCAGGGCCCGCTTCAGGTCGGCCTTGACCTCGTGCAGCTTGGCGTCGGGGGTGTCGGCGTTCAGGGTGTCGCCGTGCTCCCCGAGCAGCCGCAGAGCACGGCCCAGGGCGGTCAGCTGTGCGTGGTTCATGCCCCCAGCGTCGCACGCGCCACCGACAGCACGGCTACACCGTGGCCTGTTCTGCCCGACGGGCCGGTGAGGCGCCGTCGAGGTCACCGTCGGGACCGGTCGTGGTGAGGCCGCCCAGGCCGAGGAACCAGGTCGCCGCGAATCCGACGGCGTACCCGGTGAGCAGGCCGCCCGCGTAGATCGCGGCGGTGACCCCGAGGCCCCGGTTGCCGGACAGCAGCGGGAACAGGGCGAGGCCGGAGGGGCCGATGGCCGTCGAGCCGACCCGGTCGCCCAGCATCGAGAAGAAGCCGATGAAGGCGCCGCCCGCCGCTCCGCCCGCGCAGGCCGTGACGAAGGGGCGGCCCAGCGGCAGGGAGACGCCGTAGATCAGGGGTTCGCCGACTCCGAGGAGACCGGCCGGGAGCGCCGATCTGATCGTCGTGCGCAGTGAGGTGTCGTGGCGCAGCCGGACGTAGACCGCGAGGGCGGCGCCGACCTGGCCGGCGCCCGCCATGGCGAGGACGGGCAGCAGGACGGTGTAGCCCTGCTGCTCGATGAGGGTCGTGTGGATGGGGATGAGGGCCTGGTGCAGGCCCAGCATGACCAGGGGGAGGAAGAGGGCGCCGAGGACGAGCCCGGCGAAGGCGCCCGTGGTGGAGAGCAGCCAGGCGGCGGCGGTGCCGATGGCGGCGGAGAGTTCCCCGGCCGCGTACATCAGCGCGTACAGCGTCACCAGGCCGGTCAGCAGCACGGTGAGGGCGGGGGTGACCAGGACGTCGAGGGTGGGCGGCACCCAGCGGCGGCACCACTTCTCCACGTACGTGCCGAGCAGGGCCGCGGCCAGGGCGCCCAGGACCCCGCCCTGCCCGGGGGCCAGCGTCACGCCGAGGACGGTCACCTTGGCGACCCCCGCGTACACGACGACGGCGGCGACCGCGCCGCCCAGGACCGGGGTGCCGCCGAACACCTTGGCCGTGTTGTGCCCCACGAAGACGGCGATCAGGGCCATGAACCCGGAGGAGATCGCGGTCAGGGCGGGGGTGAGGCCCGGCAGCACGCCGAGGTTGACCAGCAGTCCGTTGAGGCCGGCGATCACCCCGCAGCCGATCAGGGCGGGGATCAGGGGCACGAACACGTCCGCGATCCGGCGCAGGAACAGCTTGAGGGGGGTGGCGTTGCGGCGGGTCCTGGCGGCCTTCAGCTCGGCGCCGCGCCGGGCGAGCCGGTCCGCGGTGGTGACCGGCGTGGGGGTGACCGGCGTGGTGCCGGGCGGAGCGGCCGGCTCAAGGCCGTCGAGCGGGGCGGGTGCGTCGGTGGCGGGCGTCAGCAGGGCCTCGAACGCGGGTGCCACGCGGGCGACCGTGCCGGGGCCCAGCACGATCTGGAACGAGAGGCCGTCCGCGACCAGGCCGAGGACGGCGGGAAGGGCCCGCAGGCCCTCCTCGTCGACCAGGCTCCGGTCCCGCAGACCCAGCCGGAGCCGGGTCATGCAGTGGGCGACGGTGAGGACGTTCGCGGGTCCGCCCACGAGGGGGAGGACCGCCGCTGCTGTGGTGGAGTCCGGTGTGCGCACCCCCCGAGCGTGCTGCTCAGCCGGCCGAAGCCGCCAGCGCGGCGCGCAGATGGCCCTGCGACTCCTCCAGAAGGCGGGCGGCGGTGGGCCCGTCCACCCCGCCGAGGATCGTCAGGACGGCGTTCTTCACCTCGCCGTCGGTGGCGGCGAGCGCCCGCTCGATCTCCTCGTCGGAGGCGCCGGTGGCGAGGGCGACGATCCGGCGGGAGCGGGCCCGCAGCTTCTCGTTCGAGGCCCGTACGTCGACCATCAGGTTCCCGTAGGTCTTGCCGAGCCGGATCATCGTGATCGTCGAGAGCATGTTCAGGACGAGCTTCTGCGCCGTGCCGGACTTCAGCCGGGTCGAGCCCGTGAGCAGCTCGGGTCCGACCACGATCTCGATGCCGTGGTCCGCGGCGGAGGCGAGGGCGCTGTGCTCGTTGCAGGACAGGCCGATCGTGAGCGCGCCCTGCTTGCGGGCGTGCTCGACGGCTCCGACGGCGTACGGGGTGCGGCCCGAGGCGGAGACGCCGACCACGGTGTCGTCGGGGGTCAGGGCGAGCGCGTCCAGGTCGGCCGCCGCCAGCTCCCGGGAGTCCTCGGCGCCCTCGATCGAGGTGACCATGGCCGTCGGGCCGCCCGCGATCACTCCCACGACCCGGGACGGATCGGTGTTGAACGTGGGCGGGCACTCGGAGGCGTCCAGGACGCCCAGGCGGCCCGCGGTGCCGGCGCCCGCGTAGATGAGCCGTCCGCCGCGTGCCATGCGCTCCGCGATGCCGTCGATCGCCGCGGCGATGAGCGGGAGGCGGGCGGCGACGGCCGCCGGCACGGTCGTGTCCTCCCCGTTCATGAGCCGGGCGATCTCCAGGGTGGGCAGACGGTCGATCTCCGAGAGTTCGGGGCGGAACGCCTCGGTGGTCAGCGTCTCCAGCTCTGCTCGGAGATCGCCGTGGTCGGGCATGGAGGACATGGAGAGGCGGCTCTTTCCGATGAGGTCGGTCGTGCGGAGCGGCTATCGGCCGGTGCGCGGGGAGTGGCGGTGGGCCAGGGCCTCGTAGGAGGCGGACAGCGCGGGCGCCGCCGTCTCGTAGGTGCGCTGGGCGACCCCCACGAACAGACAGTCCACCACCAGCAGCTGGCTGGTGCGCGACGACATGGCCGCGGGGCGCAGCTCGCTCTCGCGGGCGGTGGAGGTGGTCAGGATGTGGTCGGCGTACTGCGCGACGGGTCCGCCGGGGCGGCCGGTGATCGCGACGGTCGTCGCCCCGTGCTCGAAGGCGACCCGCAGCGGTTCGATGACGTCGCCGGTCGACCCCGAGTGGGTGATGGCGATCGCCACGTCCTTGGCGCGCAGCTGCACCGCGCCGGTCACCGCGAGGTGCGGGTCGCTGTGCGCGTGGGCTATGAGCCCGATCCGCAGGAGTTTCTGGAGGAGGTCCTGGGCGACGAGCCCGGAGGCGCCGACGCCGTAGATGTCGACGCGCCGGGCGGTGGCTATGGCGGTCACGGCGGCGCCGAGCTGGACCGTGTCGAGCGCGGCGGCGGTGTCGGCGAGGGTCTGCTGCTCGTCGTAGGCGAGCTTGGCGACGACGTCCGCTATGGGGTCGTCGACGGCTATGTCGGCGGTGACGGAGGGGGCCCGGCCCGACTGCTGCTGGGCGGCGAGCCCGGCGAGCGCGAGACGCAGGTCCCGGTACCCGGGATAGCCGAGGAGGCGGGCCGTGCGCACGACGGTGGCCTCGCTGGTGCCGGTGAGCCCGGCGAGTCCGGTGACGGTGAGGGCCGCGCAGCCGGCCGGGTCGCCGGCGACGGCCTCGGCGACCCGCTGCATGGAGCGGGTCATCGACGGGGCGAGGGTCCGCACCTTGGCCGCGAGGGCCGCGGGGGCGGGCGGAGCCCCACCCGCGAAAATTTCCTTCACGTCATGGGTCACACCATGAAAGATATTTTCCTTTGGGGCATACGGTCAAGGGTGCCCACAATGGGGACATGGACCCCTCCGGCAATCCCCTCAGCCCCCTGGAGCAGGCGTTGCACGCGGCACGCGCCCGCGTGCTCGCCGACCTGATCGCGGGCCAGGTGGCCGAGGCGGACGTCGTCTCCCTGGTCGAGGACTCGGTGGTGCAGCGCCGCTGGTGGGTCGAGCAGTGGCCGGACGGCGTCGAGTTCGTCGCCGGGCTCGTCGCCCAGGACGTGCAGGACGCCCTCCTGGAGCGGCACGGACGCTGGCCGCTGTGCCCGGTGTGCACCACCGGCGGCCCGCACGCCCTGGACGTCGAGCCCGAACTGGGCCCCGACCCGCACTGGGTGTGCCACGAGGCCGGCGTGAAGATCTCCCCGGTGGGCTCGCTCGGCTCGGCGACCGGCACCAACCCGCCCTCGTGACCGTGTACATCGACCCGCCCACCTGGCCCGGGCACGGCCGCGTCTGGTCCCACCTGATCAGCGACGTCTCCTACGACGAGCTCCACGCGTTCGCCGAGGAACTGGGCGCGCCCCCGCGGGCCTTCGAGCGCGACCACTACGACATCCCCTCGCACCGCTACGCCGACGCGGTCGCCGCCGGAGCGGTGGAGGTCAGCAGCCGTGAGGTCGTACGGCTGCTGCACGGGGCCGGCCTGCGCCGCCGCAAGCGCGCGCACTGACCGGGCGGGCGCGCACCCGGCCCGCGCGCGCACCGCTCCGCCGGGACGGCCGTGCTCAGGCCTCGCGGGCGTACAGCCGCAGGGGTTCCTCCAGGCCGTGCAGTTCCTGGGCCAGCTTCTCCATGTCCTCGCTGACCCGGGTGAAACCGGCGCGGGCGATGACCCGCTGCGAGGGGGCGTTGTCCCGGTCGATGGCGGCGAGCAGGACCTTGACGTCGTCGCGGGCGAGGGCCCATGCGCACAGGGCGCGCAGCGCCTCGGTGGCGTAGCCGTGGCCGCGGGCGTTCTCCGCCAGGTCGTAGCCGACCTCGGCGCGCGCCTCCTCGTCGGGCACCCCGTGGAAGCCGATCGCGCCGACCGCCAGTCCGTCCTCGCGCCGTACGAGCGCGAACATGCCCCACTCCGGCCGGTGCACGCCCTTCTCGTAGGCGCTCACGACCATTCCGGCGGCGTCCCGGGTGCCCTCGAACGGGCCGCCGTCGATCCACTCGAAGCCGCCCGTGCCGCCCGCGCGCAGATCGGCGGCGGCGGCCGGGGTGACCCCCTGGAGGGTGAGCCGCTCGGCGTCGATCACCAGGTTGTTGTTCCAGCGCCACTCGGTGAGCGCGTCCCGGCCGGGCAGGTCCCCGCGCCCGGTGGCCCACAGGAGCGTGCTCCAGGGGGCGTCGGGTTCGGGCCGTACGTGCGGGAAGATCCGGGTGAGGACCCAGGTGCAGAGCGCGGCCGGAGCCTCGTAGGGCAGGCCGAGCCCCTCGGCGATGTCATGGGTGTGCAGCAGGACCTCGGCCACGCCCATCGCGGCGAAGCCCTCGCGGTTCGCGCTGCGGAACGGGTACGGGTGGAAGGCGCGCACCTCGCGCGGGGTCGTGCGGACGGCCGCGGCGAGCAGGGCGCCGGTCGTCTCGATCACTTCTACGGCGCCAGCGATGCCGGTCCCCTCGTCCAGCGTGATGTGGAACGGCACGTACGCGGACTGCGGCCGCCCGGCCAACTGCCCCGCGTACGCGATGAGATCACTGGCGATGTGCTCGGCGGTCCGGCGGCAGTCCCACTCCAGCCGGCCCGCCCGTACCCCCTCCCAGTCGCGTCCGTCCGCCGCCCGCAGCAGCGCCGCGCAACTCGCGACGGCTTCCTCGACCCGATCCCCGCCCATGTCTGTCATGCGGCCGAGAATAGGACGGATCACCCCTGGGGGCGTACGGGATTCGTCGCCGTTCCCGCGGCCCGCGCGTCCGGCGCCCGGCGGTGCGGCCGCAGCGCCAGGAGGGTCAGGCCGACCGCGGCGGCGGTCAGGACGGCGCCCGCCCACGCGGTGGCCGGGTAGCCGAGCCCCGCGTCGATGGCGGCGCCGCCCAGCCAGGGGCCCGCGGTGTTGCCCAGGTTGAAGGCGGCGGTGGTGGTGGCGCCCGCCAGGGTCGGGGCGGCCGCGGCGAGGTGGAACATCCGGGCGTTGAGCGCCGGGGCGGTGCTGAAACAGGCGACCCCGAGGAGGAAGGAGAGCAGGACGGCCGCGACGGCGTACCGCGCGAGCAGGGCGAACGCCACGAGCACGACGATGTCCGCGGCCATGCCGCCGAGCAGGACCCGGAACGGGTGCGCGTCGGCGAAGCGCCCGCCGATCGCCGTCCCGACGAGGGCGCCCACGCCGAACAGCGCCAGCACGGTCGGGACCCGGCTCTCGTCGAGGCCGGCCACGTCGGTGAGCAGGGGGGCGAGATAGCTGAAGGCGCAGAAGACACCGGCCGCGGTGAGGGCGATCGTGGCGACGGACAGCCAGACCTGCCCGTCGCGGAAGACGAGCAGTTCCCCGCGCAGCCGCGGCCGTTCGGGCGGGGGCGCGATGGGCGGGACGAGGATCAGGATGCCGACGAGCGCGACGGCGGACGCCGCTCCCACGGCCCAGAACGCGGCCCGCCAGCCGAGCCCCTGGCCCAGGAAGGCGCCCGCGGGCACCCCCAGCACGTTCGCGACGGACAGGCCGCCGATCATCACGGCCAGCGCCCGCGCCCGCGAGGTCGCCGGGACCGCCGCGACGGCCACGGCCGCGCCGACCGCCCAGAAGCCCGCGCAGGCCAGGGCGCTGACGACCCGTGAGGCGAACAGCACGGTGTAGTCCGGCGCGAGGGCTCCGGCCGCCTGGCCGAGCCCGAAGACGGCGATCAGGGCGACGAGGGTGGTGCGTCGCGGAAGTCGCAGGGTGGCCACGGCGAGCAGCGGGGCGCCGACGACCATGCCGATCGCGAACGCCGAGATCAGCAGGCCGGCCCGGGGGATCGTCACGTCCAGGTCCCGGGCGATCGACGGGAGCAGGCCGGAGAGCATGAACTCGCTCGTGCCGAGGGCGAAGACGGAGAGGGCGAGGACGTGGACGGACAGCGGCATGCGGGCCCTGCCGGGGGCGTTGTCGGGGGCGGGGGCGCGGACGGGTATGTCCGGCTTCAGGGGGCCGGGGCTGGGAGGCATGCCCCCTTCGTACGGGGTCGGGCGCCGCACGTCGAATCGATTCAGTCCGCCGGCGCGGACCTGCCCGGCGTCGCCGCCCCGGGGCTGCCTCCTCGCCCCGCCCCGGCCACAGCCTTCTTCGCCCCCTCCGCCCCTGCCCTTCCCGTCCACGGGGCTCCGCCCCGGACCCCGCTCCTCAAACGCCGGAGGGGCTGAATCTTCCCCGCTCGTCAAACGCCGGAGGGGCTGAGTATGGCCAGTTCCGCCTTCATGTTCCGCTGGGCCGGGGCCGTCCAGGTGCGGGTGCCGTACGCGGTCCTGAACAGTCTGGGGAGACCGAGGAGTTGGCGCAGTACGGCCGCGCGGCCCTGGCGGAAGGCGTCGTCGGGGACGAAGGCGTACTCCTCCCGGACGGCCGCGGTGTAGGCGGCGTACGCGGCCGGGGGCGAGGCCAGGACCGCGAGATCCGCGTCGCACAGGACGGCGCCGTCGGTGTCGTCGTCGGCGGGGTCGTGGGTCACGGTGAGCCGGACCAGCCGGGCGACCTCGGCCGTGCGCTCCGCGGAGACACCGAGTTCGGCCAGCGCGCGCTCGGCGAGCCGGGCGGAGCGCTCCTCGTTCTCCGAGCGGTCGGGGAGGTACACGGCGTCGTGGAACCAGGCGGCCAGGCGCACGGCGGCCGGGTCACCGGCCCGCTCGCCGTGGGACTCCAGCACGTCGATGCGGTCGAGGACCGCGAGGAGGTGGTCAGTGGTGTGGTATCGCCGCCGGGGCTCGGCCCAGCGGTCCAGGAGGTTCGCCCCGTACGGTCCCGGCTCGGGGCCCGGGCCTCCCTCGCCGTCCCGCGCGGCCGAGACGGTCTCCGCCCAGCGCCTCGTCAGCTCCGCGTGGGCCGGGTGGAGGTTGCTCTCTGCTGCCATGGAGCCATTGTCCCCGCCGCGGACTCCTCCGCCGCGGCGCCGTCCGCCGGCGCCGGGACGGTCCGGGAGCGGAACGTGCGGCGGTAGGCGTCCGGGGGCACGCCGACCGTGCGGTTGAAGTGGCGGCGCAGTGTCGTGCCCGTTCCCATGCCGGTGGCCGCCGCGACGGTGTCGATGCCCGCGTTGGTGGTCTCCAGCAACTCCTGTGCGTGGCGGATCCGTTGGGCCAGCAGCCACTGGAGCGGGGTGGTGCCCGTCACCGACCTGAAGTGGCGGGCCAGATGGCGCGAGCTCATGCCGGCCCGGCGGGCCAGGTCCTCCACGGTCAGGGGACGGTCCAGCCGCCCGATGACCCAGGGCAGCAGCTCGGCGAGCGGGTGGTGGCCGGGGGCGGGCACGGGGGTGCTGACGAACTGGGCCTGGCCGCCGTCCCGGTGCGGGGGCACGACCAGGTTGCGGGCGACGGTGTTGGCGACCGACGAGCCGTGGTCGAGGCGCACCAGGTGCAGGCACAGGTCCATGGCGGCCGCCTTGCCCGCGGAGGTGAGCACCCCGCCGTCGTCCACGTAGAGGACGTCCGGGTCCACCGTCACCCGGGGATGGCGGGCGGCCAGGGCCCGGGTGTGGGCCCAGTGCGTGGTCGCGCGCCTGCCGTCCAGCAGCCCGGCGGCGGCCAGGACGAAGGCGCCGGTGCACAGGGAGGCCACCCGCGCGCCCGCCTCGTGGGCCGCGCGCACCGCGTCGACGAGGGCGGCGGGCGGCTCCCGGTCGACGTCGGCCCAGCCCGGCACGATCACCGTGTCGGCGCCGACGAGCCGGTCGAAGCCGTGGCCCGGCTCCAGCCGGAACGGGCCGACGCGCACGGGCGCGGGCCCGCAGAGCGCGAGGTCGTACCAGGGGACCTTCACGGCGTCCGGTGCGGAGCCGAAGACCTCGCAGGCCAGGCCCAGTTCGAAGTGCAGCATCCCGTCGGTGACGGCCAGCGCGACAGAGGTCATGTCCGGAATTGTACGGGGCGTGTCGTTCCGGACACTCGTGCGGCGCCTTCGCCCTCGCCAGGATGTCCGTGACGGATCAAGGCAGTTCACTGCGAGCACGGGGAGTACCCATGGAGTCGGGACAGACGGTGACGGTGTTCGGCGCGTACGGCCACACCGGACGGTTCGTGGTGGACGAACTGCTGGAGCGCGGGTTCACCCCGGTCCTCTCCGGCCGGGACGCGGAGAAGCTGAAGGAACTGGCGGCCTCCCGGCCGGGCCTGGAGGTCCGGCCGGCCACGGTCGGGGACCCGGCCTCCCTCGACCACGCGCTGGCCGGCGCGGCGGCGGTGGTCAACTGCGCCGGGCCGTTCGCCACGACGGCCGCCCCGGTGATCGAGGCGGCCCTGCGCGCCGGGATCCCGTACCTGGACGTGGCGGCCGAGATCGAGGCCAACCTCGACACGTTCACGCACTTCGCGGAGCGGGCCGAGGCGGCGGGAACCGTGATCGTCCCCGCCATGGCCTTCTACGGAGGCTTCGGCGACCTGCTGGTCACCGCCGCGATGGGCGAGTGGGCCTCGGCCGACGAGGCGCACATCGCGTACGGGCTCAGCGGCTGGCACCCCACCGAGGGGACGCGCGCGGCCGGCGCGGTCTCCCGGGAGCGGCGCGGCGGCCGGCGCGTCCGGTACACCAAGGGGCGGCTGGAGTACGTCCAGGACGCCCCGCCCACCCTGGAGTGGCCGTTCCCCGGCCCGCTGGGGCCGCGGGTCGTCATCGGCGAGTTCTCGATGGCCGACGTGGTCACCGTGCCCAGCCACCTCGCCGTCCCCGAGGTGTGCACCTACATGACCGTCGAGGCGGCCGGGGAGCTGGCGGCCCCGGACACCCCCGCCCCGAGCGCGGTCGACGAGCACGGGCGGTCCGGGCAGACCTTCGTCGTCGACGTCCTGGTCCGCTCCGCCGGTGCCGAGCGGCGGGCCGTGGCGCGGGGGCGGGACATCTACGCCGTCACCGCGCCGCTCGTGGTGGAGGCGCTCGGCCGCATCCTCACCGGACGCACCAGGACGACCGGGGTCGCCTCAGCCGGCGGGATCTTCGACGCCCCGGACTTCCTGCGCGCCCTGGCCCCGCACATCACCGTCGAACTGCCCGGGAGCGTGACACCGGACGCAGCCACGCCGTGATCTTCTCGCGCCGCCCTTCCCACCCGCGTACTGTTTGATTGGACTAGACCTATAGCGGCCCAGGAGAAGAGGTCCGATGAGTGAGCGGAAGAGCGCGGTCCTGGAGGTGATCGCCCTCGACACGGAGGACGCGGTCGCGGCTCAGGCCGGGGGCGCCGACCGGCTGGAGCTGGTCACGGACATGGCGGCCGACGGGCTGACCCCGTCGGCGGAGACCTTCGCCGCGATCCGCGCCTCCGTCGACATCGCGCTGCGCGTGATGCTGCGCCTGTCCGACGGCTTCTCCGCGGGCGGCGCGGGGGGCGTCGACGCTCTCGTACGGGCCGCGGGCGAGCTGCGCGACGCGGGCGCGGACGAGTTCGTCCTCGGCTTCCTGGACGAACACGGCGGTCCCGACCTGGCGGCCGTCGAGCGGATCGTCGCCGAACTCGAAGGCTGCCGCTGGACGTTCCACCGTGCGATCGACCGCGCCGCCGACCGGGACGCCCTGCGCAAGCAGCTCGCCGACCTGCCCGGCCTCGACGCCTATCTGACCGCCGGGTCCCCGGCCGGTGTCGACGACGGGCTGTCCGTCCTCGCGGCCGAGGCCGCCCGCCGCGGCGAACCGGGCTACGAGGCGCGGATCATGGTCGGCGGCGGTCTGCGCCTCGGTCATCTGCCGGAGCTGCGCGCGGCGGGCCTGGACGCGTTCCACATCGGCGGCGCCGCGCGCCCGGAGGGCTGGACGGGGCCGGTCTCCGCGGAGGCGGTACGGGAGTGGCGGGCCGCGGTCGACGCGTAGGACGCGCCGCCCCTGGATTCCGGAGGATCCTGCCGGACGCGGCCCGGCAGGTCACGGATCCATCTCCGCACGGTAGTTGTTGTGTTGTGAGCGTCACGAGGCGATCGGCGCGCGGCTTTTCGCGTGCATATTTGATCGTGCCCCGATCGCCTGGGGCATGACAACCACACATCTGTGCGGGCCGGCGACAGCGGTGCGGCAGCACAGCAGCCTCAGGGGGACAGGGCTCCATGCCATCCATACGCAGCCGCACGCTCGCGGCAGCCGCGGCCGTGATCGCGGCCGTCATGATCACCACGACGGCCTGTGACAGCAAGAAGGACGACACGGGGGCCGCCGCACGGCCCTCGGCGTCCGCCCAGTCCGGCAAGGGCGCCGGCACCGGCCAGGACGACGGCTCCGTCTCGATCGGCGGCTACAAGCTGCCCTCGGGCATTCCCACCGAACTCAGCGGCGCGGCCCTGGACAAGTGGAAGAACGGGGGATGGCAGGACTACAGCCACTGGGCGTCCAAGGCCGAGGACTTCGCCAACCCGTACATCAAGGACTTCTGGTCGCCGGAGAAGATGGCCGAGGCGAAGGCCAGCATCCCGGTCGCCCGGGCGGGCAGCACCAGTTCGGGCTCGGGCAGCGGTGCCACCTCCTACCTGCCCGACGGCAGGGTGACGAAGCAGACCGCGTCCAGGGTCAAGGGCACCTACCACCACTACGCGCCGCCGGTCGGCAAGATGTTCTTCTCCTCGCCCCAGGGCAACATGGTCTGCTCGGCCGCCGTCGTCACCGACCCGGCGCACCCCGGCAAGTCCAACCTGGTGTGGACCGCGGGCCACTGCGTGCACGCGGGCAAGGGCGGCGGCTGGTACCGCAACATCGCCTTCGTCCCCTCGTACAACAACTCCGCGAACCTGAGCAGCCGCCAGATCACCGACCCGCGCGCCAGGTCCGTCTCCCCGTACGGCATCTGGTGGGCCGACTGGGCCACCACCTCCTCCCAGTGGATGACGGGCGGCGCCCACACGGGCAACGCGGCCTCCGGGTACGACTACGCCGTGCTCCACGTCAAGCCCGAGAACGGTGGCAAGTCCCTTCAGGAGCAGCTCGGTTCGGCCCTGCCGGTATGGTTCGGCGCCCCGGCGGCCAACAAGGTCACGTCGATGAAGGTCCGCGGCTACCCGGCCGAGGCGCCCTACGACGGCTCGAAGATGTACGACTGCCACGGCGCCACCAAGCGCTTCGTGCTCGCGAGCAACGTCCCCGCCCAGTTCATGATCGGCTGCACCATGAACGGCGGTGCGTCCGGCGGCCCCTGGTTCATGACCCACAACGGCCGGACCTATCTGGTCTCCAACAACTCCCTGAGCGACCGCAAGACGTTCATCACCGGTCCGCACCTCGGCGAGAACGCCAGGCAGGTCTACCTGGCGACCAGCAGGAAGTTCAAGTAACGCCCGGAGCACCACCGTTGGCGGCCCCCGGCATCCGTGCCGGGGGCCGTCGGCGTGGACGCCGGGGCGGTCAGGGCAGTCGGCCCGGTCGGGCTCGGTCAGGCCAGTTCGGCGGGGAGCGGTGCCGCGTGCGTCACGATCAGGCCCGAGACGGCACGGGTGAGCGCCACGTACAGGCGGCGCAGCCCGGTGCGCTCGTCCGGCTCGCCGTCGACGACCGCCCGCGGCTCGTCCAGGACCACGTAGTCGTACTCCAGGCCCTTGGCGAGCGAGGCCGGCACCAGGGTCAGCCGGGTCTCGGCCGTCGTCTCCTCGCCCGGACCGAGATACGTCCGCCCGGCCGCCGTCAGCGCCTCGGCCAGCGCCGGGATCCGGGCGTCGGCTGCGATCAGCCCCACCGAACCCTCCTGGCCCAGCAACTCCTCGACCGCGTCCAGGACGTCGGCGTCGGCCGTGCTCGCGCGCACCTCGAAGAAGCCCGGGTTCTCCCGTACAGAAGCGACGGGCGTGAGACCGGGCGCGATGTGCGGCAACAGCCGGGACGCGTAGGTGATGACGTCCGTGGGGACACGGAAACCGGCGGTCAGCTCCTCGACGACCGCGTCGCCCTTGCCCAGGTGGGAGAGTGCCTCCTCCCAGCTCCGGGTCGCCCACGGGGTGGTCCCCTGCGCCAGGTCCCCGAGCACCGTCGCCGACCCCGTCGTACAGCGCCGGCCCACGGCGCGGTACTGCATCGGGGAGAGGTCCTGCGCCTCGTCCAGCACCACGTGCCCGAGGGAGTGCGTGCGCTGGACCAGGTCGGTGGCCTCGTCGATCAGCACGGCGTCGGCGGCCGACCACTTCGCGCTCTTCACGCTGCGCACCGGCTTCGCCCAGAGGATCTCCTTCTGCTCGGCCTCGTCCAGCAGCCCCTCCGCGTGCTCGGCCAGGAACTCCGCGTCGCTCAGCAGCCGCAGCACGAGCTTGGCGGGGTCGACCTGCGGCCAGATCGCCTTCACGGCGGCCTTCACCGCCGCGTTGCGGGCGACGGCGTCCTGCACCCGGTCGTCCGGCGCCTCGCCCGAGCGCTCCATCTGGACGAGCACGGCGTGGGCGATGCGCTGCGGGAGGGCCTGGTGGGCGGCGCCGTAGCGGATGTCCCGGTCGAGCAGCTCCCGGACGATCTCCTCCAGCTCGTACGCGGGGACGCGCCAGCGGCGTGACCCCCTGACCACCATCACGGGCTCGGTGGGGACGGTCACGTGCGAGCGCACGGCCCGCCGCAGCACCTCGGCCATCCGGGCGTCGCCCTTGATCACGGCGGCCGGGGCGTCGTCGCTCCCGCGCACCTCGACGTGCGCCACGAGGTCGTCGACGGTCGCCTGCCTGACCTCCAGCTCACCGAGCGCGGGCAGGACCTGCTCGATGTAGTGCAGGAACGACTTGTTCGGCCCGATCACCAGGGTGCCGGTGCGGGCGAGCCGCTCCCGGTGCGCGTACAGCAGATACGCGACCCGGTGCAGGCCGACGGCCGTCTTCCCGGTGCCGGGGCCTCCCTGCACGCAGACCGAGCCGGACAGACCGGACCGGACGATCTCGTCCTGCTCGGGCTGGATCGTCGCCACGATGTCGCGCATCGGGCCGACGCGCGGGCGCTCGATCTCCTGCTGGAGCAGCTTGCTGGTGGCGGCGGCCTCGGCGGGGTCGGAGAGGTGCTCGTCCTCGTAGGCCGTGAGGTCGCCGCCGGTGTAGCCGAAGCGGCGGCGCAGCCCGACGTCCATCGGGTCCTTCTTCGAGGCCCGGTAGAACGGCTGGGACACCGGCGCGCGCCAGTCGATGACCATCGGGTCGCCGTCGGCGTCGTGGACGTGCCGGCGCCCGATGTAGAACCGCTCGCCCTCGGCGCCCTCCGCGAGGTCCGAGCCGGGAGCGTGCAGATAGTCGAGCCGTCCGAAGAACAGCGGGGTGTGGCTGAGGTCGGCGAGGGCCTTGATGCGCTCGGCGATCTGCCGGTGCAGCACCTCGGCGTTCACCCAGTTCGCGGTGACGTCGCGGATGTCGAGGTTCTCGGCGTCCTCGCGCATCGCGCGCAGCGCCGAACGCGAGTGGGCGAGGTGGGAGCGCTCGCGGGAGAGGGGATCGTCGGACGGGGACGGGGACGGGGACGGGGACGGGACGCCGGACGGACCGTCGGACACGGTGGACACGGGGAATTGCCTCCGGAAACCTGCTGTGGGGGTGCTGCGGGAGTGCCGCGATGCTCCGGCACGTGCTGTGCGAGTGATGCGGATCGGGAATCCCTGCGGATTTCGTTGGGAATCCGTTCGGAATCCCTGCGGAATCCGGTGTGATTCCAGGTGCCGTCCGGTTTCCGTCCGGGCGGCGGCACTCCGTCGAGGGAGGCGGGCAAGACCGGAGATTCTAGGCCACGGACGGATGTGGGGGCCAATGGTTTTTCCGTCGCCCGCACGCCGTTTCGGGGTCGGACCCCGGGATCCCTAGGGGGCGCCGTCCGCCGTGAGACGTACGGCGGACGGTCCCGAGCGGTACCTGAGAGGTGGCGAGGTTCGGTCCGTGGACCGACGCCGTTCGGGTCGGGACCGACGCACCATGGAGATATGAGCGCAGCCACTTTCACCCCAGGTCCTGCCCGTCCCGGGCCCGTCGCGCGGGGCGCGACGGCCGTCACCTCCGTGGATCACCGCCATCGCCTCGGCGACGCCCTGAAGGCCGTCAAGGTCTTCGGGCGCGCGGCCATCGGCGTCGTCCTGCTCGGCGAATACGGCGAGGAGGCGGGCGTCCGTCGCCACTGACGCGCACGTCCGCCCCTTCGCCGGAATTCCCCGGAACTAGCTCAGCACCTCGTCGGCGTCCATGATCCGGTAGGCGTAGCCCTGTTCCGCCAGGAAGCGCTGGCGGTGGGCGGCGAAGTCCTGGTCGATCGTGTCGCGGGCCACCACGGAGTAGAAGTGGGCCTGGTGACCGTCGGCCTTCGGGCGCAGCACACGGCCCAGACGCTGGGCCTCCTCCTGGCGGGAGCCGAAGGTGCCCGAGACCTGGATGGCGACCGTGGCCTCCGGCAGGTCGATCGAGAAGTTCGCGACCTTCGACACGACGAGCACGCTGATCTCGCCCTCCCGGAACGCGTCGAACAGCTTCTCCCGCTGGGCGTTGCTGGTCTCGCCCTTGATCACCGGCGCGTTCAGATGCTCACCCAGCTCGTCGAGCTGGTCGATGTACTGGCCGATCACGAGGATCTGCTGCCCGGCGAACCTGCGCACCAGCGCCTCGGTCACCTTCCGCTTGGTCGCGGTGGTGGCGCAGAAGCGGTACTTCTCCTCGTTCTCGGCGGTGGCGTACGCGAGCCGCTCGGAGTCGGTGAGGTTCACCCGCACCTCGACACAGTCGGCCGGGGCGATGTAGCCCTGCGCCTCGATCTCCTTCCAGGGCGCGTCGAACCGCTTGGGCCCGATCAGCGAGAAGACGTCCGACTCGCGTCCGTCCTCCCGTACCAGCGTCGCGGTCAGCCCCAGCCGCCGCCGGGCCTGGAGGTCGGCGGTGAACTTGAAGACCGGGGCGGGCAGCAGATGCACCTCGTCGTAGAGGATCAGGCCCCAGTCGCGGGAGTCGAACAGCTCCAGGTGCGGGTAGACGCCCTTCCGCCGGGTCGTCAGCACCTGGTACGTGGCGATGGTGACCGGGCGGATCTCCTTGCGGGTGCCGCTGTACTCGCCGATCTCGTCCTCGGTCAGCGAGGTCCGCTTGACCAGCTCGTGCTTCCACTGCCGGGCGGAGACGGTGTTGGTGACCAGGATGAGCGTGGTCGCCTTGGCCTGCGCCATCGCACCGGCCCCGACGAGCGTCTTGCCCGCCCCGCAGGGCAGCACCACGACCCCGGAGCCGCCGTGCCAGAAGTTCTCCACGGCCTGACGCTGGTAGGGCCGCAGGGCCCAGCCGGTCTCGTCGAGCTCGATGGCGTGCGCCTCACCGTCCACGTACCCGGCGAGGTCCTCGGCCGGCCAGCCCAGCTTCAGCAGGGTCTGCTTGATCTGGCCGCGCTCCGAGGGGTGCACGGCCACGGTGTCCGGGTCGATCCGGTTGCCGACGAGCGGGGCGATCCGCTTGGACCGCAGCACCTCCTCGAGGACGGGCCGGTCGGTGGTGGTCAGTACCAGCCCGTGGGCCGGGTGCTTGCTCAGGGTGAGGCGCCCGTAGCGGTCCATCGTCTCGGCGATGTCCACCAGCAGCGCGTGCGGGACCGGATAACGGCTGAACTCCACCAGCGCGTCCACGACCTGCTCGGCGTCGTGCCCGGCGGCCCGCGCGTTCCACAGGCCGAGCGGGGTCACCCGGTAGGTGTGGATGTGCTCGGGCGCACGCTCCAGCTCGGCGAAGGGGGCGATGACACGACGGCAGGCGTCGGCCAGCTCATGATCGACTTCCAGCAGAAGCGTTTTGTCGGACTGGACGATGAGGGGTCCGTTCACAACCGTCCCTTTCTGCGTGGCGGCACCCGGCGCGGATGCTCGGCCAAACGTCCAGTGTGCCCTACCGGCGGACGGTCACGGCTGGTCGTCGGCCAGCTCCGCGACCCCCGTGACCCGGTGCAGCGGATAGGTACGGACCTCGTCCGCCGTGTGGTCGTACGCCGTCACGAAGCCGCCCTCGACCCGGATCGGCGCGATCACCCGCTGACTGGCCGCGCCCTCGGCGTTGACGTACCCGATCCACACCGCCTCGCCGGTCATCACGGCCGCCTGCATGGTCGCGAGGGTCTCGGCGGAGCTGGTGCGGGGCAGGACGCCGTCGCCCGGGCGCCCGGCGGCCGTGTCGTCCTTGCGCGGGGCCGTGGAGGCGAGGTCCCCGGCCCGGATCGCCCGGATCGCGGCACCGAGCAGGGTGGCGTCCGGAACCGGCGGACCGTCCGGGACCGGCTCCGGAGCCGTGCGCGGCGGAGTGCGGTGGGCGTGCGCCCGGCTGATCAGCACATCGCCCTCCGCCGACTCGGCGGCCGGCGCGAAACCCATCGTCCTCAGCCCGGCCAGCAGGCCCGACGGATCGGCCTGCGCGACCAGGACCGTCGGCGCGATCCGCCGCAGCCCGAACTCCTGCGACCGCTTGTCGGCGAGGATCTCGTTCAGGACCGCCTCGTCGTCGCACCGGACGTACGCCGACGCCGCCCCGATCCGCAGATGCCCGTGCCGGCGCGCCATGTCGTCGATCAGATAGGCCAGCGGCTGCGGAACCGGCGTACGCGAATGAGCCGCGAGGAAGGCGTGCAGGTCGGACGCCGAACGGCCCGCGTCCAGCGCCCGCCGCACCGACGCCGGCGTGAACCGGTACACCGTCGCCCCGCCCTTGGACTCGACGTCCGCGAGCACCCCCAGCGTGTCGGCCAGCGGACGCTCCAGCGGCCCCGGCGCGACCGCCGTCAGATCCGCCTGGAGCAGCACGTGGTCCAGCGGCTCGGGCAGCAGCGGCGCGAGGAGCCGCGCGGCCCGCTCCGCCGCCGCGGCCCGCTCGGCGGGGGAGTGCGGCGCGGGAGCCGCCACGGCGGAGGCCTCGGACCGGCGCCGCCGGTGATGGGCCGGGAGCCGGTCGCCGGGACCGGACGGCGCGGCCGGCGCCGCGACCGCAGGGGCGGGCAGCCCCAGCAGCGCCCGCCCCTGCGCGGACAGCGCGCCCCGGCCGGTCACCCCCAGCAGCTCGGCCTCCGACAGCGTCCAGCGGGCCAGCCGGGCCCGCGCGTCCTCCGGCGACTGCCGGACCGAGCGCGAGGGCCGCTCCCAGTGCAGCCGGGTCAGCAGCGTCTCCACGTCGGGGGAGGAGCCCTCGGGAAGCTCGGCGAGCAGGGCGAGCACCCGGTGGCGGACCTCGGGGGCCGCGGAGCGGTCGAGACCGGGGCCGAGCGCCGAGAGCGTACGGTCCTTCGCGTCCCGCCCGCCGACCAGACCGGCCGTGCGGGTCGCCGCCAGCCACGCCGAGGCCAGCCGCGCCCAGCGCTCCGCGGCGGGCAGCTCCAGCCAGGCGTCGTACGCGGGGGTCGCCGCGAACCGTTCGTCCGCCTCCCCGTCCGACGCCACCAGGCCCGCCGCGTAGGCGAGTTCCACCCAGAACGCGGCGACCGGCTCGGGCACGTCGAGCGCCACCGCCGTCCGCTTCAGGTCCCGCACGCTCAGACCGCCCGCGCGCAGCACGGCGGGACCGCCCTCGTGCCAGTCCTTCAGCAGCTCCTCGACCGTCGCCAGCGTCGTGTACGCCTGTCCGGCCGCCGCCGCGTCCACAGCCTGTGGACCGTGGGCCGTCGCCGTCCCGACCACGGGGGCCACCGGCTCGGTCACCCGGTGCGCGCGGCCCGCCCGCAGATGCAGCGCGACCTCCCGGGGCAGCACGACCGTGCCCGGCGCCGTCGGCAGCAGCAGCCCCCGGCCGATCAGCCAGCGCAGATGCGCCGCCGGCTCGGCCGTCACCTGCCCGTACGGCGGCCCCCACACCAGCCGGGACAGCACGTCCACCGCCTCCGCGGGAGCCTCGTCCAGCAGCGCCGACATCCGGGTCCGGTCGGCGAACAGGGCGCCGAGCGAGGCCACCGCCGACACCGAGTCATGGGTGGACGCCAGCCCCGCCGCGGCCACGATCTCCTGGATGCGCCCCGGCGACATGCCCGCCGTCGCCTCGGCGACCGTCGGCCCGAGCCCCGTCGGCGAGGGGTGCTGCGGGGACGGGGCGAGCAGTTCACGTGCCGTGCGGACCAGCCGGAGCCGGTCGTCGGGCCCCCACAGGAGCGCCTGCTCGCGCAGCGTCCCGAGCGCCTGCGGGAAGGCCGCCGTGACCGCCGGGTCGCCGTCGTCGCCCGCGAGCAGCCCCAGCAGCTCCTCGTACGTCGCCGGTTCCCGCGCCACGGCCAGCGCCTCCGCCGTCTGGAGCGTGAAGCGGTCGAGACGCTCCAGGGCCCGTACGACCGAGGCCCGGGTCCCCGCCCTCGTCGCCAGCTGGGTGAGGTCCGTGGGCACGGGGGTGATCAGGTCCGGCCGGGACCGCAGGAGGACGGACAGCGAGGCGTCGTCCCGCGCGCGGAGGGCTTCCGCCAGGGACCGCGGGGCGGTCGTCTCGGGGCTCATCCTGCCAACGGTAGCGGGTGCCACGCTCCCGGGACCCGGCCCCTGGCCGGTGAGGCTTCGGGCGGGGGCGCCTCTATCCGGTGGGTGGGGTGTCGGGCGGGGCGCCTGTGCCCGGTCGGCGGGGCGCCGGGCGGGCCGTCTGGTCCCGGTCGATGGGGCGTTGGGCGGGCCACCTGTCTCCGGGCGGTGGGGCGTCGGGCGGGTCACCTGCGCCCGGTCGGTGGGATGTCGGGCGGCCACTTGGCGCCGGTCAGTGAAGCGTCGAGCGGGCTGCCTGCGCCCGGCCGGTGAACCGTTGGGCGGGCCGCCTGGCCTCGGTCGGTGATGTGTCGGGTGGGCTATCCGCCCCTGGTCGGTGAAGTGCCGGGCGGGCCGTCGGCCTCCGGTCGGTGAGGCGTCGGGAGGGTCACCTGCCCCCGGTCGGTGAGGTGTCGGGCGGGCCGCCTGCGCCCGGTCGGTGAACCGTTGGGCGGGGCGTCTGGTCCCGGTCGGTGGGGTGTCGGGCGGGCTGTCTGCCTCCGGACGGTGGCCCCGGCCGGTGAACCGTCAGGCGAACGCGTGGGCCCCGGCGGCGTCGGGCGTCGTACGGCTGCCCGAGGCCCGGACCGGACGCTCCGGGCCGGCGGAAAACCGGTACCTTCGTCACCGCGGGGTATCCAACGCACCAGCCCCGGAGGGGACTTCGTGGGGATCGAGAGCGACCAGCTGGTCTTCGACTATCTGAGCCGGGTCGGCGACCTGGCCCAGCAGCGGCAGTTGCCGTCCGGGACCCGCATGCGCCTGGTCACGGAGCTGCGCGCGGAGATCGACCGCCGCCGCGCCGGAGCGGCCACCGACAGCCCCGCCGCCGTCCGCCGCATCCTCGACCGGCTCGGCACCCCCGACGAGATCGTCGCCGCGGCCGGACAGGGCACCGGCGCGTCCCCCGAGGCCGCCGCGGGCACCCGGACCTGGGCCGCCGTGCCCCCGCAGCGCGACGCCGCCGAGCCCGTGGAACGCCCCAAGGGGCTGCGCCGGGTAGTCCCCCGCCCCCGCCCCGCCCCGGAGCGGTCCACCGAGGGCGCCGGGGCCGACGCGCCGTCCCCGCCCCATCTGGCGAGCGCCTCCGAACTGGGCGACAGCGCCACCCGGCCCGACTGGTGGCGGTCGACCGACAGCCCCTTCGGACTCGGTGACAGCGTCCCGGGGTTCGTCGGCGGCGTGGAGATTCCCGAACTGCTCAAGCCACCCCCGGGGAACGGGGACGGGGACGGCGAAGGGGCGAAGCCGGCCGCAGGGGCGACGACACCAACCACTCCGGCTGTCCCGGCCGCTCCGGCAGTGGAGGGCGAGCCCGCCGCCGAGGCAGCCGTCGCCCGCCGCGGACCCCGCCGGTTCCTGCCGCGCCCCGGCCGCTGGACCAACCCGTTGCTCCTGCTCGCCGCCGCGCTCCTCGTGGCCGGCGCGGTCCTCGGCAACTGGTTCGCGCTCGGACTCGGCTGGCTGATCGCCTACGGCTCGCGCCGGCTGACCCCGGCCGAGTCGAAGTGGGCCGTCCTGGTGCTGCCCGGCCTGTCGGCCGCGGCCGGGATCGTCTGGCTCTGGGGCCGTGCGAACGGCCGCTGGGGCACCCCCGTCGCCGCGGGCCACATGAACGAGGCGCTGGCCCAGACCTGGCCCTTCGTCGTCCGCGGCGCCGCGATCGCCTCGGCGCTCTACCTGGTCTGGCGCTCCCAACGCCTCCGCTGAGACCGGCCACGCCCCGGGAGGAGGGCCTGGGCACAATGGTGCATATGACCTCACCTGCGCTGACCGTCGGCTTCGACCTCGACATGACCCTGATCGACTCCCGCCCCGGGATCCACGCCTGCTTCGAGGCGCTGTCGGCACGGACCGGGACGTACATCGACGCCGATCTCGCGGTCACCCGGCTCGGGCCCCCGCTGGAGCAGGAACTCGCCCACTGGTTCCCGGCCGAGTGGATAGAGGAGATCGCCGGCGTCTACCGCGAGATGTACCCCGAGCACGCGATCACCGGCTCGCTCGCGATGCCCGGCGCGCGCGAGGCCGTCGCGGCGGTGCGGGCCGCGGGCGGGCGCGCCCTCGTCGTGACCGCGAAGTGGGAGCCCAACGCCAGGCTGCACCTGGACCACCTGGACATCGGCGCGGACGAGGTCGTCGGCAACCTCTGGGCCGAGCAGAAGGCCGTGGCGCTGCGCGAGCACGGCGCGAGCGTGTACGTCGGCGACCACACCGGCGACGTACGCGGGGCGCGCACCGCGCGGGCCTACAGCGTGGCCGTGACGACCGGCCCGTGCGACGCGGAGGAACTCCGCGCGGCGGGCGCGGACGTCGTCCTCGCCGACCTCACGGAGTTCCCGGCATGGCTGGAGAACCACCGCCGCTGAGGGACGGGGGCCGGGGGAAGGGGCCGGGAGCGGGCGCCGTCAGGAACGCGCGGCGCGCGCCCGGCGGCGGCCCTCGGCGGCGGATTGCAGCACGCCCGCGGCGGCCAGCAGGAATCCGACGCCCATGAGCATGCTCAGGCCGAACATGTAGAACGGAAAAGGTTTCGTTCCGAGGAACAGCGGGGCCACGGTGACCAGTGTGGCCAACGCTCCGACGAAGAACACGATGGCACCGGCACGGATCAGCCGGTCACCGGCTTCGGCGGAATTCACTTGGGTTTTGTCACGCACCCCACCAGGGTAGTTCCCTGCGCGAAGGAACAATCCAGCGACGTCTTGTCACGAGCCGACGGACCATTAGCCTTGGTACCGGCGGGTCGGCAGACCCGCTGTAGTGCTATCCAG
Organism: Streptomyces sp. NPDC127038; assembly: GCF_042725875.1. Taxonomy (NCBI): domain Bacteria; kingdom Bacillati; phylum Actinomycetota; class Actinomycetes; order Kitasatosporales; family Streptomycetaceae; genus Streptomyces; species Streptomyces sp. NPDC127038. The sequence goes on along the minus strand of NZ_JBHXDQ010000088.1, from coordinate 5,827 downwards.
AGGCGTTTAAAGGGCAGTTGCCCCTGCAACCACCCGAGCCGTTCCCAGAGAAGTTTCCGACGAGTACGAGGACGAGGACAGACGTGCCCACCGGCAAAGTCAAGTGGTTCAACACTGAGAAGGGCTTCGGCTTTCTCTCCCGTGACGACGGCGGCGACGTCTTCGTCCATTCCTCGGTCCTGCCCGCCGGAGTAGACGCCCTCAAGCCCGGCCAGCGTGTCGAGTTCGGTGTCGTCGCCGGTCAGCGCGGTGATCAGGCGCTCTCGGTGACCCTTCTGGAACCGGCCCCCTCGGTGGCCGCGGCCCAGCGTCGCAAACCGGACGAACTGGCCTCCATCGTCCAGGACCTGACGACCCTGCTGGAGAACATCACGCCCACCCTGGAACAGGGCCGCTACCCCGACAAGACCTCGGGCAAGAAGATCGCGGGGCTGCTGCGCGCGGTCGCCGACCAGCTCGACGTGTGACCGGACCCCGGCCGCGGGAGGCGGGCGAGGTCCGGTGCGGGATCAGGGAAAGGCCAGTGCGTCCGGCCCGAGGGGCGGTACCAGCCCCTCGGCCGCCGCGCGCGTGAGCAGCCCGCGGACCGCCGCGTAGCCGGACTCGCCCAGCTCGGCCGTGAACTCGTTCACGTACAGGCCGATGTGCTGGTCCGCGACCTTCGGGTCCATCTCCTGGGCGTGTTCCAGGACGTAGGGGCGGGACGCCTCGGGGTCGTCCCAGGCGGCGCGGACCGAGGCCCGGGCGGCCGCGGCGAGCTCCAGCAGCCGCTCCGCTCCCAGCGACCGCCTGGCGATGATCGCGCCCAGCGGGATCGGCAGCCCGGTGGTCCGCTCCCAGTGCTCGCCCATGTCGGCGAGCTTGTGCAGCCCGTAGTTCTGGTACGTGAAACGCGCCTCGTGGATGACGAGTCCCGCGTCGACCTTCCCGTCCCGTACCGCCGGCATGATCTCGTGGAACGGCATGACCACGATCTCGCCGACCCCGCCGGGGACCGTGTCCGCCGCCCACAGCCGGAACAGCAGGTACGCCGTCGACCGCTCGCTCGGCACGGCCACCGTACGGCCCGTGAGGTCGGCCCCCGCCTCCCTGGTCAGCACGAGCGGGCCGCAGCCCCGGCCGAGCGCGCCGCCGCAGGGCAGCAGCGCGTAGTCGTCGAGGACGTACGGCAGGACGGCGTACGACACCTTCAGTACGTCGAACTCGCCGCGCTCGGCCATCCCGTTGGTGATGTCGATGTCCGCGAACGTCACGTCCAGGGACGGCGCGCCCGGGACCCGGCCGTGCGCCCACGCGTCGAAGACGAACGTGTCGTTGGGGCAGGGCGAGTAGGCGATCCGCAGGGCTTCGGCGGTCTCAGTCAGTGAGCTCATGGGGGTTCCAACTCTCCAGCAGGGGTCCCAGCTTCCCGAAGGCCTCGGTGAGGGCCGCCAGGGCGGCGCCGATGTCCCACGCGGCGCGGTCGCGCGGGCCGACGGGATTGGACACCGCGCGGATCTCCAGGACCGGCACGCCGTGCGCGCCGGCCGCCTCGGCGGCTCCGAAGCCCTCCATCGCCTCGGCGAGGGCACGGGGGTGCCGGGCGCGCAGTTCGGCGGCGCGTGCGGCGCTGCCGGTCACGGTCGACACGGTGAGGACCGTTCCGACAGCGGCGCCGGTGGCGGCCGCGGCCGCTCGTACGAGTGATTCCGGGGGCCGGTGGCTGACGGTTCCGAAGCCGAGTTCGGTGACCGGCAGGAACCCCTCGGGCGTCTCGGCGCCCAGGTCCGCGGCGACGATGTCGTCGGCGACCACGAGGGATCCCACGGGTGCGCCGGGCTGGAAGCCGCCGGCGATGCCCGCGCAGACCACGAGGCCGTAGGGCGTGCCGTTGAGGGCGGCCCTCGTCAGCGCGGCGGAGACGGAGGCGGCGGCGAGGGCGGGGCCGACACCGGCGGCGAGCAGATCGAGCCCGCCGGTCCGGTGGAGCGTCGCCCCCGGAAGCCGTATCTCCCGGGCCGTGCCGGACGACGCCGCGGCCACCGCTGCCCTCTCCGCGGAGACGGCGGTGGCCACGAGCACCCTCGGCCCGGCGGGGGCGATCAGTTGTCCGAGTCCTTCTTGAACTTGAAGGACCACAGGCCGGTCACCGTCTTGTCGCCCTCCTTGATGGAGACGAGCGTCGAGGTGCCGGTGGCGCCGTACTGCTGGTTGAAGAAGACGCTGCCCGGGATCGTCAGGTACGTCTTCTTGGTGCTCTCGGGCAGGAGCTGCTGCCCGTTCATCAGGATCGTCCAGCCGTTGTCGGCGATCTTCGGGTCGACACCGAACCGCACGGTCGCGTCGGGGTCGACGTCGATCGACTTGATGTCCTTGGACCGCAGGCAGCTCGTCAGGTCGGCGGTCTTCACCGCGTTGCCGTCGTTGTAGCAGTCGGCCTCGGAGCTCACCGACTTGGTGCCGACCGTGACGGTGGCCATGGGGGTCGGCTTGTCACAGGCGGAGAGGGCGAGGAGTCCGGCGGAAACGGCGCCGACCGTGGCGACGGCGCGGCGACGGCGCGCAGCGCGTTGTCCATTAGCGGCTCTGCCGCGGGGCAGGGAGGTCATGACCGAAGGCTATCGGGCACGCCCACCCGTGCCCCCACGTGGGGTGCGGCGTGCCGTGCGAGGCCCCCGCGCGGCTCAGGAGACGCGGCTGCGGGCCGAACCGCCGCGCCGGGCCACCAGGAGCAGTCCCCGCACGGTCGTCAGCCACCCGACGGCGACGATCCCGGCGGCCACGGAGAGGCCGAGCGGGCCGTTGAGGGGCATCGCGATCCCGATGGCGCCGCCGAGGACCCAGGCCATCTGGAGCAGTGTCTCGGAGCGTGCGAACGCCGAATTCCGGACAAGTTCGGGGACGTCCCGCTGGATCATCGCGTCCAGGGACAGCTTGGCGAGGGCCTGCGCGAAGCCGGCGATCGCGGCGAGGGCCGCCACCATCAGCGTGCCGAAGAAGAGCGCCGCCATGATCGCGGCGGCCAGCACGCAGGCCACCACCGTCACGACGATGATCTCCGGGGCGCGCTGCTTCAGCCAGGCCCCGACGGCCGTGCCGAGCGCGTTGCCGACGCCCGCCGAGACGACGACCAGGCCGAGCGAGACCGCGGCGCTCTTGCCGGTGAGCGGGTGTTCGCGCAGCAGGAAGGCGAGGAAGAAGATCAGGAAGCCGGACAGACAGCGCAGCGAGGCGTTGGCGCCGAGCGCGTGGGTGACGGCCGTGCCCACGGTCCGCAGCCCGGGGCGCGGGGGTTTCTTCAGGTGCGGGCCGTGCAGATGGTCCGCGTCGGCGGCGAGCAGGGCCGTGTCCTCGCCCTTGGCGGAGTCCACCTTGGGTGGCAGCGAGAACGACAGGAACGTCCCCGCGATGAAGATCGTGAAGGCGCCGTAGAGCGGATAGCGCGCGCCCGCCGACTGGAGCAGGGCGGCGATCGGCCCGGCCACACCGGTGGCCAGGAGCCCGCCGAGCGTGACTCGGGAATTGGCTTTGACCAGAGAGAACGTGGGTGGCAGCAGCCGGGGTACGACGGCGCTGCGCACCACGCCGTACGCCTTGGAGGCGACGAGCACGCCGAGGGCGGCCGGGTACAGCTCGAAGGTGCCGGTGACGACCGCGCTCGCCAGGATCAGGGCGAGCATGGCCCGCGCGAGCATGGAGCCCGCCATCGCGGCGCGCCGGCCGTGTGGCAGCCGGTCGAGCAGCGGGCCGATCACCGGGGCGAGGACGGCGAAGGGCGCCATCGTGATGCCCAGGTAGAGGGCGACCCTGCTGCGGGCCTCGTCGGTCGGCACGGAGAAGAACACGGTGGACGCGAGCGCCACCGTGATCATGACGTCGCCCGCGCCGTTCACCGCGTGCAGTTCGATCAGTTTCCCGAGGCCGGACTCGCCCGCTCCGTGCGCGTGGGTCGCCTTGCGGATGCCGCGCGCGGTCTTGCGCACCGGGAAGTGCAGGGCACGTCCCACCGCACGGACGGACCCGGCGAGCCGGCCCGATCCGCCACTTCGGTTGCTCCCCTTGGCGCCACCGACACCGGTTGCTCCCTGGGGTGACCTCGCGGACGCCACTCCGTCATAGTGCCCCGAGTTCGGGGTGCGTAGTGCGGTTACCGCGCGTACGGGGGCCGAGTGGGGCCCATCGGACCGGGCCGGACGGGGGTACGGAGGGGGGACTTTCGGAGCGGAGCGGCGGAGTCCGGGGGGCGCGGAGCGGCGAAGATCCTCGGCGCGGAGCACCGAAGACGGCCGCCGGTGTGGGCCCAGGGGCCAGGAGAAGGTAGCGTGCGTAACGCGCCTGCGGCGATTGTTCTCGGCCGCGCGCCTCTCGGCCATCCCGCAGAATGGATGGCGTAGGTGCGCCCGAGTGCGATCGGGCGCGGACGTCGACGCGGCCCAACGGTCCGCTCCGTCCGCACCCCCGCCGAGGACTGGCGCACCCGTGAGACGGCGTAGGAGAGAAGCGATACCTGTGAGCGCAGCGACAACGCGAAGCCGCACCCCAGACCGTCTGTGCGCCGAGGCCGTCGACCTCGCGCGCGCGGCCGCCGAGGAAGCCGCCTACCCGGGCGTCGTCGGCGAGCATCTCGGAATGGTCTCCGAGGGGGACCGCGTTGTCACGCACTACTTCGAGTGCAAGGAACCCGGGTACCGCGGCTGGCGCTGGGCGTCGACCGTGGCCCGCGCCTCCCGGGCGAAGATCGTCACCCTCGACGAGACCGTCCTGCTGCCCGGCACGGACGCCCTGCTGGCACCGGAGTGGGTGCCGTGGAGCGAGCGGCTCCGTCCCGGTGACATGGGTCCCGGGGACCTGCTGCCCACGGACGCCGAGGATCTGCGGCTTGAGCCCGGTTACTCCGGCGAGGACGAGCCCGCGCCGAACTCCGCGGTCTCCGAGGACATGGCCGAGCTGGTGGAGGCCGAGGACGCGGAGGTGACCGCGGGAACGCCCGCGCAGCTTCCGATGGCCCCGCGCCGGGGTTCGATCGCCTCCGTGGCCGAGGAGCTGGGGCTGCGCCGGGCCCGGGTGCTCTCCCGGTACGGGCTGCATGTCGCGGCCGACCGCTGGGAGGAGTCGTACGGGTCCAAGACCGCGATGGCGCAGGCCGCGCCCGCGACGTGCGTCAGCTGTGGCTTCCTGAACCGGATCGGGGGCTCGCTCGGGCAGGCGTTCGGTGTCTGTGCGAATGAGTTCTCGCCGGCGGACGGGCGGGTCGTGTCGCTCGCGTACGGGTGTGGGGGGCACTCCGAGGCGGCCGTCATGCCGACGCCTCCGCGGCCGCCGCTGCCGGTGATCGACGAGACCCAGGTGGACCCGTTCCCGCTCCGTCCGTCCCCCGACTCGGGCTCGGTCCCGTCGACGGCGGACGAGTCCGAGGCAGAACTAGGCCACTCGTAGCTTTTCCCCCGCCCCGTGCCGGGACCGGTACCCGGCACCGGGGGCGAGCCAACGCTTCTTCGCCCCCTCCGCCCCTACCCGACCCGTACCCGGGGCTCCGCCCCGGACCCCGCTCCTCAAACGCCGGAGGGGCTGAATCTTTTCCCCGGCCGGAGCTGAAAAGTGACGGGCAGGGGCTGAAGCTTCCCTTGCCAGAGCCGAAATGCTCCTCGGCCGGGGCTGAAATGCGACCGGCCGGGGCTGCAATTTTTCCCCGGCCGGGGCTGAAATGTGACCGGTTGTGTCGGCCGGAGCCGGAATCTGGGCGCTCCCGCAGCCGGGATCCGGTGTGAGGGGCCGTGCCGGTACATCGATGGCCGTCGCCACCGACGCCCACACCTCACCCAACGGCGACGGCCTGATGCACCGGCAC
>NZ_JBHXDQ010000087.1:0-34766 GCF_042725875.1 Streptomyces sp. NPDC127038 | reverse complement strand
GGACACCCCCCGTCGGCCCGTCGCTCTGTCAGTGGCACCCGATAGCCTGCACGAACCGGGGGACCCCCGGCTGTGAGCGGCGCGATCGAAGGAGGCCCGGGTGCGGGTGCTGGGTGTCGACCCCGGGCTGACCCGGTGCGGTGTCGGGGTGGTCGAAGGAGTCGCCGGGAGACCTTTGACCATGCGCGGAGTCGGAGTCGTACGCACCCCCGCCGACGCCGAACTGGGCCTGCGCCTGGTAGCCGTCGAGCAGGGCATCGAGCAGTGGCTCGACGAGTACGAACCGGAGTACGTCGCCGTCGAGCGGGTGTTCAGCCAGCACAACGTCCGCACCGTGATGGGCACCGCCCAGGCCAGCGCCGTCGCCATGCTCTGCGCGGCCCGGCGCGGCATCCCCGTCGCCCTGCACACCCCCAGCGAGGTCAAGGCCGCCGTCACCGGCAGCGGCCGCGCGGACAAGGCCCAGGTCGGCGCGATGGTCACCCGGCTGCTCCGGCTCGCCGAGCCCCCCAAGCCCGCCGACGCGGCGGACGCCCTCGCGCTCGCCATCTGCCACATCTGGCGCGCCCCCGCCCAGAACAGGCTCCAGCAGGCCGCCGCGCGGATCGGGCCCGACCGCGCGGTCGCACAGAACAGACTCCAGCAGGCCGTGGCGGCGCACGCCCCGCGCCCGGCATCGAAAGGCCGTACCGCATGATCGCCTTCGTCAGCGGCCCGGTCGCCGCCCTCGCCCCCGACTCCGCGGTCGTCGAGGTCGGCGGCATCGGCATCGCCGTCCAGTGCACCCCGGGCACCCTCGCCGGGCTCCGCACCGGACAGCAGGCCAAGCTCGCCACCTCGCTCGTCGTCCGCGAGGACTCGCTCACCCTCTACGGCTTCGCCGACGACGACGAACGCCAGGTCTTCGAGCTCCTCCAGACCGCGAGCGGGGTCGGCCCCCGTCTCGCCCAGGCGATGCTCGCCGTGCACAGCCCCGACGCCCTGCGCCGCGCCGTGTCCACCGGCGACGAGAAGGCCCTCATCGCCGTCCCCGGCATCGGCAAGAAGGGCGCCCAGAAGCTGCTGCTCGAACTCAAGGACCGGCTCGGCGAACCCCTCGGCCCCGGCGGACCGGCCATCGGCACCGCGGTCAGCGCGAGCTGGCGCGACCAGTTGCACGCGGCACTCGTCGGCCTCGGGTACGCGACCCGCGAGGCCGACGAGGCGGTCGCCGCCGTCGCCCCGCAGGCCGAGGCCGCCGAGGGAACCCCGCAGGTCGGCCAGCTCCTCAGAGCCGCCCTCCAGACCCTGAACCGAGCACGCTGAAGGGCCCCGGCCCCCGGGCCGGCTCCCTGCCCCGGCGCGGCCGGCGCCCCCCGTACCGCCGGCCGCCCCACCACCACGAGACCGCGAGGCACCACCGATGAACTGGGACGACACGACAGACGAAGCCGCCGACGAGCGGCTCGTCGGCCCCGCCGCGGAACGGCTGGTGGGATCGGTCGCCGACGGCGAGGACCAGGCCGTCGAGGCCGCGCTGCGCCCCAAGGACCTGGACGAGTTCATCGGCCAGGAGAAGGTCCGTGAACAGCTCGACCTGGTCCTGCGCGCCGCACGCGCGCGCGGGGCCACCGCCGACCACGTGCTGCTCTCCGGCGCCCCCGGCCTCGGCAAGACCACCCTCTCCATGATCATCGCGGCCGAGATGGGCGCCCCCATCCGCATCACCAGCGGCCCCGCCATCCAGCACGCCGGAGACCTCGCCGCGATCCTCTCCTCCCTCCAGGAGGGCGAGGTCCTCTTCCTCGACGAGATCCACCGCATGTCCCGGCCCGCCGAGGAGATGCTCTACATGGCGATGGAGGACTTCCGCGTCGACGTCATCGTCGGCAAGGGCCCCGGCGCCACCGCCATCCCGCTGGAGCTGCCCCCGTTCACCCTGGTCGGCGCCACCACCCGCGCGGGACTGCTGCCCCCGCCGCTGCGCGACCGCTTCGGCTTCACCGCGCACATGGAGTTCTACGAGCCCGCCGAGCTGGAGCGGGTCGTCCACCGCTCCGCCGGACTCCTGGACGTCGAGATCGGCTCCGAGGGCGCCGCGGAGATCGCCGGACGCTCCCGCGGCACGCCCCGTATCGCCAACCGCCTGCTGCGCCGCGTACGCGACTACGCGCAGGTCAGGGCGGACGGCGTCATCACCCGGGAGATCGCCGCGGCAGCGCTCAAGGTCTACGAGGTCGACGCGCGCGGACTGGACCGTCTCGACCGCGGAGTCCTCGAAGCCCTGCTCAAGCTTTTCGGCGGCGGCCCTGTCGGATTGTCCACACTTGCTGTCGCTGTGGGGGAGGAGCGTGAGACCGTGGAGGAGGTGGCCGAGCCCTTCCTCGTGAGGGAGGGGCTCCTCGCCCGCACTCCCCGTGGCCGGGTGGCGACACCCGCGGCATGGGCGCATCTCGGCCTGACGCCTCCCCGCCGGTCGACCGGCGGAAACGGACAAGAAGACCTGTTCGGGGCGTGACGGCGTGCGTACGTACCGGGGCAGGAACCCCGGTGCCATGCTGAGCGTTGTTCCCTGAGTGCGGACTCGCTTAGACTCCGCCGATGCCGCCCCTGTCGACGGCATACATACCCCCATCCAGCAGGCCGCTCACCTTTTGCGGTTGAAGAAGGAAGTCCCGACCCGTGAGTCCTCTGACCCTCCTCCCGTTCATCGTGCTCATCGGGGCCATGTTCCTGATGACCCGGTCGGCCAAGAAGAAGCAGCAGCAGGCGGCTTCCATGCGCAATGAGATGCAGCCCGGCTCCGGCGTGCGCACGATCGGCGGTATGTACGCCACCGTCAAGGAGGTCAACGAGGACACGGTCCTCCTCGACGCCGCCCCCGGTGTCGACCTGCTCTTCGCGAAGAACGCGATCGGCGCCGTCCTCACGGACGACGAGTACAACCGCATCGTGCACGGCATCGAGCACGACCTGAAGGCCGACGGCTCCCTCGTGCCGGACGACGCCTCCTCCCTCACCGAGACCGACGAGCCCGCCGCCGACGCCTCTTCCGACGCCTCCGACGACAAGCGCCTCGACCTCGGCAAGAAGGACGCGGCGGACGAGCCGGCCGACGAGGCCGAGAAGGCCGTCGAGACGAAGGCCGACGAGCCCGTCGCCGACGAGGCGGAGCCGAAGAAGACCGACGGCGGGGCCGAAGCGAAGTAGTCACGCTCCGGGAGCGCCGCGCGATCCGCTCGCGCCTCGCCGCTCCCGGGACGTGCTGTTCTCGCACGAGGTCCCGACACCATGGCATGGCCGTTCCGCGCACACCCGGCGCAGGGCGGCCCGAGAGGGAGTACGAGAAGGTGGCAGCACCGAAGAAGGGCCGGAGCGCGAGCGCCCAGAGCAGGCCGGGGCGCTCGCTGGCCCTGATCCTGATCGCCATCGCGGCGCTCACCGGAGGGATGTTCGCGACCGGGCACCCCACTCCGCGTCTCGGCATCGACCTCGCCGGCGGCACGAGCATCACGCTCACGGCGAAGAACGAGCCGGGCCAGCCCAACGCGATCAACAAGACCAACATGGACACCGCGGTCGACATCATGAACCGCCGTGTCAACGGTCTCGGTGTCTCCGAGGCCGAGGTTCAGACCCAGGGATCCGACAACATCATTGTCAACATCCCCAAGGGCACGAACTCGGAGCAGGCCCGCAAGCAGGTCGGCACCACCGCCAAGCTCTACTTCCGCCCCGTGCTCGCCACCGAGGCCTCCGGCGGCACCGCGACGGCCACCCCGTCGCCGAGCGCCTCGGGCAGCGCGTCCAAGGACAAGGCGACCTCCTCCTCGCCGTCCGCGACGCCCTCGGCCTCCGCCACCACCCAGGGCCGCCCGGTCACCGACGCCCTGAAGGCCGGCTCCTCGCCCTCCGCGAGCAGCACCCCCAGCTCCTCGGCCTCGGCCAAGTCCTCCTCCAGCGCCGCGCCGTCCGCGAGCGCCAGCGTGGACCCCGCGACCGCCAAGCTCCAGGCCCAGTACGCCGCGCTCGACTGCTCCGACAAGGCGGTGCGTGCCACGGCCGGCACCGACGCCAAGCCGACCGACCCGACCGTCGCGTGCGGCCAGTCCAAGGACTCCTCGGGCCAGTGGCAGAAGTACGTGCTCGGCGCCGCCGAGGTGTCCGGTACGGACATCAAGAAGTCCGGCGCGGTCTTCGACACCCAGACCGGCGCGGGCTGGAAGGTCACCATGGAGTTCACCTCCGGTGGCTCCAAGAAGTTCGCGGCCATCACCGGCAAGCTCGCCCAGAACCAGCCGCCGCAGAACCAGTTCGCGATCGTCCTCGACGGTCAGGTCGTCTCCGACCCGCGCGTCACCGAGTCGCTGAGCGGCACCGCCGAGATCTCCGGCAGCTTCACCCAGACCGAGGCGCAGGACCTGGCCAACATGCTGAACTACGGCGCCCTGCCGCTCAGCTTCAAGGAGTCCAGCGTCACCACGGTCACCGCGGCCCTCGGCGGCGAGCAGCTGCACGCCGGACTGATCGCCGGCGCCATCGGCCTCGCGCTGGTCGTCCTCTACCTGGTGATCTACTACCGGGGCCTGTCGGCCATCGCCATCGCCTCCCTCGGCGTCTCCGCGATCCTCACCTACGTGCTCATGGCGCTCCTCGGCCCGGCCATCGGCTTCGCGCTGAACCTGCCGGCCGTCTGCGGCGCGATCGTCGCGATCGGTATCACCGCGGACTCGTTCATCGTGTTCTTCGAACGCATCCGTGACGAGATCCGCGAGGGCCGCAGCCTGCGACCCGCCGTCGAGCGTGCCTGGCCGCGCGCCCGGCGCACGATCCTGGTCTCCGACTTCGTGTCGTTCCTCGCCGCCGCGGTGCTCTTCATCGTCACCGTCGGCAAGGTCCAGGGCTTCGCGTTCACCCTCGGTCTGACCACCGTGCTCGACGTCGTCGTCGTGTTCCTCTTCACCAAGCCGCTGATGACCCTCCTCGCCCGCAGGAAGTTCTTCGCCGAGGGACACAAGTGGTCCGGCCTCGACCCGAAGCGACTGGGCGCCAAGCCGCCGCTGCGCCGCACCCGTCGCGCGTCCGCCCCCGTCGACACGAAGGAGGCGTGAGATGTCGAAACTCGGCACCCTCGGCGCCCGGCTCCACCGCGGCGAGATCGGTTACGACTTCGTCGGCAAGCGCAAGATCTGGTACGGCATCTCGATCCTGATCACCATCACGGCCATCCTCGGCCTGACGGTGCGGGGCCTGAACATGGGCATCGAGTTCCAGGGCGGCGCCGTCTTCACCACCGGCAAGTCCAGCGTCTCGGTGAACCAGGCGGAGACGTTCGCGCACGAGGCCTCCGGCCACGAGGCGGTCGTCCAGAAGCTCGGCAACGGCAGCCTGCGCATCCAGATCGCCGGCATCGACACGGACAAGTCCGACGCGATCAAGAACAAGCTCGCCACGGACCTGAACGTCAAGGCCGACGACATCAACGCCGACCTGGTCGGCCCCAGCTGGGGTGACCAGATCGCCAACAAGGCCTGGGAGGGCCTGGCGATCTTCATGGTCCTGGTCGTGATCTACCTGGCCATCGCCTTCGAGTGGCGCATGGCCATCGCGGCCCTGGTCGCGCTGATCCACGACATCACCATCACGGTCGGCATCTACGCCCTGGTCGGCTTCGAGGTCACCCCGGGCACCGTGATCGGTCTGCTGACGATCCTCGGTTACTCGCTCTACGACACAGTCGTCGTCTTCGACAGCCTCAAGGAGCAGACGAAGGACATCACGAAGCAGACCCGCTGGACCTACAGCGACGTCGCCGACCGCTCGATCAACAGCACCCTGGTGCGTTCCATCAACACCACGGTGGTCGCGCTGCTGCCGGTCGCCGGCCTGCTGTTCATCGGTGGCGGCGTGCTCGGCGCCGGTGTGCTCAACGACATCTCGCTGTCGCTGTTCGTCGGCCTCGCGGCCGGTGCGTACTCCTCGATCTTCATCGCCACGCCGCTCGTCGCCGACCTCAAGGAGCGCGAGCCGCAGATGAAGGCCCTGCGCAAGCGGGTCCTCGCCAAGCGGGCCCAGGCGGCCGCCACAGGCGAGTCCCTGGAGCAGGAGAACGCCGGGCCGTCGTACGACGACGACCTGGACGACGCCACCCCGGCGGTCGTCGGTCCGCGCAACCAGCCCGCGTCCCGCGCCCGCGGCCGCGGCCGCCCCTCGGGGAAGCGCCGATGACCGGCATCGAGGAGCTGCTGACCAGCCGCATCCGTGACGTGGCCGACTACCCGGAGCCGGGCGTGATGTTCAAGGACATCACCCCGCTCCTGGCCGACCCGGCCGCGTTCGGCGCCCTGACCGGCGCCCTGGCGGAGATCGCCGTGGCCAACCGGGCCACCAAGATCGTCGGTCTGGAGGCCCGCGGCTTCATCCTCGGGGCCCCGGTCGCCGTCCACGCCGGGATCGGCTTCATCCCCGTGCGCAAGGCGGGCAAGCTCCCCGGAGCGACCCTGTCCCAGGCGTACGACCTGGAGTACGGCTCCGCCGAGATCGAGGTGCACGCCGAGGACCTGAGCGCGGCCGACCGCGTCCTGGTCGTCGACGACGTCCTCGCCACCGGCGGCACCGCCGAGGCCTCGCTCCAGCTCATCCGCAGGGCGGGCGCCGAGGTCGCGGGCGTGGCCGTGCTGATGGAGCTCGGCTTCCTCGGCGGCCGCGGCCGTCTGGAGCCGGCCCTCGCCGGGGCGCCCCTGGAGGCGCTGCTGACGGTCTGAGGACCGCGCGCACGCCACCGGGGAGTCCGTTCCCGGACAGGCCCCCGAAAGGCCTGAGGCACCCGTAGGACACCGTGGAGGCGGGCCCGGAGGAATCCGGCGCCCGCCTTCCGCGTTCCCCCTGTACGAGACCGCCGACGGCGGCCGACAGCGAGTCCGGCGCGAAGGATCGCTACCATGGGGTTTCCGGAGCCTGACCGGGGGACCCGGATCGCGCACGAGGAGCCCTCTTGCCAGACGAGGCCCAGCCACTCGCCCCCAGCGCGGAACGCCTGGAGCGAACCGCCTCCACCCAGCCCGAGTCCGCCTCGGCTGCCGCGGAGAAGCCCGCACGGAACGTAGCGAGCGGGCCGGTCGAGCACGCCCAGTCCGCGCCCGACGGCACGGCGGCCGAGGGATCGCGTCCCAAGCCGGCCGCTCCCGAGCGCCCCGTGCACACGCCTCCGGTCCGCCCCGCGGCCTCCCAGCCCTCGCGCTCCGGCGGCTCCTCCAACCGCGTCCGGGCCCGCCTGGCCCGTCTCGGCGTCCAGCGCTCGAACCCGTACAACCCGGTCCTGGAGCCGCTGCTGCGGATAGTGCGCAGCAACGACCCCAAGATCGAGACGTCGACGCTGCGGCAGATCGAGAAGGCCTACCAGGTCGCCGAGCGCTGGCACCGCGGCCAGAAGCGCAAGAGCGGCGACCCGTACATCACGCACCCGCTCGCCGTCACCACCATCCTCGCCGAGCTGGGCATGGACCCGGCGACGCTCATGGCCGGCCTGCTGCACGACACCGTCGAGGACACCGAGTACGGCCTGGACCAGCTGCGCCGTGACTTCGGCGACTCCGTCGCCCTGCTGGTCGACGGCGTCACCAAGCTGGACAAGGTCAAGTTCGGCGAGGCCGCCCAGGCCGAGACCGTGCGCAAGATGGTCGTCGCGATGGCCAAGGACCCCCGGGTCCTGGTCATCAAGCTCGCCGACCGGCTCCACAACATGCGCACCATGCGCTACCTCAAGCGCGAGAAGCAGGAGAAGAAGGCGCGCGAGACCCTGGAGATCTACGCGCCGCTCGCCCACCGCCTGGGCATGAACACGATCAAGTGGGAGCTGGAGGACCTCGCCTTCGCGATCCTCTACCCCAAGATGTACGACGAGATCGTGCGCCTGGTCGCCGAGCGCGCCCCCAAGCGCGACGAGTACCTCGCCATAGTGACCGACGAGGTCCAGTCCGACCTGCGCGCGGCCCGCATCAAGGCGACCGTCACCGGCCGCCCGAAGCACTACTACAGCGTCTACCAGAAGATGATCGTCCGCGGCCGTGACTTCGCGGAGATCTACGACCTGGTGGGCATCCGCGTCCTCGTGGACACCGTCCGCGACTGCTACGCGGCACTCGGCACCGTGCACGCGCGCTGGAACCCGGTCCCCGGCCGGTTCAAGGACTACATCGCGATGCCGAAGTTCAACATGTACCAGTCGCTGCACACGACGGTCATCGGCCCCAACGGCAAGCCCGTCGAACTCCAGATCCGTACGTTCGACATGCACCGCCGCGCCGAGTACGGCATCGCCGCGCACTGGAAGTACAAGCAGGAGACCGTCGCCGGCTCCTCCAAGATCCGCACCGACGTGCCCCGGGCGGCCAAGGGCAGCGCCGGCCAGGACACCGTCAACGACATGGCGTGGCTGCGCCAGCTCCTCGACTGGCAGAAGGAGACCGAGGACCCCAGCGAGTTCCTGGAGTCCCTGCGCTTCGACCTGTCCCGCAACGAGGTCTTCGTCTTCACCCCCAAGGGCGACGTGATAGCGCTGCCCGCCGGTGCGACGCCGGTGGACTTCGCGTACGCCGTCCACACGGAGGTCGGCCACCGGACGATAGGAGCACGGGTCAACGGCCGTCTGGTGCCGCTGGAGTCCACCCTGGACAACGGCGACCTGGTCGAGGTCTTCACCTCCAAGGCGACCGGCGCGGGCCCCTCCCGCGACTGGCTCGGCTTCGTGAAGTCGCCGCGCGCCCGCAACAAGATCCGCGCCTGGTTCTCCAAGGAACGCCGCGACGAGGCGATCGAGCACGGCAAGGACGCCATCGCCCGCGCGATGCGCAAGCAGAACCTGCCGATCCAGCGGATCCTCACCGGCGACTCGCTCGTCACCCTGGCGCACGAGATGCGCTACCCCGACATCTCGTCCCTGTACGCGGCGATCGGCGAGGGCCACGTCACCGCCCAGAGCGTCGTGCAGAAGCTCGTGCAGGCGCTCGGCGGCGAGGAGGCGGCCACCGAGGAGATCGACGAGTCCGTACCCCCGGCGCGGGGCCGCGGCCGCAAGCGGCGCAGCAACAACGACCCCGGTGTGGTCGTCAAGGGCGTCGACGACGTGTGGGTCAAGCTCGCACGCTGCTGCACCCCCGTGCCCGGCGACCCGATCATCGGATTCGTCACCCGCGGGAGCGGCGTCTCGGTCCACCGCAGCGACTGCGTCAACGTCGACTCGCTCTCGCGCGAGCCCGAACGCATCCTCGAGGTCGAGTGGGCGCCCACCCAGTCCTCGGTGTTCCTGGTCGCCATACAGGTCGAGGCGCTGGACCGGTCCCGGCTGCTGTCGGACGTCACCCGCGTCCTGTCCGACCAGCACGTCAACATCCTGTCCGCGGCCGTCCAGACCTCCCGCGACCGGGTCGCCACCTCCCGGTTCACCTTCGAGATGGGCGACCCCAAGCACCTGGGCCACGTCCTGAAGGCCGTCCGGGGCGTCGAGGGCGTCTACGACGTCTACCGCGTGACCTCGGCCCGCAGACCCTCCGAGGCCTGACCCCTCCGTCCGCCCGGCAACCCGCCGGGCGGACGCACGGCGCTCACCCGCCGGCCGGACGCACGGCGCTCACCCGCCGGACCCACGCGAAGGGGCTCCCGTACGCACCGTACGGGAGCCCCTCACGCGTTTCCGGACGAACTCAGCCGCCGAACTCCTGAAGACCCTTCAGAGCCTGGTCGAGCAGCGCCTGACGGCCGTCCAGCTCCCTCTGGAGCTTGTCGGCCTTCGCGGTGTTGCCCGCGGAGCGCGCGGCCTCGATCTGGCCCTGGAGCTTGTCGACGGCGGCCTGCAGCTGACCGGTCAGACCCGCGGCACGCGCGCGTGCCTCCGGGTTCGTCCGGCGCCACTCGGTCTCCTCCGACTCCTGGAGAGCCCGCTCCACCGCGTGCATGCGGCCCTCGACCTTCGGTCGGGCGTCGCGCGGCACGTGGCCGATGGCCTCCCAGCGCTCGTTGATGGAACGGAAGGCCGCACGGGCCGCCTTCAGATCGCCCACCGGGACGAGCTTCTCGGCCTCCTCGGCCAGCTCCTCCTTGAGCTTCAGGTTCTCCGTCTGCTCCGCGTCGCGCTCGGCGAAGACCCCGCTGCGCGCCGCGAAGAACACGTCCTGGGCGCCGCGGAAGCGGTTCCACAGATCGTCCTCGTGCTCGCGCTGGGCCCGGCCCGCCGCCTTCCAGTCCGCCATCAGCTCGCGGTAGCGGGCCGCCGTCGGACCCCAGTCCGACGAACCGGACAGCGCCTCGGCCTCGGCGACCAGCTTCTCCTTGGTCTTGCGGGCCTCCTCGCGCTGAGCGTCCAGCGAGGCGAAGTGCGCCTTGCGCCGCTTGGAGAACGCCGAGCGGGCGTGCGAGAAGCGGTGCCACAGCTCGTCGTCCGACTTGCGGTCGAGTCGCGGCAGCCCCTTCCACGTGTCCACCAGCGCGCGCAGCCGCTCACCGGCCGCCCGCCACTGGTCGCTCTGCGCCAGCTCCTCGGCCTCGACGACCAGCGCCTCCTTGGCGTGCCGGGCCTCGTCGGACTGCTTGGCCCGCTGGACCTTGCGTTCCTCACGGCGCGCGTCGACGGTCTCCACGAGCTTGTCCAGCCGCACCCTCAGCGCGTCCAGATCACCGACCGCGTGGTGGGCGACCACCTGTTCGCGGATGTGATCGATGGCGGTCTGGGCGTCCTTCGCCGACAGGTCGGTGGTCTTCACTCGCTTTTCGAGGAGGCCGATCTCGACAACCAGGCCTTCGTACTTGCGCTCGAAGTAGGCCAGCGCCTCATCAGGCGTGCCGGCCTGCCAGGAGCCGACGACCTGCTCGCCGTCGGCCGTACGCACGTACACGGTCCCCGTCTCGTCGACGCGGCCCCACGGGTCGCTGCTCACAGCGCCTCCTCCACATGATGCCTGTGCCGGGCTTCAGAGCCCCTGGCATCGTCCACAGTTTCGTCACGGCCAACATAGGCGACCGGCGGGGCGGCTGTCCGCATCCCGCGCGACCGAAATTCAGCAGCTGACGGTCAGGATTTCGTCACGGTCAGCTTGTTGATCACGACGGTCGCGTTCGGCGCGCCGTCGCCCTGACCCGTACTCTCACCGGCGGCGGCGATCTTCTTGAGGACCGTCAGACCGGACTTGGAAATGGTTCCGAACGGTGTGTAGCTGGGCGGGAGCTGACTGTCCTGGTACACCAGGAAGAACTGGCTGCCGCCGGTGTGCTTCTGGCCGGTGTTGGCCATCGCGATCGTGCCCGCCGGGTACGTGTTGTTCTTGAGCGAGGCGTCCTTCAGGTTCTCGTCCGGGATCGTGTAGCCGGGACCGCCGTTGCCCTTGGCCGTCGGGTCGCCGCACTGAAGGACGTAGATGCCGTTGGTGGTGAGCCGGTGGCACTTGGTGTGGTCGAAGAAGCCCTTGCCGGCGAGGAAGTCGAACGAGTTCACCGTGTGCGGGGCGGCCGACGCCTTGAGGGCGATGTCGATGTCACCGCAGGTCGTCGCCATCTTCATGGTGTAGGCGGCGGACTTGTCGATGGTGACCGCCGGCTCCTTCTTCCATGTGAGCGACTTCACCGTGCCCGCGGCGGGCTTCTCGCACGGATCGGGAGCCTTGCTCGTCGGCGCCGCGCTCGGCGTCGCCGTGGGAGTGGCCTCGGCGCCCGCGTTGGACTTCTTGTCGTCGCTCTTGAAGAGCCCGGTCGCGTAGGCCGTCGCACCGCCCGCGACGAGCACGCCGACGACCGCCGCGATCACCGCGTTGCGGGTTTGGTTCCTTCGTCGAGCGGATGTGCGGCGCTGCTGCTGTCGCAAGAACTTCTCCCGGGCGAGCTGACGCCGCCGCTGTTCCTGGCTGACCACCGGGTTTCTCCTCGTGCGTCTCGTACGGCGAGTGGGACGCGAGCGTCTCGTGAGCCGACCGCCTGCGTGTGCCCCGTACCGTATATGGGTTCGCTGAGGAATCGGCAGCGCCGGTAGGCTCTGATCCACAGCCAACCGCCTCGTACGACACCAGCGCGTACGCCACCCCGAAGGACGATCGTGCTCATTGCCGGGTTCCCCGCCGGGGCCTGGGGGACCAACTGTTACCTGGTCGCCCCCGCCGCGGGTGAGGAGTGCGTGATCATCGACCCGGGCCATCAGGCCGCCCAGGGAGTCGAGGACGCGCTCAAGAAGCATCGGCTCAAGCCCGTCGCGGTCATCCTCACCCATGGTCACATCGACCACGTCGCCTCGGTCGTCCCGGTGTGCGGGGCCAACGACGTTCCGGCCTGGATCCACCCGGCGGACCGCTACATGATGAGCGACCCCGAGAAGGCGCTCGGACGGTCCATCGGAATGCCGCTGATGGGCGAGCTGACCGTGGGGGAGCCCGACGACGTGCGGACCCTGACCGACGGCGCGGAACTGAAGCTGGCGGGCCTCGACCTCTCCGTCGCGCACGCCCCGGGCCATACGAAGGGGTCGGTGACGTTCCGGATGCCGGAGAGCGCGGACATCCCGTCCGTCTTCTTCTCCGGGGACCTGCTCTTCGCCGGCTCCATCGGACGCACCGACCTGCCGGGCGGCGACATGGACGAGATGCTCGACTCGCTGGGCCGTGTGTGCCTGCCGCTCGACGACTCGACCGTGGTGCTGTCCGGCCACGGCCCCCAGACGACCATCGGCCAGGAGCGCGCCACCAACCCGTATCTGCGGCAGGTGGCCGCCGGCCTGGGAGCGGACCCGAGTTCCGCCCCACGACGAGGAATGTGACAGGACTTCCGTGAGCACCTTCAGGGCCCCCAAGGGCACGTACGACCTCATCCCGCCGGACAGCGCCAAGTACCTCGCGGTCCGCGAGGCCATCGCGGCCCCGCTGCGCAACTCCGGCTACGGCTACATCGAGACGCCCGGCTTCGAGAACGTCGAACTGTTCGCGCGCGGTGTCGGCGAGTCCACCGACATCGTGACCAAAGAGATGTACGCCTTCGAGACCAAGGGCGGCGACAGGCTCGCCCTGCGTCCCGAGGGCACCGCCTCCGTCCTGCGCGCGGCGCTGGAGGCCAACCTGCACAAGGCGGGCAACCTGCCCGTCAAGCTCTGGTACTCGGGCTCGTACTACCGCTACGAGCGCCCCCAGAAGGGCCGTTACCGCCACTTCTCCCAGGTGGGAGCCGAGGCGATCGGAGCCGAGGACCCCGCGCTCGACGCCGAGCTGATCATCCTGGCCGACCAGGCGTACCGCTCGCTCGGCCTGCGGAACTTCCGCATCCTGCTGAACAGCCTGGGCGACCAGGAGTGCCGTCCCGTCTACCGGGCCGCGCTCCAGGACTTCCTGCGCGGTCTGGACCTCGACGAGGAGACGCTGCGCCGCGCGGAGATCAACCCGCTGCGCGTGCTCGACGACAAGCGCGAGGACGTCCAGAAGCAGCTGGGCGGGGCGCCGCTGCTGCGCGACTACCTCTGCGACGCCTGCAAGGCGTACCACGAGGAGGTGCGCGACCTGATCACGGCGGCGGGCGTCTCCTTCGAGGACGACCCGAAGCTGGTGCGCGGTCTCGACTACTACACGCGGACCACCTTCGAGTTCGTGCACGACGGTCTCGGCTCGCAGTCCGCGGTCGGCGGCGGCGGCCGTTACGACGGGCTGTCCGAGATGATCGGCGGCCCCGCGCTGCCGTCCGTCGGCTGGGCGCTGGGTGTCGACCGTACGGTGCTGGCGCTGGAGGCGGAGGGCGTGGAGCTCGAACTCCCCCCGGCCACCAGCGTGTTCGCGGTGCCGCTCGGGGAGGAGGCCCGCCGGCTGCTGTTCGGCGTGGTCACCGACCTGCGCAGGGCCGGTGTCGCCGCCGACTTCTCGTACGGCGCCAAGGGACTCAAGGGCGCGATGAAGAACGCGAACCGCAGCGGGGCCCGTTTCACGGTCGTCGCCGGTGAGCGTGACCTCGCCGAGGGCGTCGTGCAGCTCAAGGACATGGAGTCCGGGGAGCAGGCGGCGGTCGCGGTCGACGCGATCGTGGCCGAACTGCGCTCGCGCCTGGGCTGACGCGTTCGGCCCGCCCCGGTGGTCGACTCCCACCGGGGCGGGCCCGTCCGGCGCCGGACCTGCCCTGGTCCGGCGCCGTGGCGGCGCGCGGTGGACCTGTCCGGTACCGGAGGGGCCGCCGTGGTCCGTCCCGCACCGGAGCGGGCGCCCGGCCGGAGCGGTCAGCCGTCGCGCCGGTCCTTCCAGCGGAAGGTCAGCAGGCACAGCAGCAGCCCTCCGACGCACCACGCCCCGAGCACCAGCGCGATCCGTCCGAACTCCCAGTCGCCCGTCTGCTCCAGGACCTTCGCCGAGTCGGGCAGGAACACCCCGCGCAGCCCCTGGCACATCCACTTCAGCGGGAACAGCGCCCCGATGTTGAGCATCCAGTCCGGGATGGTGTCCACGGAGATGTACACCCCGGAGATGAACTGGAGGACGAGGAAGGGCAGGACGACCACCGAGGTGGCGCTCTTGCCGGACTTCGGGACCGAGCTGACCGCGATGCCGAGCAGGGCGCAGGCCATGAGCCCCAGGACGAAGATCCAGCCGAAGTCGGCCCACTTGGCGGGATCCGAGGGCAGGTCGACGCCGTAGAGCGTGGTGCCGGCGGTGAGCAGGATCGCCGTCTCCAGGGCGCCGGTCACCAGGACCAGCCATATCTTGCCGAAGAAGTACGCCGCCGGAGGCATCGGCGTGCCGCCCAGCCGGCGCAGCACCTTCTCGTCCCGTTCGATCGCGATCGAGATGCCGAGGGACTGGAAACTGGTCGACATGATGCCCGCCGCCATCATCGCCGGGACGTACAGCTGGGAGGCGGTGACGCCCGCGCCCTTCACGTCGTCGCTGAAGATCGACGCGAACAGGAACAGGAAGACGACCGGGAAGGCGAAGGTGAACACCACCTGGTCGCGCTGTCGGAAGAACTGCCTGATCTCCAGGGCGCCGCGGCTCAGTCCGAGCCCCCAGGCGCCGGGCAGCCGGCCGGACGTGTTCCTCGTGCCCTGCCGTACCTCGGTCGAGGTCATCGCGCGTCCTCCAGGCCGGTCAGTCGCAGATAGACGTCCTCCAGGGTGGGGCGGCTCACCCGCAGTCCCGGGATCTCCCCGTCGAAGCGGCGGATGAGTTCGGCGACGGTTCTGGTCGGGGTCTGCGTGCGTTCGCCGCGCGGGCTGCCGTCGGCCTCCGTCCACTCGACCGTGGCCTCCGTGCCGAACCGCTCGCGCAGCTCGGCCGGTTCGCCCTCGGCGACGACCCGGCCGCGCGCGACGACCGCCAGCCGGTCCGCGAGGGCCTCCGCCTCCTCCAGGTAGTGCGTGGTCAGCAGGATGGTCGTGCCCTCGTCGGCCAGCTTGCGGATCAGCTCCCAGAACTGCCGTCGCGCCGCCGGGTCGAAGCCCGTGGTCGGCTCGTCCAGGAGCAGCAGCTCGGGTCCGCCGATGACACCGAGGGCCACGTCGAGCCGCCTGCGCTGACCGCCCGAGAGCGACTTGATCCTGCTGCCCTCCTTCTCCTCCAGGCCGACCAGGCCGATGACCTCCCCCGGATCACGGGGATTCGGGTAATAGCGGGAGAAATGCCTCACCGTCTCGCCCACCGTCAACTCGGCGGGCGCCGATTCGTCCTGCCAGACGATTCCGACACGTGAGCGCCACGCGCGCGTGCCCGTCGCCGGGTCCGCGCCGAGGACCGAGACCTCGCCCGCGTCCCGCCGCCGATTGCCCTGGAGTATCTCCACCGTGGTGCTCTTGCCCGCGCCGTTCGGCCCGAGCAGGCCGAACACCTCGCCCCGCCTGATGCTGAGATCGATGCCGTCGACCGCGGTCACGTCCCCGTACTGCTTGCGCAGTCCCCGTACGTCCACCGCGAGTTGATCCGCGTGTGTTGTCATGCGGACGAGCCTCCCCCCGAACCGAGCGTTCCGGGGCGGCCGTGCGTACCTTCTTATGCCCACCGAACGGTGGGAGGCCGGGCGGGTGCGGCACAATGAGCCTGCCCCAGGCCCCTTCGAAGCTACGGAAACGGCGTGATGAACAAGACGACAGTCAAGGACGTCCCGACCGATCAGGAGCGCCCCGCCGCCCTCGCGCGGACCGTCGGCGCCAGTCGCGCCCTCGCTGTGCTGCTGGTGATCACGGGCGCGGCCGGTCTCCTTGCCGCGTGGGTCATCACGATCGACAAGTTCAAGCTGCTGGAGAACCCGAACTTCGTCCCGGGGTGCAGCCTGAACCCGGTCGTTTCCTGCGGCAACATCATGAAGAGCGCCCAGGCCTCGGCCTTCGGCTTCCCGAACCCGATGATGGGGCTCGTCGCCTACGGCATCGTGATCTGCGTCGGTGTGAGCCTGCTGGCACGGGCCACGTTCCCGCGCTGGTACTGGCTGACCTTCAACGCGGGCACCCTCTTCGGCATCGCGTTCTGCACCTGGCTCCAGTTCCAGTCGCTGTACCGGATCAACTCGCTGTGCCTGTGGTGCAGCCTGGCCTGGGTCGCCACGATCACCATGTTCTGGTACGTCACCTCCTTCAACGTCCGCGCCGGCTTCCTGCCCGCCCCGCGCTGGGCGAGGAGCTTCTTCGGCGAGTTCACCTGGGTCCTGCCGGTCCTGCACATCGGCATCATCGGCATGCTGATCCTGACCCGCTGGTGGGACTTCTGGACCAGCTGACGGGGGCGGCCGCGGTCCCGGCCCCGGTCCCGGTCCCGGTCCACCGCCCGGCGGGGATTGTCGGTGGGGTGACATAGGGTTTCCGACGTGGAGCCCGACCTGTTCACCGCCGCCGCCGAAGAACGCCAGGAGAAGGACCCGTCCAGCAGTCCCCTGGCGGTGCGGATGCGCCCGCGCACCCTCGACGAGGTCGTGGGGCAGCAGCATCTGCTGAAGCCGGGCTCCCCCCTGCGCAGACTCGTCGCCGAGGGGAGCGGCGGTCCGGCCGGACCGTCCTCGGTGATCCTGTGGGGTCCGCCGGGCACCGGCAAGACGACCCTCGCGTACGTCGTCTCCAAGGCCACCGACAAGCGCTTCGTGGAGCTCTCCGCGATCACCGCGGGCGTCAAGGAGGTGCGCGCGGTCATCGACGGCGCCCGCCGCGCCGCCGGCGGCTTCGGCAAGGAGACCGTCCTCTTCCTGGACGAGATCCACCGTTTCAGCAAGGCCCAGCAGGACTCCCTGCTCCCGGCGGTCGAGAACCGCTGGGTGACCCTGATCGCCGCGACCACCGAGAACCCGTACTTCTCGGTGATCTCGCCGCTGCTCTCCCGCTCCCTCCTGCTGACCCTCGAACCCCTCACCGACGACGACCTGCGCGGACTGCTGCGCCGGGCCCTCGACGCGGAGCGCGGTCTCAAGGGGTCCGTCGCCCTGCCCGGGGACGCCGAGGACCATCTGCTGCGCATCGCCGGCGGCGACGCCCGCCGCGCCCTGACCGCCCTGGAGGCCGCGGCCGGCGCCGCGCTCGACAAGGGCGAGCCGGAGATCACCCTCCGGACGCTGGAGGAGACGGTCGACCGCGCCGCCGTGAAGTACGACCGCGACGGCGACCAGCACTACGACGTGGCGAGCGCGCTCATCAAGTCCATCCGCGGCTCCGACGTGGACGCAGCCCTGCACTACCTGGCCCGGATGATCGAGGCGGGCGAGGACCCCCGTTTCATCGCCCGCCGTCTGATGATCTCCGCCAGCGAGGACATCGGCCTCGCCGACCCGAACGCGCTGCCCACGGCCGTGGCCGCCGCCCAGGCCGTCGCGATGATCGGCTTCCCCGAGGCCGCGCTCATCCTCAGCCACGCCACCATCGCCCTCGCGCTGGCCCCGAAGTCCAACTCCGCCACCATGGCCATCGGCGCCGCCATGGAGGACGTGCGCAAGGGGCACACGGGCCCGGTGCCGGCCCATCTGCGCGACGGGCACTACAAGGGCGCGGCCAAGCTCGGGCACGCCCAGGGGTACGTGTACCCGCACGACCTGCCCGAGGGCATCGCGGCCCAGCAGTACGCGCCCGAGACCCTCAAGGACCGCGAGTACTACGCCCCGACCCGGCACGGCGCCGAGGCGCGCTACGCCGACGCGGTGGAGTGGACCAGGAAGCACCTCGGTCGAGGGCGCGCCTGACCACCCTGTACGATGGCTCGAAGCGCTGCGTCCCGTGTCCGGCTCCGGTCGGCACCACCAGAACGGGACATCCAGCCGGAGCCCCCGCCTCCACGGGGGGATTCCAGGAGCGTCGCGCACCGTCGAAGGTGTCGCGGGCAACCCACCACCACCCGGATTCCCGGGACCGGTCGGTGGGTCACTCGCGTGCTGCACGTATGTGCCCAGACCCAGGAGCGGCTGCCCGCCCCGTCCACGTGGTTCGCCACAGCGGCGAGGAGGGTTTCCCGGGCTGCGGATTGCGACCTCCCCTAACCCTGGTGAAGCCGTATTCGTATCGGAAACATGAGGTGTTTGGTTCATGGCGAACCAGTCCCGCCCCAAGGTCAAGAAGTCGCGTGCGCTCGGTATCGCGCTGACCCCGAAGGCTGTCAAGTACTTCGAGGCCCGCCCCTACCCGCCGGGTGAGCACGGCCGTGGCCGCAAGCAGAACTCGGACTACAAGGTCCGTCTGCTCGAGAAGCAGCGTCTGCGCGCGCAGTACGACGTGTCCGAGCGCCAGCTCGTCCGCGCCTACGAGCGTGCCTCCAAGGTCCAGGGCAAGACCGGTGAGGCCCTGATCATCGAGCTGGAGCGTCGTCTCGACGCGCTGGTCCTTCGTTCGGGCATCGCCCGCACGATCTACCAGGCCCGCCAGATGGTCGTTCACGGCCACATCGAGGTCAACGGCCAGAAGGTCGACAAGCCCTCGTTCCGCGTCCGTCCCGACGACGTCGTGATGGTCCGCGAGCGCAGCCGCAGCAAGACGCTGTTCGAGGTTTCCCGCGCCGGTGGCTTCGCCCCCGACGGCGAGACCCCGCGCTACCTCCAGGTGAACCTCGCCGCCCTGGCCTTCCGCCTGGACCGTGAGCCGAACCGCAAGGAGATCCCGGTGATCTGCGACGAGCAGCTCGTCGTCGAGTACTACGCCCGCTGATCTTCTTCCGGCGGACGTGGCACCACCTGCGCGTCAGCGTCAGCCCGCCGTCTCCCCACCCTTCGAGGTGGGCGAGACGGCGGGCTCTCGCATGTCCGGGGGCAGCCGGCGCGGCGACGGCACCGCCCCGAGCGCCGGGATCCCGGCACCGCCCAGCGCCCGCGCGACCGCCGCGTCCTGCCCGAGCGCCTCTCCCGCCCGTACGCACTCCTCGTACTTCTCGTCGCCCAGCTGCTGCCGGGAAAGCGCCGCGCAGCGCTCGTGCGGTGCGTTGTAGTACGCCGAACCGAACAGCGGCAGGCCCACCGAGGGCCACATCCGCGACGCCGCCCCCTGGAGCAGCGCGGCCTCGGCCGCGTCGCCCTCCACCACCGTGACCAGGGCCAGCAGCTCGACCGCGAGCACGGCGCCGAGCAGATCGTGGAAGCCGTGCGCGATACCGAGCCCCTGCTCCAGCAGACCCCTGGCCGTCGCCTGATCGCCCTCGGTGTGGGCCTGGTAGGCGAGGACGTACAGCGCGTACGCCAGCGCCCAGCGTTCCCCGTGGTCCTCGCACACCCCGCGGACGTCCTCGCACAGCTTCGCCGCGGCCGGCATGTCGCCCTGGAAGGCGAGCGCCATCGCCAGTTCGACCTGGCCCATCAGCACATTGCTGTTGAGCTCCCCGATCTCGTGGTAGCGGTCCAGCGCCGAGCGCAGCAGCACCTCGGCGCGCGCCATGTCGTCCGAGACCAGGGCCAGACAGCCGGTGCGGTGTTCGGCGTACGCGACCGCGACGGCGTTCTCGCAGCGCTCCGCCTCCTCGCGGCACTCCTGGAGCGCGGACAGCGCCGGCACCGAGTCCCCCTGGAGGACCGCCACATAGCCGAGCACCCACAGGGCCTTCAGCCGTGACTGATCACGGTCGCCGTCGAGGTCGACGCTGCGCTCCAGCCAGTGCCGCCCCTCAGAGAGCCGCCCGCAGCCGACCCAGTAGAACCACAGCGCGCCCGCCAGGTACTGGCCCAGATGCGCCTCGCCCGGTTCGGTCAGCGAGTACTCCAGCGCGCACCGCAGATTCGGCAGCTCCGTCTCCACCCGCAGCGCCACCTCGCCCTGCCGCGGCGAGAACCAGTCCAGCTCGCACCAGGTGACCAGGCCCATGTACCAGTCGCGGTGGCGCCGGCGCAGCCGCTCCGCGTCTCCCGTGGCCTCCAGCCAGTCCGCCCCGTAGGCCCGGACCGTGTCCAGCATCCGGTAGCGCACCCCCGACGGTGTCTCCTCGCGGGACAGGACCGACTGCGCCAGCAGCTCGCCGAGCACGTCGAGGACGTCGTCGGCATGCAGTCCGTCCCCGCTGCACACGTACTCGGCGGCCTCCAGGTCGAACCGCCCGGCGAACACCGAAAGGCGTGCCCACAGCAGCCGCTCCGCGGGTGTGCACAGCTCGTGGCTCCAGCCGATCGCCGTCCGCAGCGTCCGGTGCCGCGGTGTCGCGTCGCGCACCCCGCCGGTCAGCAGCCGGAACCGGTCCTCCAGCCGGGCGAGCAGCTGCCCGGGGGAGAGGCTGCCGACGCGTCCGGCCGCCAGCTCCAGCGCCAGCGGGATCCCGTCCAGCCGCCGGCACAGCTCCAGCACGTCGGACCCGTTCGTCTCGTCCAGCGCGAAACCGGGCACCCGGGCCGCCGCCCGGTGCCCGAACAGCTCCACCGCCTGTGCCGCGGCCAGCGGAGCCAGCGGAAACACCCGCTCGCCCGCGATGTCCAGCGGTCTGCGGCCCACCGCCAGCACCCGCAGTCCCGGCGCCCGCCGCAGCAGCTCGCCCACGAGGGAGGCGGTGACGTCCACCAGGTGCTCGAACCCGTCCAGGACCAGCAGCAGCCGCCGCCCGGCGAGGTGTTCGAGCAGCACCTGGTGCTGCGGCTTCGCCGTGTGGTCGGTCAGACCGAGGGCCTCGGCCACGGCGTACTCGACGAGTTCCGGATCACGCACCGCGGACAGGTCCACCCGCCACACCCCGTCGCGGGGGTCCGTTCCCGCCGCCGCGCGCGCGGCGAGGCGCGTCTTCCCGACGCCCCCCATGCCGGTCACGGTGACCAGCCGGACGGTCTCCAGCGCCTCGGCCAGCCGGGCGAGCTCATCGGAGCGCCCCACGAACGCGTCGAGTTCCAGGGGCAGATTGCCCGGTGCGGCGGGACCGGAGCGCCGGGCGGGGTGTGAACGCTGCATGAGATACGGAGCGTACTGACCCGTTAGCGCTCCGTACAATCGGTTCGCGCAACTCCACACTCCCGAGCGGATAAATGCGGTACGGAGCCCCGGCCCCGGCGCGATAGGCTCGGGTGACGACTTTCGATGTTCAGGCGCACAGTCAGGGAGCGGGTGCACAGTGTCCGGTGGTGAGGTGGCCGGGATCCTGGTGGCCGTCTTCTGGGCGATCCTGGTCTCCTTCCTGGCCGTCGCGCTGGTGAGGCTGGCCCAGACGCTCAGGGCGACCACCAGGCTCGTGGCGGACGTGACCGAGCAGGCCGTTCCGCTCCTGGCCGACGCCTCCGCGGCGGTGCGCTCCGCCCAGACGCAGATCGACCGGGTCGACGCCATCGCGTCGGACGTCCAGGAGGTCACGTCGAACGCCTCGGCGCTGTCGACGACCGTCGCCTCCACGTTCGGCGGCCCGCTGGTCAAGGTCGCGGCGTTCGGCTACGGCGTGCGCCGGGCGATCGGAGGCCGTCGTGACAATGTGCCCGACAAAGCGTCCCGGCGTACCGTGATCGTGGGCCGCACCGTCCCGTCCGCGCGGCGGGGAAAGCGGAAGAAGGACTGACGCAGCGATGTTCCGCCGTACGTTCTGGTTCACCGCGGGCGCAGCCGCGGGTGTATGGGCCACCACCAAGGTCAACCGCAAGCTCAGGCAACTGACCCCCGAGAGCCTCGCGGCGCAGGCCGCCAACAAGGCGATCGACGCGGGCCACCGGCTCAAGGAGTTCGCGCTCGACGTCCGCGACGGGATGGCCCAGCGAGAGGCCGAACTCGGCGAGGTGCTCGGGCTGAACGGACAGCCGGACCCCGAACTGCCCACCCAGCGCCGCATCCGCGCGATCGGCGGCGGGCAGTCCGGCGACAGCAAGCAGATCAAGTACATCGACAACACGACGTACTCGTACAACCGGAATGAGGACCACTGATGGAGTCGGCTGAAATCCGCCGCCGCTGGTTGAGCTTCTACGAGGAGCGCGGTCACACCGTCGTCCCTTCGGCGTCGCTCATCGCGGACGACCCGACTCTGCTCCTGGTCCCCGCCGGCATGGTCCCCTTCAAGCCGTACTTCCTCGGCGAGGTCAAGGCCCCGTGGGCGCGCGCCACCAGCGTGCAGAAGTGCGTGCGCACGCCCGACATCGAAGAGGTCGGCAAGACCACCCGCCACGGCACGTTCTTCCAGATGTGCGGCAACTTCTCCTTCGGCGACTACTTCAAGGAAGGTGCCATCACCTACGCCTGGGAGCTGCTCACCTCGCCCCAGGACAAGGGTGGTTACGGCCTCGACCCCGAGCGTCTGTGGATCACGGTCTACCTCGACGACGACGAGGCCGAGACGATCTGGCGCGACAAGATCGGCGTCCCGGCCGAGCGCATCCAGCGTCTGGGCAAGAAGGACAACTACTGGTCCATGGGCGTCCCGGGCCCCTGCGGTCCGTGCTCCGAGATCAACTACGACCGCGGCCCCGAGTTCGGCGTCGAGGGCGGCCCGGCCGTCAACGACGAGCGCTACGTGGAGATCTGGAACCTGGTCTTCATGCAGTACGAGCGCGGCGAGGGCACCTCGAAGGACGACTTCGAGATCCTCGGCGACCTGCCCAGCAAGAACATCGACACGGGCCTCGGCCTGGAACGCCTCGCCATGATTCTGCAGGGCGTGCAGAACATGTATGAGATCGACACCTCCATGGCCGTCATCAAGAAGGCCACCGAGCTGACGGGTGTCGAGTACGGCGCCGCCCACGCCTCCGACGTCTCGCTGCGTGTGGTCACCGACCACATGCGCACCTCCGTCATGCTCATCGGCGACGGTGTCAGCCCCGGCAACGAGGGCCGCGGCTACGTGCTGCGCCGCATCATGCGCCGCGCCATCCGCAACATGCGCCTGCTCGGCGCCACCGGACCGGTCGTCAAGGACCTCATCGACGTCGTCATCGCGATGATGGGCCAGCAGTACCCGGAGCTGGTCACCGACCGGCAGCGGATCGAGACCGTGGCCCTCGCCGAGGAGGCCGCCTTCCTCAAGACGCTGAAGGCCGGCACGAACATCCTCGACACGGCCATCACCGACACCAAGTCGTCGGGCGGCACGGTCCTCGCCGGCGACAAGGCGTTCCTGCTCCACGACACCTGGGGCTTCCCGATCGACCTCACCCTCGAAATGGCCGCCGAACAGGGCCTGTCGGTGGACGAGGACGGCTTCCGCCGCCTGATGAAGGAGCAGCGGGACAAGGCCAAGGCCGACGCCCGCGCCAAGAAGACCGGCCACGCCGACCTCGGCGCCTACCGTCAGATCGCCGACGCCGCCGGCGAGACCGACTTCGTCGGGTACGACGGCACCGAGGCCGAGTCGACGATCGTCGGCATCCTGGTCGACGGTGTCTCCTCCCCGGCCGCCACCGAGGGCGACGAGGTCGAGATCGTCCTCGACCGCACCCCGTTCTACGCCGAGGGCGGCGGCCAGATCGGTGACACCGGCCGCATCCGGGTCGACTCCGGCGCGGTCATCGAGATCCGTGACTGCCAGAAGCCCGTCCCGGGCGTGTACGTCCACAAGGGTGTCGTGCAGGTCGGCGAGGCCACCGTCGGTGCCAAGGTCCAGGCCGTCATCGACGTGCGCCGTCGCAAGGCCATCGCCCGCGCCCACTCGGCCACGCACCTCACGCACCAGGCGCTGCGCGACGCCCTCGGCCCGACGGCCGCCCAGGCCGGTTCCGAGAACCAGCCGGGCCGCTTCCGCTTCGACTTCGGCTCCCCGTCCGCCGTCCCGACGGCCGTGATGACGGACGTCGAGCAGCAGATCAACGAGGTGCTCGCCCGCGACCTGGACGTCCAGGCCGAGGTCATGAGCATCGACGAGGCCAAGAAGCAGGGCGCCATCGCCGAGTTCGGCGAGAAGTACGGCGAGCGGGTCCGCGTCGTGACGATCGGCGACTTCTCCAAGGAGCTGTGCGGCGGCACGCATGTGCACAACACCGCCCAGCTCGGCCTGGTGAAGCTGCTCGGCGAGTCGTCCATCGGCTCCGGCGTGCGGCGCATCGAGGCCCTGGTCGGCGTCGACGCCTACAACTTCCTGGCCCGTGAGCACACGGTCGTCGCCCAGCTCCAGGAGCTGGTCAAGGGCCGTCCGGAGGAGCTTCCGGAGAAGGTCTCCGCCATGCTCGGCAAGCTGAAGGACGCCGAGAAGGAGATCGAGAGGTTCCGCGCGGAGAAGGTACTCCAGGCCGCCGCCGGTCTCGTCGAGTCCGCCAAGGACGTCAACGGCGTGGCCCTGGTCACCGGTCAGGTCCCGGACGGCACGGGCGCCGACGACCTGCGCAAGCTGGTCCTCGACGTGCGCGGCCGCATCCAGGGCGGGCGGGCCGCGGTCGTGGCCCTGTTCACGGTCGTTGGCGGCAAGCCGCTGACGGTCATCGCCACCAACGAGGCCGCCCGCGAGCGGGGTCTGAAGGCCGGTGAGCTGGTCCGCAGCGCCGCCAAGACCCTGGGCGGCGGCGGTGGCGGCAAGCCGGACGTCGCCCAGGGCGGCGGCCAGAACCCCGCCGCCGTCGGCGAGGCCATCGACGCCGTCCAGCGCCTCGTCGCCGACACGGCCAAGTAAGAAACGGCCGAGAAGATGAGAAGAGGACGTCGGCTCGCGATCGACGTCGGGGACGCCCGGATCGGGGTCGCCTCGTGCGACCCCGACGGGATCCTCGCGACTCCGGTGGAGACGGTCCCGGGACGTGACGTCCCGGCCGCGCAGCGCCGGCTGAAGCAGCTCGTCGAGGAGTACGAGCCGATCGAGGTCGTCGTCGGACTCCCTCGCTCCCTCAAGGGGGGCGAGGGCCCCGCCGCCGTCAAGGTCCGGGCCTTCACCCAGGAGCTCGCGGCGGGGATCGCCCCGGTTCCGGTGCGGCTCGTGGATGAGAGGATGACCACCGTCACGGCCGGCCAGGGGCTGCGTGCCGCGGGCGTGAAGTCGAAGAAGGGCCGGTCGGTGATCGACCAGGCGGCGGCCGTCATCATCCTTCAGCAGGCACTGGAATCCGAACGGGTGTCAGGCACGTCTCCCGGCGAGGGCGTCGAAGTGGTCATGTGATCGCGATACGGTAACGTTCCGCCCGATGCGGTGGTGTTCGAACAGCCGTCGCACAGTGAAGAGGCGGACGGGCGCCGGGCCAGACGAGCCGGCAGCTGCCGGCTCGCGGCTCGTAGGGGATCGATGACTGAGTATGGCCGGGGCTCTGGCTCCGAACCGTGGCATCCGGAGGACCCGTTGTACGGGGACGGCGGATGGGGCGGACAGGCCGCCGACGGCCAGTCCGCCTACGACGGCGGCCAGCCGCAGCACTATCCGCAGCAGCAGGGCGACTGGGGCCAGGGCCAGCAGTACCAGGGTCAGCAGCAGTACGCGCCGCAGGGCCAGCAGGGGCAGTATCCCGGCCAGCAGTACCAGGACCAGCAGTTCCAGGGCGGGCAGCAGCAGTATCCCGGCCAGGGTCAGCAGCAGTACCCCGGCCAGGGGCAGCCGCAGTATCCCGGCCAGGGCCAGCAGCAGTACCCCGGCCAGGGACAGCAGTATTCCGGCCAGCAGCAGTACGACGGCCAGGGCGGGCATCAGCAGTATCCCGGCCAGGGTCAGCAGTACCCGGGACAGGGTCAGCAGCAGCAGTTCAACGGCCAGGGCCAGCAGCAGTACCCGGGCCAGGGGCAGCAGCAGTACGCCGACGGCGGCACCGGCGCGCAGTCCCAGGCGCCGTACGCGGCCGATCCCGCCGACCCCTACGCGGGCCAGTACACGGGTGAGCAGCCCGACCCGTACAACACCCCCGACGCCTATCCGCCCCCCGAGCCGCCGGCCCGGCGCCGCGGCGAGCCCGAACCCGAGCCCGAGACGGACTGGGACCCGGGGCCGGACCAGGGCGAGCACGCCTTCTTCTCCGGCGCCGACGACGACGATGACGACGACTTCGACGAGGACGACGACCCGAAGGCCCGTGGCCGCAAGGAACGCGGAGGCGGCAAGGAGTCCGGGGGCGGCAAGGGCAAGAAGCGCCGCAACGGTTTCGCCTGCCTGGTGGTCGTCCTGGTCTTCGGCGGCGGTGTCGCCGGAGCCGGTTATTTCGGCTACCAGTACTACCAGAATCGTTTCGCCGCACCCCCCGACTTTGCCGGCGAGGGTACGGGACAGGTTCCCGTGGAGATCGGCAAGGGCGAGGGCGGCTATGTGATCGGCCAGAAACTCAAGGCGGCCGGTGTCGTCAAGAGTGTCGACGCTTTCGTGTCCGCCCAGAACGACAACCCCAAGGGCAAGTCGATTCAGGCGGGCGCCTACATCCTGCGCAAGGGGATGTCGGCGAAGAGTGCCGTCGCGCTGATGCTCGACCCCAAGAGCCAGAACAATGTCACCGTGCCCCCGGGATCCCGCAACGCCCAGGTGTACGCGAACATCGACGAGAAGCTCGGACTCGCCAAGGGCACCACGAGCGCCGTCGCCAAGAAGGAGTACAAGTCCCTCGGACTTCCGAGCTGGGCGAACAGCAACAAGGACATAAAGGACCCCCTGGAGGGGTTCCTGTACCCGCTGACGTATCCCGCCGCCAAGGGCATGAAGCCCGAGACCGTGCTGAAGAGCATGGTCGCGGAGGCCGACAAGAGGTACGCGGCGATGGGGCTCGTGGCGAAGGCGAAGGCGCTCAAGCTGGAGAACCCGCTCCAGGTGGTCACGGTCGCGAGCCTCGTGCAGGCGGAGGGCAAGACGCACGACGACTACCGCAAGATGGCCGAGGTCGTCTACAACCGCCTCAAGAGCACCAACACCGAGACCAACCAGAAACTCCAGTTCGACTCGACCTTCAATTACCTGAAGGGCCAGAGCAAAATCCATATCAGCGAGTCCGAGATCAACAGCAATCCGGACCCGTACAACACGTATTACCATCGGGGCCTGCCGCCCGGTCCGATCGGCAATCCCGGTGAGGACGCCTTCCGTGCGGTGTTCAACCCCACGAACGACGGCTGGCTGTACTTCGTGGCGACCGACGGCCAGAACAACACGGAATTCGCCAAGACCCTGGCCCAGTTCGATAAACTCAAGGAAAAGTTCAATGCCAGCTCGGGCAACTGATGCCCGCCGGGCCGCCGTGCTCGGTTCGCCCATCGCCCACTCCCTCTCCCCGGTCCTGCACCGCGCGGCGTACCGGGAACTGGGACTCGGCGACTGGACGTACGACCGCTTCGAGGTCGACGAGGCGGCGCTGCCCGGCTTCGTCGAGGGCCTCGGACCGGAGTGGGCCGGGCTGTCGCTGACCATGCCGCTCAAGCGCGCCGTGATGCCGCTGCTCGACGGGATCAGTGACACCGCCGCCTCCGTGGAGGCCGTCAACACCGTCGTGTTCACCGAGGACGGGCGGCGCGTCGGGGACAACACCGACATCCCCGGGATGGTCGCCGCGCTGCGCGAGCGGGGGATCGAGCAGGTCGAGTCGGCCGCCGTCCTCGGCGCCGGCGCCACCGCCTCCTCCGCCCTGGCCGCCCTCGCGCGGATCTGCACCGGTGAGGTCGTCGCGTACGTCCGCAGCCGTGAGCGGGCCGCCGAGATGCGGCAGTGGGGCGAGCGCCTCGGCATCGAGGTGCGCACCGAGGACTGGACCGACGCCGAACAGGCGCTGCGGGCGCCGCTGGTGATCGCCACGACACCGGCCGGCACCACGGACGCCCTGGCCGCCGCCGTCCCCGGGCGCCCCACGACCCTCTTCGACGTGCTGTACGACCCCTGGCCGACCGCCCTCGCGGCGCGCTGGTCCGCGTACGGCGGAGCCGTCGTCGGCGGGCTCGACCTGCTCGTCCACCAGGCCGTGCTCCAGGTCGAGCAGATGACCGGGCGCACCCCGGCCCCCCTCCTCGCCATGCGCAAGGCCGGCGAACACGCCCTCGCCGGGCGCTAGCGCCCTCCCTGGCCGAACCCGTCCCGGATCCCGCCCCGCGCCCCGTTCCGGCGGGCCCCGAGGAGCCCGCGACCCGGCCGGGCGCGTCCGCCTGATGGACCTGCGGCCGGTTCCCGGCCCCGGACGTGGGAGGATCGGACATGGCGGGCCAGGGCCGCGCACCCGGTCGCGCCGTCGCCGTACGCGAGGACGCGTGTACGCAGCAGCAGTACAGGGCGCGAGCATGAGGAGCACCGTTGAGCAGGTTGCGCTGGCTGACCGCGGGGGAGTCCCACGGTCCCGCACTCGTCGCGACGCTGGAGGGTCTTCCCGCCGGCGTCCCGATCACCACGGAGATGGTGGCGGACCACCTCGCCCGGCGGCGCCTGGGCTATGGACGCGGCGCCCGGATGAAGTTCGAGCGTGACGAGGTCACCTTCCTCGGCGGCGTCCGGCACGGCCTCACCCTCGGCTCCCCGGTCGCGGTCATGGTCGGCAACACCGAATGGCCCAAGTGGGACCAGGTCATGGCGGCCGACCCCGTCGACCCGCAGATCCTCGCCGACCTCGCCCGCAACGCCCCGCTGACCCGCCCGCGGCCCGGCCACGCCGACCTCGCCGGCATGCAGAAGTACGGCTTCGACGAGGCCCGCCCGATCCTGGAGCGCGCCTCCGCCCGCGAGACCGCGGCCCGCGTGGCCCTCGGCGCCGTCGCCCGCTCGTACCTGAAGGAGACGGCCGGGATCGAGATCGTCTCGCACGTCGTCGAGCTCTGCTCCGTGAAGGCCCCGCAGGGCAGGTACCCCACCCCGGCCGACGTCGAGAAGCTCGACGCCGACCCGCTGCGCTGCCTGGACGCCGACACCTCGAAGGCGATGGTCGCGGAGGTCGACCAGGCCCACAAGGACGGCGACACGCTCGGCGGCGTCGTCGAGGTGCTCGCCTACGGCGTCCCCGTCGGCCTCGGCTCGCACGTCCACTGGGACCGCAAGCTGGACGCCCGCCTCGCCGGAGCCCTGATGGGCATCCAGGCGATCAAGGGCGTCGAGATCGGCGACGGCTTCGAGCTGGCCCGGGTGCCCGGCTCCCAGGCCCACGACGAGATCGTCAGCACGCCCGAGGGCATCAGGCGGACCTCGGGCCGCGCCGGCGGCACCGAGGGCGGTCTGAGCACCGGCGAACTGCTGCGCGTCCGCGCCGCGATGAAGCCGATCGCCACCGTGCCGCGCGCGCTCGCCACCGTCGACGTCGCCACCGGCGAGGCCGCCAAGGCCCACCACCAGCGCTCCGACGTCTCGGCCGTCCCGGCCGCGGGCATCGTCGCCGAGGCCATGGTCGCCCTCGTCCTCGCCGACGCGGTCGCCGAGAAGTTCGGCGGTGACTCGGTCACCGAGACCCGCCGCAACGTCCGGTCGTACCTCGAGAACCTGGCCATCCGGTGACCGCCCCACGGCTGGTCCTGGTCGGCCCCATGGGAGTCGGCAAGTCCACGGTGGGCGCGCTCGTCGCCGAGCGGCTCGGCTGCGCCTACCGGGACACGGACGACGACATCGTGGCCACCGAGGGCCGCAGCATCGCCGACATCTTCGTCGACGAGGGCGAGCCCGCGTTCCGCGCGATCGAGAAGCGGGCGGTACGCGAGGCACTCGCCGGACACGACGGCGTGCTCGCCCTGGGCGGCGGCTCGGTCCTCGACGCCGACACCCGCGCGCTCCTCGCCGGGCACCAGGTCGTCTACCTCTCCATGGACGTGGAGGAGGCGGTCCAGCGCACCGGCCTGAACGTGGCCAGGCCGCTGCTCGCCGTCAACCCCCGCAAGCAGTGGCGCGAGCTGATGGAGGCCCGCCGCCACCTGTACACCGAGGTCGCCCGCGCGGTCGTGGCGACCGACGGCCGTACCCCCGATGAGGTCGCCCAAGAGGTCCTCGACGCACTGGAGTTGAAGGAAGCATGAGCGAGGCAGTGACCCGTGTCCAGGTCGGCGGCAGCGCGGGCACCGACCCCTACGAGGTCCTGATCGGCCGTCAGCTCCTCGGTGAGCTCGGCGGGCTGATCGGCGACAGGGCCAAGCGGGTCGCCGTGATCCACCCCGAGGCGCTCGCCGACACCGGTGAGGCGCTCCGCGCCGACCTCGCGGAGCAGGGCTTCGAGACCGTCGCCATCCAGGTGCCCAACGCCGAGGAGGCCAAGACCGCCGAGGTCGCGGCCTACTGCTGGAAGGCGCTCGGCCAGTCCGGCTTCACCCGCACCGACGTCGTCGTCGGCGTCGGCGGCGGTGCCACCACCGACCTCGCCGGTTTCGTGGCGGCCACCTGGCTGCGCGGGGTCCGCTGGGTCGCCGTCCCCACCACCGTGCTCGCCATGGTCGACGCGGCGGTCGGCGGCAAGACCGGCATCAACACCGCCGAGGGCAAGAACCTCGTCGGCGCCTTCCACCCGCCCGCGGGCGTGCTCTGCGACCTGGCCGCGCTCGACTCGCTGCCCGTCAACGACTACGTGTCCGGGCTCGCGGAGATCATCAAGGCCGGCTTCATCGCCGACCCGGTGATCCTGGACCTCATCGAGTCCGACCCCGAGGCGGCCAGGACCCCGGCCGGTCCGCACACCGCCGAGCTGATCGAGCGCTCCATCAAGGTCAAGGCCGAGGTCGTCTCCGGCGACCTCAAGGAGTCGGGGCTGCGCGAGATCCTCAACTACGGCCACACGCTGGCCCACGCCATCGAGAAGAACGAGCGCTACAAGTGGCGGCACGGCGCCGCCGTCTCCGTCGGCATGCACTTCGCCGCCGAACTCGGGCGCCTCGCGGGCCGGTTGGACGACGCCACCGCCGACAGGCACCGCACGATCCTGGAGTCCGTCGGTCTCCCGCTGAGCTACCGCTACGACCAGTGGCCCAAGCTCGTGGAGAACATGAAGGTCGACAAGAAGTCCCGCGGCGACCTGCTGCGCTTCATCGTCCTCGACGGACTGGCCAAGCCGACCGTCCTCGAGGGCCCGGATCCGGCCGTCCTGCTCGCGGCCTACGGCGAGGTCGGCGAGTAACGGGCCGCGCCCCGCGGGGTCTTATGGTCCGAAGGACACCTGCTCAGCCCGTTTTGCCTCTCCTTCCCGGGCACTTCGCACGGTCCCCGGCCGTTCACACAACGACGGCCGGGGAAGGTACCGTTCGGTAGCGACGGGACCGGGTCCCGTCCACCAGCGCACATCGCCTGCACGAGACGGAGTGGCACCGGATGCAGCACGCAGTGGGGGCTCCGCTGCCGCCGCCCCACCAGCCGGGGCACGGGCCGGCCGCCGGATGGCCGCCGGCCGGACAGTACCCGGGACAGCAGGGCTCCGCGCCCGCGCCGGGCTTCGCCGGAGCGCCGGTGCCGCCGGGCGCCCCGCCCGCCCAGGCGCCGCAGCATCATCTGCCTCCGCACCAGATGCCCCAGCAGCCTCCGCAGCACCCCCCGGCGCAGCATCCCCAGCATCCGCCGGCGCAGCATCCCCAGCACCCCTCCGTGCACCCTCCGCAGCACCCCCGGCACCCGTCGGCCCAGCCTCCGGCCGCGCCGGACAGCACCGGGCACGTGCAGCTGCCCCCGGGGGTCTCGGTGGCCATGCCGAACCCGCAGGCCGCGGCGGGCGGGCCCGATCCGGCGGCGACCACGCTCGCGGTCCTGCTCATCGGCCCCGCGGGTGCCGGGAAGACCAGCGTCGCCAAGTACTGGGCGGACCACCGCCGGGTGCCGACGGCCCACATCAGCCTCGACGACGTACGCGAATGGGTGCGCTCGGGGTTCGCCGACCCGCAGTCCGGATGGAACGACCACTCCGAGGCGCAGTACCGCCTCGCCCGCCGCACCTGCGGCTTCGCCGCCCGCAACTTCCTGGCCAACGGCATCTCGTGCATCCTCGACGACGCCGTCTTCCCGGACCGGCCGGTCGTCGGCCTCGGCGGCTGGAAGCGGCACGTGGGCCCCGGACTGCTGCCGGTCGTGCTCCTGCCGGGCCTGGAAGTGGTCCTGGAGCGCAACGCGGAGCGCTCGGGCAACCGCAGGCTCAGCGACGAGGAGGTCGCGCGGATCCACGGCCGCATGGCGGGCTGGTACGGCTCCGGGCTCCCGATCATCGACAACTCCCAGCTAGACGTGGCGGCCACGGCCCGTGTCCTGGACGACGTCCTGGCCCGCTCGATCGCCAGCCCCCCGCAGTGGTGAGACGGCCCGCCCCGACGTATCCCTGAGCCCCCGGGCCGCCGATCCGGGGCGGGGACACCCGTCCGGCCCTCCGGACCGGCGGTATCCGGTCCGTGCTCGTAGGCTCGGTTCATGCCAGAGGTGTACGCGACCCGCAGAGAGCGGCTCCGGGAGCGCAGTACGGCGGGCGGCAGCGCGGCAGCGCTCGTCACCCGTCCCGCCAACGTGAGGTATCTCGCCGGCGCCGCGCCGCTCGGCGCGGTGCTCCTGATCGGCAGCGACGAGGACCTGCTGCTGTGCGGCGGCCCGCCGACCGGCGAAGCCGCCGAAGGGCGCCCCGACGAGGCGCTGGACGTCCGGGTGCTGCCGCGCGCCGGAGGCGATCCGGCCGTCGCCGCCGCGGGCCTCGCGGCCGAGCAGGGCGCCGAGTCCCTCGCGGTCGAGGAACACCATCTGACCGTGACCCGCCACCGTGCCCTCGGCTCCGTCGCGCCACGGCTGCGCCTGGCCGACCTCGGGGGAGCGGTGGAACAGCTCCGCGTGATCAAGGACGAGGAGGAGATCTCCGCGCTGCGGATCGGCGCCGAGATCGCCGACCAGGCGCTCGGCGAACTCCTCGAATCGATCCTCGTCGGCCGTACGGAACGCCATCTGGCCCTGGAGCTGGAGCGCCGGCTCGTCGACCACGGCGCGGACGGACCGGCCTTCGCGACCTCCGTCGGCACCGGCCCGAACTCGGGACGCCGGGGCCACCGGCCCAGCGACCGGCGGGTCGAGGAGGGCGATTTCCTCTCCGTGTGCCTCGGCGCCACCTACCGCGGCTACCGGTGTGAGATCGGTCGTACCTTCGTGATCGGCACCTCGCCGGCCGACTGGCAGATCGAGCTCTACGACCTCGTCTTCGCCGCCCAGCGGGCCGGACGGGAGGCGCTGGCACCCGGCGCCGCCTACCGGGACGTGGACCGCGCGGCCCGCCAGGTACTGGACTCCGGCGGCCATACCGAAGGCCTTCCGTCGCTGACGGGGCACGGTGTAGGGCTCGAAATCGACGAGGACCCGCAGCTTGCCCCCGCGGCCATGGGTAAACTGGACGCTTGCGTGCCGGTCACCGTCGAACCGGGGGTCCACCTTCCGGGCCGGGGCGGTGTCAGGATCGATGACACGCTCGTCGTACGCCCTGAGGCGGACGGCGGACCCGAGCTACTCACCATCACGACCAAGGAACTGCTCGCGCTCTAGCCTCCGGGCCGCGCGCGTGCGCCGGGGTCGTCCACGTCAGTCCAGGAGATTCCGCAACCGTGGCTTCCACGAACGACCTCAAGAACGGCCTGGTGCTCAAGCTCGACGGAGGCCAGCTCTGGTCCGTCGTCGAGTTCCAGCACGTCAAGCCCGGCAAGGGCCCGGCCTTCGTGCGCACCAAGCTGAAGAACGTGCTCTCCGGCAAGGTCGTCGACAAGACGTTCAACGCCGGCGTCAAGGTCGAGACGGCCACGATCGACAAGCGCGACATGCAGTTCTCGTACATGGACGGCGAGTACTTCGTCTTCATGGACATGGAGACCTACGACCAGCTCATGGTCGACCGCAAGGCCGTCGGCGACGCCGCCAACTTCCTGATCGAGGGCTTCACGGCCAGCGTCGCCCAGCACGAGGGCGAGGTGCTCTTCGTCGAGCTGCCGGCCGCCGTCGAGCTGGTCATCCAGGAGACCGAGCCGGGCGTCCAGGGCGACCGCTCCACCGGTGGCACCAAGCCCGCCACCCTGGAGACCGGTCACCAGATCCAGGTCCCGCTCTTCATCACCACCGGTGAGAAGATCAAGGTCGACACCCGCACCAGCGACTACCTCGGCCGGGTGAACAGCTAACCGTGGCTGCCCGCAACACGGCCCGCAAGCGCGCCTTCCAGATCCTCTTCGAGGGCGACCAGCGCGGTGTGGACGTCCTGACGGTCCTCGCGGACTGGATCCGGCACTCCCGGTCCGACACCCGGCAGCCCCCGGTCAGCGAATACACCATGGAGCTCGTCGAGGGCTACGCCGTCAAGGCGCGGCGCATCGACGATCTCATCGCGCAGTACGCCGTCGGCTGGACCCTGGACAGGATGCCGGTCGTCGACCGCAACATCCTGCGCCTCGGTGCCTACGAGCTGATCTGGGTCGACGAGACCCCGGACGCCGTGGTGCTCGACGAGGCGGTGCAGCTGGCGAAGGAGTTCTCCACGGACGAGTCGCCCTCGTTCGTGAACGGCCTGCTGGGCCGGCTGAAGGACCTGAAGCCGTCGCTCCGCCGCGACGAGGACTGACGACAGCCAGAGAGCCGCACGGCCCCGAGAGGGCCCGTACGGAACGCCGG